>CAZQEN010000398.1:0-6689 GCA_964591605.1 uncultured Planctomycetales bacterium
AGCGATGCTGGGCAGGCGTGTTCTCACAAGGGGTATCATATGGAGGCAGGACGCGGTGTCAATCCACTTTGAGGGGTGCGGACCAAACATGAGAGGCGTTAATCTTTCGCGATTTGCCGATGCCGGGTCGGCACCGGACCCGGACGCCCCACCGGGGTTCACGCGCAAAAAACGCCGTTGCACCCCCTCCGTGAAACGGTGGAAGGGGGTACGGGCGGCCGATCCACGGGCGGATGGGCCGCGGTCGGGCTGGGCGGGGACATTCGGGTGCGCCGCGGTTCGGGCAGCGTCTCTCTGGGGACCCCATGGGTGTCTGCGGCCGGAGCTGGGGGGCCGGTTGAACCGGCGCCTGGCGGCACTGCCCGCGTCGCTCCAGTCCTCCCGCCGCTCCCGCGACGGGGTTCTGAAAGGGGAGGCCTGCCGATTCTGCCGCAAATCCGGGGACAGTGATCCGGTCATGCCAGGAACGTCGAGAGCCCGGGCCGGTGTGCAATTCATGCAGCCGGCCTTACCGATCCTCGGGGCGGTGGCCGAGTCCACGACCGGGGTGTCCGCCCCGGCACCGCGTGGCGGCGGCCGGCATTCGCCCCGTGTCCGGAAGGACGCCCGTCCGACACCTTTCCCGCGAACGTCCGTCCTGATTGGCCACACCTGCCGGCTGAGGGCCTCCCGGCCCGCCGGAGGAGAGCATGCGAGCCCCCGATGCCCTGAGTGCCCGCCCAGAGGCTCTCGATCCGCCCGTACGCGGTCAAGACAGCCTACCCAAAAACGGGTAACTGTACCCAGTGAAAAAGCCTGTGAAATCGCAAAAAAATCGATCGAGAGGCAACTCCCGCTCGATACGTCACTTGTAGCTCGATGCGAAACAACGAGGAGGCCGAGGAGTCGCAACTGTTTGGGAATTATGATCTTACCGTTTTCATGGGTTTTCGGGCTTTGGCCGATGACTTCATTGACACCCCTCGCGGGGTGGTGATATAGTCCGGGTCAGTCCTCTCAAGGATCGGCCGTGTGGACGAGCCCGCGAGTCGGATGATTGCAGACGATTGCCGCCTGTGCCAAACGAAACTTCGATCTTCGGCTGTCTTAGCCGTGGCGCACTTCCGGGATGAGAACTTGCTTCTCGCCCGGAAGTTTTTTTATGTGGTCACCCCCAGCACACATCTCCCGGCGAAACCACGGATGGACATGAGGGCGACAGAAAGCGAATGCTCATGAAGGTTCCCCTGCTTGACCTGCCGGCGCAGTTCAACAGCGTCGCTTCTGAGGTGCGCGCGGCGGTCGAACGCGTGCTCACATCTCAGGAGTACATCCTCGGACCGGAAGTGTCTGCGCTGGAGGGCGAGTTGTCGTTGCTGTGCGGCGCGGCCCACGCGATTGGTGCGAGCAACGGCTCCGACGCGCTGATCGCCGCGCTGATGGCGCTGGGCATCGGGCCGGGGGATGAGGTGATTGTCCCGTCGTTCACGTTTTTCGCGACGGCCGGCGCGGTCGCGCGGGTCGGAGCCAGGCCCGTGTTCGTCGACATCCTCGCAAACACGTTCAACATCGACCCCGACGCCGCCGCCGCAGCGGTGACCGCGAACACCGCGGCGATCATCCCGGTCCACCTGTACGGGCAGTGCGCCGACATGGATGCGCTGATCGCGGTGGCCAAACGGCACTCGCTGGCGCTCATCGAAGACGCGGCGCAGGCGGTGGGAGCCACGGATCGAGGCCGGGGCGCGTGCAGCCTGGGGACGGCAGGAACGCTCTCGTTCTATCCGACGAAAAACCTCTCGGGCATCGGCGAGGGCGGCATGGTGCTGACCAATGACGCCCATCTCGCCGAGCGTCTGAGGCAAATCCGCAATCACGGACAGAGCGAGCGGTACTTTCACCACTTCATCGGCGGCAACTTCCGTCTGGACGGCATCCAGGCGGCGGCGCTGCGCGTCAAGCTGCGGCGGCTGCCGGAATGGACGCTCGCGCGGCGCCGGCATGCGGCCCGGTATGATGCCGCGTTTGCGGGCACGGCGGTGACGCCGCCGAAGGTGCGGGAAGGATGCGAGCACGTGTATCATCAGTACACGATCCGCTCGCCGCGACGCGATGCGCTGCGTGAACATCTGGCCCAGTCGGGCGTGGGGACGGGGCTGTACTACCCGCTGCCGCTGCATCTTCAGCCGTGCTTTGCGTACTGCGGCTATCGCGACGGGCAACTGCCGATCTGCGAGCAGGCGGCACGCGAGGTGTTATCACTGCCGATCTTCCCGGAGATGACCGCGCAGCAGCAGGATTACGTGATCGACCGGGTGCTCAGTTTTGGCGGCGCGTAGCGGCCGGCGTCGCATCCGGGCATGACCCGCCGGAGGTTTATTCTCCACCGGCCTTCCCTCCCGCCGCTGCCGGCACAGGAGCCGGGCCGGTCATGACGGGGGAATCTGAGCCATCTGGTGTCGGACGCATGGTGTCGGGATAATCCGTTCATGGCGGCCAAGGGGAGCAAGCGAACCAGACTCGATCTGAGCCTCTTTCCGGCGCCCGAGTCGGTGCTGGGGCAGCGGTACTACTACGTCACGCAGCGGCCGTGGCCCAGCCTCGTGTTCATCCTGCCGATGCTGCTGCTTTTCGAGGTGTATACCTACCTGAGGACCGGAGGGGGCTCGGAAGGCGGCTCGGAGCTGGTCGCAGAATGGCTCATCGTCTCCACGGCGAACATCATCGGCTCGGGCGGGTTCTACTTTCCCGGCCTTCTGACGATCGTGATCCTCGTGGGCTGGCACGTGGCGGCCAGGCATCCGTGGCGGTTTGACCCGTGGGTCCTGCCGGGAATGCTCGGCGAGAGTCTGCTGTGGACGGTGCCGCTCTTTGTGTACAACCAGGTTCTGCAGACGGCGCTGGTAGCGGGCAGCGAGGAGGGCGGCGGGCGGTGGCTCGATCAGATCGTTCGCAGTCTGGGCGCCGGCATCTACGAGGAGCTGGTGTTCCGGCTCATCGCGATCACGATTCTGGTGATCGTTTTCGTCGACGTGCTGCGCATGCCGCGGTCGATGGCGGCCCTGGTGATCATGCTGGCGGCGGCGGCCCTGTTTGCGGCGTCACATCACTATCCGCTGGGCAACGAGCCCTTTGACCGCGTGCGTTTCTTCTTCCGGACGGGTGCGGGGCTGTACCTGGCGGGCCTGTTCGTCTTCCGGGGCTTCGGCGTGGCGGCCGGGACGCATGCGCTCTACAACGTGATCGTGGTGACGGTGGACGCCGTGCCCAACTGAGCGCGGGACCGGGGCGCGGCGCCGGTCAGGACGCGGCCTTGGCGGTTTTCTTTTCCGAGGCGGCCCGCCCCAGCAGACGATTCAGGAAGCCGGGCGTCGACGCGGGTTCGACCTCGCCGGCCAGGCGGCGGGCCAGTTTCTGGATCGCGAGGCGTGCCGGCGTGTCGGGCGCCTCGCTCACGATCGGATGGCCGAAATCCAGCGCGCTCTGAGCGCGGTGGTAATCGTTCGGAATCATGGCCAGCACCGGGCGGCCGAAGTGCGTCTCCACATCCTCCGGAGTGATCCGCTCGAACGTGGACTTCACGCGATTGAGCACGATATCGATCCGGTCCTCGCTCGCCCCCATGTCCAGCAGAACCTTGTGAATGCGCGTCGCGTTTCGCAGGAACGGAACGCTGAGCTGCGTGACGATCAGGATGTGGTCGGCGGGGTTGAGAGCGGCGACGCTCGTGTAATCGAACGCCCGGGGCAGATCGACCATGATGTACGAGAACATCGTGGACAGGACGTTGAACATGGTCTGGACGCCTTCGGGCGTGACCTCGCGTGCGTGCTCGACGCGGTCCGGCCGTGCGAGGATCGAGACGTTGCACGAGAGGTCGTAGAGCGCCTTGGCCAGGATGGTGTTGTCGAGCTGCATGCCGTCGCGGCATACGTCGGCGACGGTGTACGGAGGGCTGGTGTCGAAGGCGCAGGCCACGTCTCCGAACTCGAGATTCAGATCAACCAGCGCACAGCGGTGGTTGGTCAGGTGGGCGAGCTCCATCGCCAGGTTGCACGCGAGGGTGGTCGCCCCCGCCCCGCCGGAGGAGCCGATGACGCAGATGCGCTTGCAGTGATGGACCGTGACCTCGCGGGTGGATCGGATTCGATCGATGGCGTTCTTGAGATCCTCCGCATCGATGGGAGTGCAGACGTACTGGCTGCAGCCGGCGCGCATGGCCTTGATGATGCTCTGCGGGTCGGTCCTGGCACTGATGCCGATGATGCCGCAGCCGGGCTGCAACTGCATCACGCGATGAACGATGTCCAGGCCGATGCCGCCGGGGTCGTCGAGCCCGACGCCGAGCATGTCCACCTTCGGATCGCGCAGGGCCTCGCGCAGGCTTTCCCAGTCGGTCACCTCGTTGACGATGCGTACGGCGGGTATCTGTTCGAAGGAATTGCGGAACGACATGTCGCGCGTGCCGAGTGCGTTGAACAGAATGGTACGAAGTGTGTCGGGCATCTCGAGCTCCCGTGCTCGTGTTTATCGGGCCGTCTCCGACCGCGGAGCGCTCCCGTCTGTGTATCGGTTGACGGTGGGGACGACTCTAAAAGCGTGTGCGAGAAGCGGTCAGACCGGCAGAGCCCCGACCGTCAGGGAGTGGGGAGCTCTTCAACGTGATCGCAGACCGCTTCCTCACGGGCGCGGCTCTGGTCGAGCCTCACCCACGCTCGAAGAGGTCACTGACCGGCAATTCGTCGCAGCAGACGGCCCCGTACAGGCATCGGCATACCGCACTCCGTCCTCCACCTCGGGCGCGCAGAGAACGGGCGATCCGGCCTCGCCGGCCGCGGCAGAGCCTTTGGGGCGGCTCGAGCGGCGGGGATCACCGCCCGGA
Source organism: uncultured Planctomycetales bacterium (assembly GCA_964591605.1). Taxonomy (GTDB): domain Bacteria; phylum Planctomycetota; class Phycisphaerae; order UBA1845; family PWPN01; genus CAYLLT01. The sequence goes on from CAZQEN010000398.1 coordinate 4,862, forward strand.
TTCGGCGGTGATTTGGGCGTGGCGAAAGCAGCCTGTGAGGTGATCGTTGACCAGGCCGACGGCCTGCATGAACGCGTAGCAGATCGTGGAACCGACGAACGTGAAACCGCGCCGCTTGAGATCCCTGCTCATGGCGTCCGATATCGTGGTCCGCGCGGGAACCTGCTGCATGCTCCGCCAGCGGTTCACGATGGGGCGTCCGTCGACGAAGCCCCAGATGTAGTCGTCGAACGATCCGAACTGCTCGGCCACGTTCAGGAAGGACCGGGCGTTCTGAACGGCGGCTGCCACCTTGAGGCGGTTCCTCACGATGCCGGGGTCGGCCAGCAGCGCGGAGAGCTTGCGCGGCGTGTAGCGGGCGACGCGGGCCGGATCGAATCCATCGAATACCTCCCGATAGCGGGGCCGCTTGCGCAGGATGGTGTCCCAGCTCAAGCCCGCCTGGGCGCCTTCGAGAATGAGAAACTCGAAGAGCCGGCGGTCGTCGTGCAGGGGGACGCCCCACTCCCGATCGTGATAGTCGATGCTCAGTTCGTTGCGGGCCCAGTCGCAGCGTTTCATGCGGATGATCATAACGCAATCGCACGGAAGCTATAATGTGGACGCCCTCTGGAGGTTTCGAGATGGCCGCCGCACCGATCCCTGAATTCATCGAGGTCGAGCCGGAGCTGTACGACGCGCTGATTGACTGGCCCAAACGACTCGGCAACGAGACCCCCCTTCTACGCGAAGTGATGCAGCGCACCGGCGCCCGCCGCGTCCTGGACGCGGCATGCGGCACCGGGCGGCATGCGGCCCTGATGCATTCGTGGGGACTGGAGGTCACGGGAGCTGACGCCAGTCCTGGAATGATCGCCCATTGCCGCAGGCACTACGGCGAAAGCGAGCGTCTGGCCTGGGTGGAGCGGCGGTTCGACGAAGGACCGCGCCCCCAAGATGCGCGATTCGACGCGGTGCTGTGTCTGGGAAACTCGCTGGCCCTCGCGCCGGGCCGCGCCGAGGTCGAACGATCGGTGCGGGCGATGCTCGAGTGGCTCCGGCCGGGCGGCGCGCTGCTGCTGCAGGTGTTGAACCTCGAGCCGATCCTCGAAGGACCGATGATCTGGCAGAAATGCCTCCGCACGAGCCTGCGGGGCGAGACGCACGTTCTTCTGAAGGGGATTCACCGCGTCGGCGATCGCGGCCATGTGGACCTGGTGGATCTGGCGATCGACCGGGCCGAGCTGCGGCCGCAGCATCATCAGGCGGAGTTCCTGGGAATGCCCCCGGAGTGGCTGGTTCACACCGCCCAGCAGGAGCGGGGAGTACACATCGAGGTGTTCGGTTCCTACCGCAAGGAGCCATTCGCGCCCGCGCGCAGTACGGACCTGATCGCGCTGCTCACCCGGGCGGACGGCTGAGCGCGGGCCTGGTCACTTCTCGCCTGGAGGGGGAGCTGCAGCGGCGGGTCCTGGGAGCCGTTCTTCAGTGACTGCGTAGTCGAGATCGGGGAGATTCAGCTCGCTGCCCGCCATACCGGTGTTGATCCGCAGGTCTCGGAAGTTGGCCGTGATGGTCTTGTCCTCTTCCTTGTCTTCGGTCATCAACCTGACGGGCAGATCCAGCTTTTTGTCGATCCAGAAGTGCACGGCGCCGTAGCGTTTGTCGAGCTCGCCGCCGGGTTTTGGCTTGCACTCGAGGTGGTCGGTGTCGGTGGCAGGCGGATCCTTCGGACCTGGAGGAATCCACTTGATGTCGAACGTACCGATGATGTCGGCTTTCTTCTGGCCGAAGGGAACGGGAAACGGACCCTGGCCGAGTTTGAAGACTTCTTTTTTCTCACCGGGAG
>CAZQEN010000399.1:0-6657 GCA_964591605.1 uncultured Planctomycetales bacterium
CCTCCAGGAGCAGCTCGGGCCGTGCGCGGCATGCACTCAAGCTAACGCGAGGCAACGCGCCTGTCAATATTAAACCTGTCCCGTTTTTCCGTTGTCCCGTTTTTCCGTCCGAGGGCCGGCGTTGCAGGCAGCCCCGTTTCTCGGAGGAATTGTGCCAACACACCTGTGCCCGGTGCCCGCACAGGCATCTCCCTTACTCAGCCGCCCCAACCAACGCCGTTCTGCCCGAGCAACCGAAGCGGGCATCAGCTATTGGCAGCACGCGCTATCAGTGGGATTTCCCGATCCTGAGTAGCAGCGCTGAAGCTCGCCAAAGTCGTCCGGGTCTACGTCGTCGTCGTCGTCAAAGTCGGCCTGCTGACAGAGGGCCGTGCCATTGTGCGGAACGGCCGCACCCGACGCGCATGACACAAACTGATTGAAGTCGACTTCGTCCACGTCGCCGTCACCATCGAGGTCAGTTGGTATCGAACATACTTCGGTCACCGAGACATTGTCGATGTAGAGGTCAGTCCCGTCGCCCGTTGTCGAAGGGCAATCCAGGACGAAGAAGCCAACGAGCATGGTGTTGCCCGCGGCAACCTTGGTCTGCCAGGCGGCGCCGCCGCCGTTTTCCGCGGTCTCGCCAATGCCCGGCATGCCAATGCCTATTGTGGCGGTGTTCACGTTAATAACCGGCGGCGTTGGGGTGTTCGCGCCGCCCGCGGCATCATAGATCGACTCCCAGTCGTTGAGCTGGGTAGCGTCAGCAAGTTGAGGTTGGTAATAGAAGTAGAAGTAGGCACGCTCGGCCACAATCTGCTTATTGTTGGGGATGATCAGCGTCGTGGGGACAAACGGGGGATCGTACGGCCACTGCATTCTGTAGGGGTTGTTATGCCCGACAGTGGGGAGAAAGGTCCTGATCAGATCGTGATTTGCCTGATAAGCGGCCTGACTGTCACCAGTACTACCCCCGTCGATAAAGTAAGCGCCAATCCAGGGGAAAAGAGGGTTACCGACACTCCCGCCCCCCGCCGGGGCGATTTTCCAATAGGCCTTGAACTCGTACGTCGTACCGGGGACGGTGTTGACCACCTGCCACATGAACGATTGGGCCGTCCTGTTTTGTATGACACGCAGGCGCTGGCAGGATGAGCCGTCCATTCCGAGGCCGACCCCTGCGAAGGCACGGGCATCTGATGTGGTGCCAACAATTGGATACGGGCACCAGAACCAGTTGTTGGCAATATTGTAGCCGACGGGGATATGCGTCTCCGGGTGGAATCCACCCTCGAAATCTCCGTTAGCCACGAGGTTCGCACCAACCGCCGGTTTCAGGGCCACCGCCGTCATGAGGCCAATTGCGAGTCCGAAAGTCTTCACCATCCTTCTTCCTCCGCGAAATGCTGCCTCGGGTCGCCTAATCTGATCCAGGCAGAAGTGCAACTGCTCGCCCCCGCGTGGTGATCCCAGGAGAAGCCTCCGACGTCGAGAGCGACAGGAGCACATCGCTCCCGCTCCCGGACGCCGGGCCTGACTTCCATCTTACCCGCTCAGGTGAAGCTGTCAAAGGGAAAAGCGGTTTTCTCAGGACAGTATTGCGACCGGAGCGATGCTGCGGGATTTGGAACGCTGTTTTCGAGCCGCGGGTCGTTTCACGCCTCCCCCGATGCTTTTAATGGAAACGGGACTCTTAAACCGTTTGAGAGAACTGAGAGAGCATTGACATGCGGGGGCTTCGATGGCCTCATGGTACGCGGGTGGGTGAATCAGTCGCGGATCCCGCGCCTTGTGTATGAATGCCCTCAATACCGGCGTTGCCGGAATCCATGCGCCTTCCTGACGTTTTTCCTGGTGGCACTGCACGACCTGCACCGCAGTGGCGACGGCAACCGGTGTTTATGGGGCTTCGAAGGCGACCTGCTCGGCGGAATCACCGAGGGCGTGCAACAGGAACGGGTTTATCCGATTGTCAGCGAGAAGAACGATGCGCGCAGCCAGCGACTGCGTGCTTTCCAGGCGGCCGCCCGCGAGTGGGGAGCGGTGGTTGTCAAAGTGAAGTGCCGGTCGCATCTCGACGCGCATGATACCGCGGCGCTGCTCACGGTTGCGCTACCAGAGATCTTGCCTGACGCCGTGTTTGGTCTGGAAAGGGTTGCAGATGCCCAAGTCACCTCGCTGGAGGAACCCTGGCGCGAAGCGGGGCGTCAGGCTCTGCGGGTGCTTCTCAAGATGCGTGACACGGGCAAGGCCCGTCACGGGCACGGGCTGCTCGATCCGATGCTGATCCCCGGCGACACCTGCCCGAGCGATTCGGCCGCCAGCGGCGCGCCGCATCTCGAAAGCCACACAGAATCTTAAAAAAGCGCTTTTCCAGGGCTTGTTGTCGTCAGGGCACAGCCGCTATCCTCTCCACTCAGGGCGTCGAGGACCATAGAATACGCCTGACGGCGTGGAGGTCAGCGAGTGCACATCACGGTTGAACCCGCCCACCCGGTCTTTCCAAACAGACAGGAGCCGGCCAATGCATGTTCGCACACTGGCGATGCTGGGAACGCCTCTCATCTGGGCATTGAACCCTGCAGCGGCTGTCGAGTTGCATAACGCGCAACTGGACGCGACGTTTGAACTGACGGAGGCCGGGCCGCGACTCTCAGAGATCCGCTGGAAAAAGACGGGGCACACCCATCGTTTCGCCGACGACGAGCCCGTTTCGCTTTTCATCGTGCCAGCCGATGGGATCCACGATCCGAGCCTTCCGGTGCAATTCACGACGAGCGGGGGTTTCAAACTGGATGGTCAGGCGGTCGGCAAAGAGCACCGCTTTGCGGTCTTTCATTTCCAGCATGATTTGGCTCAGGCGGATGTGAAGTATGAGTTGGATCCCGCGGCACCGGTGTTGCGAAAGTCGATTGTTTGCAGGGCAAAAGACACGGCCGTCTACATTGCGGGCGTGAATCAGTGGTGCTTACGGCCGGTTGATGACAAGCTGGTCTGGACAACGGCGAAGTCGTGGGGGCAGCCGGCCGTGCTGCAGGGCGAAAAGGATGGATACATCCTTACGCTCGAATGGCCCCGGTCGGAAATCGTTTCCGAGAACGGCACGATTCAAATGAGGTACCGCCCGGGATTCCAGCTCGCACCCGATGAGTCCAGGGAGGTCGGGTCCGGCTCGATTGTGTGCTTCCAGCGCACCTGTGAGAAGGATGACGTGGAGGCGGCGCGGCGTGCGTTCATGGCTCACGTGGCCGCCCGCGTTCAGCCAAAAGCACGGTGCCCGATCAAGTTCACGACCTGGGGGCCGTGGCTCGGGCAGGCCCGCGCCGATCGGATCCTGGAAATCCTGGATGACCTCGCCGATGTCCGCGCCAACATTCTTCACTTTGATGCGGGCTGGCAATGGCCGGACCATCCTTACAGTGAGCGCCTGCCAAAGCTCCGCCCCGCCGATGACAGGACATGGGACCTGGGCATGACCCAGCCTGAACGGCTGCCCGAAGGCCTTCTTCCTATAGTGAAAGCTGCCAAAGAGCGTGGTATGGAACTGTCGCTCTGGTTTGACGCCGCCGGCTGCGTGTTCGTGCGTGAGGGTGGCGACTGGGCGGTGCGCAACGCAAAAGGCCAGGCCGTCCAACGCAGGATGTGGGAAGGCCGCTGGCCGCAAGCACCGCACCTATCACTGGCCACTGAATACCAGTCGCGCCTGATGGAATTACTTTTGAGAGCCCAGTCCTGCTACGACCTCGCCGGGATGATGTTTGATGACAACCATTTCGGCGAGGATCATGGCCGAAACCACAACTGTCTCGCCAATGGCTGGGATTCCGTCGACATGCAGCTCCGCCGGATCCTGGAGATATTTGACGCCTGCCGGCAGCGCCGTCCGGACATGTATCAATTCCTCTGCCACGCCGAACCCTGGCCGTGGGCGATGCTTCATGTCACGCATATTCATGCAGGGGATCCCGGCATGTTGTCCGCGTTCAAACAGGCTATCGCCACGGATTACCCTGCACGGGCTCTCGCCTTCGAGCGCCGGCTGGCCTGGCAGCGTCTCTACAACAATTTCGTTCCGCCGTGGGGCATCAAGGGCGACATTGCCGGCTGGTCATATCAACAGAAATCGTCGATTCCGGTGAATCTTGCGCACACGGAGGACATTGTGGGATCGGGCGAGGGCTGGACGCAGAACATGTTCACGTGTTTCGCCACCACGCGGATCCGCGATATCCGTTTCGCGTTCCGGCAGATGCCCGCTTTCGACCGCGCCATACTGAAGGAATGGCTGGCCTGGGATCGGGATCGCTGCCGGTTCGTGTTTAATTGCCGCTCATTGTTCGATCTGCCGGAGGATCCGAACACTGGCATCGTGGGCTTCTCGCACGTCGGCCAGGGTCGCGGCGTGATGTACCTCTTCAACTGCGCATTCGAGGCGGGAGAGGCAAAGGTCAAGCTGGATGAGAATGCGGGTTTCGCGCGGGGTGAGACCGGAATACCGGCGTATCTGGTTTATCCGATGAATGCGCGTGTCCCCGGCGACACCCTCTCGTACGGCCAGGACTTGCGAATCTCAATCGCACCCAAGGATTGCGTGGTGGTCGAGGTGGGCCTGGAGGCTCCGGCCCAATCCGCTGCCTACGACGAGTACCAGCAAAGGGTCGCTTCGATTCGGCGATCGTTTAACACGATCTTCAAGGCACCGGTGGCTCGCATGATGGCGGCAGCACGGCAGGGACCGATCCGGATCGACGTCGGCGACATCAAGATCGATCGACGGCTTGCGGCACAGATCGTCGAGACGCTCGGCGCGGCCGTCGGCCGGCGGATCAGCCTGGATGAGGCCATGGTTGTCTCGCCCGACGACGCAACCTGCCGCTTGATCATCGGGACCCACGAGGGCCTCATCCGTCATCCTGAAGTCGGCACACTGTTCCGGGAGACGTTGTACAATCGATACCTTTCGTGGGAGAAAGAGCTGATCTCCGCTCCGTTCGCCGTCGAGTTGTCCGCGGGCACTAAACCGACCTTCTGCCTGATCGCTCCCCGACCGGAACAACTGGCTCGATTGGCGAACAACCTGCGTGATGTTCTCTTTCAGGATGCCAGGGTCGTGGGCGAGGAGCACAACGGTGAACAGTGGGAGGCGGCAACTTTGAGGATGGATGTTCCCGCGGGCCAGCCCGTACTGCGCTTTCGCCCGATCATGAAACCGACGGGCGGCATCACAATGCCCGGCGAGTTGGACTATCTCTCGTATGAGATTCACGGAGAATGCGAGGGTAAGGACGCCTTGCTCTGGCACGAAGACATTCCGCCTCAGCTCACACATGACACGCTCTCGGGGTGGTGGGGCGACCGCGTGATGTCTGTGGCCGATCTGGCCAGCCGGAAGGTCACGCTGCATTTGAGCGCGAGGCCCAGGGACGGCCGCACGAAAATGCCCTTGATGGCCGGTGGGTACGATCGCGTGGCGCTGCTGGGATCCACAGAGGCGAGCCCATAGCCGCCGCCTGGCCCGTTCCGCCCGGAACGTTCCGTTCATCCAGAAACCGCTCGTTTTCCGGGGATCGATGATGCTGTATGAATCCGCGCGCATGAATCAGGGCCGTGAGGTGTCGGGATCATTGCGAGGCAGGCCGCGTCGAGAGGCGGTCCAACCGGACGCGGGCGTTCGAGTCGCGCGGGTCGAGGCGCAGCGCCGTTTGACACTCATGGATTGCTTCCTCAATCCTGCCTTGGCGTTCCAGGACCTCGCCGAGGCCCTCGTGCGCCGCCGCCAGTCCGGGCTCGATCACCAGGGCTGTGCTTGGCGCGGTGGCCAAGGTCCGCAAGGCCCTGAAGGCCCAGCAGCCGGTTCTCCCGCGGGGCCGCCCCTCGAAGGCCCAGCGGGCGCAGGTCCGCAAGGCCAAGCGGATTCAGCAGCAGATTGCTGATCTCTTCGATCATCGGCACCTGTTCGTGCAACACCACTTGACGCCCGCTGAGAAGAAGGCGCTCCAGCGGATCACCCGAAGGTTGCCGTACCTGCGAACGCTCCGCCAGATCATGGATGAGGTCTATCGCCTGTTTGATCGGCGGTGCCGGACCGAGACGGGCTTAGCCAAGCTGGCGCGGCTTCGCCAGCGTGTCCGCCGCTTCAAGCAGGTGGGCCGCACGCTGAGCAAGCTGTTCAGCCCAAACCTGGAGAAGGCCCTGGCTTTTCTGGACGACCGGCTGCTGCCGGCCACCAGCAATGCCGTCGAACGCGGCAACCGCCGCTATCGGAAGGCTCAACGCAGCGTGTACTCGGTTCGGACAGCCAGGCACATCCGCCAGCGCATCGCCCTGGACATGGAGCGCGACCAGCGGGCCCCTGGCCGCAGTACTACGATCCAGCCGCTGCACCTGTCACGCACAGGGACCGAATAGCCGCGGCAATGATGCTACAGTCTCACTTTTTTTCGCGATCCGGGTGGGGACGGCAGCCATCGCCGATTTCGCCGTCCTGACTGCGGGCAGGGGGCCGGAGAACCCGGACGACTTCGATGGTTCAGGCCGATGCGCCTCTTTCGGCCCTGCGCCATCGCGGATTCCGCCTGCCCGGCGCGGCTCACGGCGTCTCCGCGTCCTGCGGGACCCGCTCATGGCCGGATCGGCCGAGCGCATCTGTTTTGCTGCGATGAGCTTGCGCGCACC
>CAZQEN010000400.1:0-6643 GCA_964591605.1 uncultured Planctomycetales bacterium
CTCGCACGGGCAGCGTTGGCTTCGCACAGCGAAGCCAACGCTGCCCATGCCACCCTGCCCAAAGTGTCACGAACCCGGCAACTGGCAGGCCCCCGGAACGTCTGAGCCTGCGGGCGGCCCCTTCATCAAGCCCGAACGCCAGTGAGGGGCCTGGCGTACCGCGTGGATGGCCTTACCCCGAACCGAACCTCCGGCACCCCTCATGCGTCAGGCTCGTCGGTCGCGCTCCCGGTTCTGATGCACGCCCGGCCTCAAACGTCTCGCCCTCGCGCACACTGCCGAGGGTGGAGCGGGCGGCGGGCCTGCGCAGCGGGGCTCAGAACTTCCACAGGCTCCACGTACTGCCGGCCAGGCCGAGGATCGCCTGGTCCTTGTCATCCACCGACAACCCATGCTCAACGGCCCGCGCGGTGATCTCCGAGAGAGCCGCCTCGCGCTGCTGCGGGGTCAGCAGGGCGAGAATGTCCTTCCGAAAGGACCAGCCCAATTCACGGATCGGCTTGAGAGCCGTGTCATACTCGTGCTGGAGGCGCCACATCCACGGGATCGTCGGGACGCCCTTCAACTGGTTGCGCAGGTTCACCTTGATGCGGTTCTGGCGCACGGCCTCCTTCCACTCCGGCGTCATGATGGCTTCGGCCCTGGACGTGTAGTCGGCGAGGATGCGGGTGGCCTTCTCGGACTGCTGCTCGTCGAACTTGAAGTGTTCCTTGACCTGATTCAGAAAGAACCTCCATTCGGTGATGCCGGCGGTGCTGAGCGTCCAGTCGGCCATCTGTTCGGCCTGGCGGACCTCGGGGGTGCGCGGTTTCTCGGGCGGGGCATCGGCGGGGCGTGTGGCCGGCTCGTCCAGGTCACTGAATGGGTGCTCGCCTTCCTTCATCTGTCCCTCGGACCAGCGCTGCATCTTTTCCTCGAACCGGTCCATCACCTGCCGCGGTTTCTCCAGCTCCTTGTGGAAGCGGGCATAGGACTCTTCCGGGAACGCGGCTCTGGCTTCCTCGTCGAGCCCGTCGATCAGCTCGCGGAAGGCGGGCAACACCGGGCCGGCCCGCTGGCTGAACTCGCGGGCCATGTCCGGCGTGAACTTCATGCCGGGTCCGCCGCTGCCGAAGCTCATCCAGATGGATTCGATGGCGTACTCGGAGAAAGCCTGGCCCTGCTCCTCGTACTTGCGAGCGATCTCCATCAGGCGCCGGGCGTAGCCATCGCTGAGCTGCTCCTGCTGGCCGGTGGTGAGCTTGAATTCCTTGCCCATGCCGGCCGCCATGGCGCGGGTCATGGCCCGGGCCATGTCGGGCGTGAGCCGCAGACCGTGCTCCGTGGGGCGCATGACCTCTTCGCCGGGCGGCGGGGGCGCCGCGGGCGGGCCCGGCGCGGGAGTGGCATCGGCCGGGGCCGCCTCGGCCGCGGGGGCGGGTTCGGGCGGGGCCGGCGCGTCGGCCTGCTGGGCCTGCGCCACGATCGGCCGGATTGAGAATGCCGCAAGCATCGTGATCCAGGCTGCTGTTCGCAGGTTGCATCTCATGATCATCTCACCTCCTGAATGGATGATGGAGGAGTGGCCGGCTGCTGACTGGATACGGCGGTGTCGTAGCCGCGTTCCTTCAGAGCCGCGGCGATCCGTTCGTTCGCCGCCGCCTTCTGGGCCTCCGTCGGGATTTCCTCGAGTCTGAGGCGGAACTCGTCGCCCAGGGCATTGATGGGGGCCATTGACTCGTCATACCGGCTGTTGAGGATGTTGCTGAAGACCTGGGCCATCCGCAGCGGGGGGGCCATCCGCAGCCAGAGCCGGCTGCGGTAAATCTGGTCGCGCCAGGACGCGTCCTGCATGAGGCCCCGCGCCCGCTCGAGATACTCGCGAAGGATCGAGTCGGCGGTGGCGGCCTGCGAGTCGTCGAGGGCGTAGAACTTCTTGAACTCGTTCAGGTAGTTCTGCCACATGCGGCGGAGCCACTCCTGTTTGTCGAGTTCGGCCTGGGCGGCGTCCCGCGCTCCCTTGAGCACGGGCGACTGTCCGGTCGTATCCTTCTTCGTGGCGTCGGGACCGGAGGGCGAGTTGTTGAAGGGATCTTCGCCCGGCTGGCCCTCGCCGCGGGCCCAGCGCTGCATGTTCTGTTCGAAGCCGTTGAGCGCGGTGCCGGCGGCCGCAAGTTCGGCGGTCATCTTGAGCTGCTGTTTGAAGGGCAGCAGCGGCATGGTGTCGCGCACGACGCCGCCCATGAGGTCGCGGACGGCGGGCAGGGCGGGGAGGATCTGCTCGGCCATTTCTTTCTGGAAGTCGGGCGTGAAGATGTCGCTGCCCTGCATGCCTTCGGGGCGCCGGGCCTGGGCTTCGAGCAGGCGGGTGATCATGACCTCACTCAGGGCGGCGCCGTGGGTGTCGACAGCATGCGCCGCGCTCATCAGGCGCCGGGCCACGAGCTCGGCCGCCTGATCGCTCCGGGCGGCGTCCATCTCGTAGTGCTGCACGAGGACGTTCTTCGTGAAGACCTGGCCCAGGGCCCGCGCCATGCCCGGCGTCATGCGGATGCCGTGCCGGGTGGGCGGACCGAGGGGATCCTCCTCGTCGGCGTTGCTGCGGGGCTGCTGGCCGCAGACGGCGGCGGAGTATGCGAAGAACAGCAGGCAGGCACAGGTGCTGAGTCGCAGATGCATGGGTCGGTCTCCCTGTGAGGGCGCGTCGCCGGTGTCGGGGATCTAGACGGTCCGGTTGTTGGGCGAGGCGCCCGCGGGTTTCTGACGCCCCTTCCGGGGCTGGGTCATCGTTTCTCCGTGTTCCCACGGCCTGGCCGTGGGCTACCAGCTTGCGCCGCTCCGCGGCTGAGCGGCCGCTGCAGGCTCCTCCTGCGCGGACTATTGCACGATGCCTTTCGTCAACCGCATGAAGGCGGTTTCGAGATTCACATCCTCCTCGCGCAGCTCCTTGATCGCGTAATTGTGGTCGAGCAGCGCTCGCGCGATGAACGAGAGGTCGTGGGTATCGGTCTTGAGCTCGACGGTGAGCTGGCCGTCGTCCTGCTGCACGGCTTTGACCAGCTCGAGCTGTTCGAGAATCCGGGCGGCCGCCTCGATGCGATCGGCGACGCGCACCTGGACGCGCGTGCCCATCCGCGCCTTGCGTGTGATCTCCTGGACCGACCCGTGGAACAACAGCTCGCCGCGTTCGATGATGCCGACGGTTGAACACAGCTCCGCCAGCTCGGGCAGGATGTGCGAGCTGATCACGATGGTTTTGCCCATCCGGTGCAGCTCCTTGAGGAGCTCTCGGATTTCGATGCGGGCCCTGGGGTCCAGGCCGCTGGCCGGCTCGTCGAGGAGCAGCACCTTGGGGTCGTGCAGGAGCACGCGGGCGATGCTGAGCCGCTGTTTCATGCCCCGCGAGAGCGAATCGACGAACGCGTCGCGCTTGTAGCTCAGATCGGTGAGGTCGAGCACGTCATTGACGATCCGGGTCCGCTGCTGGCCGGTGATGCCGTAGGCGGAGGCGAAGAACTCGAGGTACTCGAGCACCACCATGTCCTGGTAGACGCCGAACGAATCAGGGACGTATCCGATGAGCGGGCGGATCTTGCGTGACTGATAGCCGATGACGTGCCCGCAGATTCGCGCCTCGCCCCAGGTCGGCTGAAGGAGCGTGGCCAGGATCTTGATCGTGGTCGTCTTGCCCGCGCCGTTCGGGCCGATGTACCCGAAACACTCTCCCTCCTCGATGTTGAGGTGGAGGTTGTTCAGGGCGACCAGGTCGCCGTAGCGTTTGGTCAGATTGATCGTCTCGATGATCATCTTGCGCCCAGGGGGATCACGAACCGGTACATGGTATAGGCGTCCGAGGGCTCGATCGGTTCCCAGTCGCGTGCGGTTCCGCCGGCGGAGCGGAAGGCGACCCGTGCCGGGCCGGCGTTGTCGCTGGTAAAGCCCATCAACAGGGCGGTCCGCGTCGTGAGGGCCTCGCTGCGATCGAGATCGAAGCCGCGCGAACGCTCCATCTCGCTGTGAAGGAGGCCGGAGCTGTCCGTTTCGAGATCGAGTTCCGCGTAGGTGCTGAGGACCATGAGGGCGGCTTTCATGGCTCCGCCTTCCACCTTGAGGGTGGTCTCCGGGGTGCCCAGTGCGTCCCGGGTCTGGACCTTCCAGGCGTCCCTCATCCATTGGCCGTGCAGTTTCAAGAGCACCAGCCCCGACGACCAGTCCTCGATCTCTGCGGCGGTCGGCTCGGGCAGGGGGGCGGTCCTGTCCCGGGCGGCCCGCCGGTGCTCCTCGCGAAGCTGCTCGCTGACGTAATTGAGCCACGTGAGCCGTTTTCCCCGGGGAAGCGTTCCGACATTGTAGACGGTGACCGACAGGGCCCGCGAGGCCCTCTCCCCTCCCGACGACGAAGGGATTTCGACATCGCGCCCCGTGACCAGGAGGAAGCAGTCGGTCAGGTCGGCGTCGAGCTTGTTTTCGATCCAACTGTCCAGAGACAACTTGTTGTTGCCAGCGGAGCGCCGCTTCAGAGAGGCTTCGATCCGGCCGGGCAACTGGCCCTGCCAGATGCCCTGGAACTGCCGGGCGGTCGCGCGGAACGGCACCCCCCAGAGCTGGCCGACGGGTCCGCCGGCCTGGTAGCGCGCCTCGGCGGAGTATTGGCTCAGCCCGAGCTCTTCCCACGCGGTGGCCAGCGGCATCAGTCCGCCCGGATTGTCGGCGGTCTCGCGGGGATTGAGGGCGTCGCGGGGCAGAGCCAGATCGAGCGCGACGTGGGAGGCCGTCTTGAGCCCGAAGTAGCAGTTGGCGATGCCGCGATCCTCTCCCGCGTGAGCGTCGACGACGCACAACTGCTGAACCCGGTTGCCGATGCCGCGGATGATCTGCACGGCGAAGAGACTGGTGCCGCTCGCGATCACCGCGATCACCGCGAAGGCCGTCCATGCGTGATGCACCCGTTTGCGGCGCTGCAGGACGCTCCAACTGCCCATCGTCGCGATCAGGATGTAGATCACGACGAAGAGGAAGGCCACCAGGAAGTAGAGACCGCCGGTGACCCCGAAATCCGTCATTTTCTCGATGATGCCGAAGGCGTCAGGCCGCGAGAAAGAGCGCTGGGAGCGATCGGTCTGCGCGGTGTCCTTGCGGATGCTCAGGATCTGGCGCAGAAACAGCGGGCTGGTGGTGGATTCGCGGCTCAGAAGGTCCTGCATCTCCGCGGCCACCAGCACGATCCGGCCCCGACCGCAGGGACGGGAGGCGGCGAACACCAGCGGATCTCCGGGCGGTCGTCCCTCCTGGGAGAGGGTGTTTTCGCCGGGAATCAGCGGAATCGCGTTGGGGGCCAGCTCCGAGAGCCGGATGGGGCAGTACGAGACCGGCGTGGCGAACGGGGCGGCCATCCCGAGGACCTTCTCCGCGAGATCGTCGAGTGGTCCCGAAGTGCTGTCGGTCGGCGGCGTGTTCAGGTTGCTGACCGGAGGCTGGAGCGGACCGGGCAGCAGCCGTCCCCAGACGCTCTTGCTGAGCAGCTCCCAGTTGCGCGCGACGCCCAGGACCAGGGTGCCGCCGCGCTGCACCCACTCGAGCAGGGCCTGCTGCTGAGACACGTCGCGGAACTGGGTGGGATCCGCATCGTCCCAGACGACGATATCGATCATCTGCAGACCGGGTGAGGAATCCGGCAGGCTGGCGGGCGAGCTTCTCGCCACCATCATTTCGCGTGCCAGTTGCGGGTCGGTCGCGAGTTCTCTCAGTTGGTTGAGCGGCTGGCGAGAGATGTCGAGCAGGACCTGAGTGGCCGGAGCAATGGGTTGCGGCTCGGAAACCGGTCGCCATTCGGATGTCGGCTGATTGTTGTCGTCAAACATCCGGACCGGTCCGCCCTCGGGCCCCACCATCCGCAGCAGGAAGGGCTGCTGGGCCTGGGGCGGGCTGGCGGGGACGTAGATGAACACTTCTTTGGTGCCGCGGACGGCGACGGGCAGGGTGGAGACGACCTGGTCGCCGTCGCGATCCATCTGGCGGGCCTGCAGAGCGCCTTCGAAGAGGTCGCCGTCGTCGTTGTTGAGTTCGACGAGGATGGGGGTCCAGAATCCCGGCCGGTAACGGTCGAATCCCTGCTCGGACGACTGCATGCCGCTGGCCGGAAAGCCGACGCGGAGGATCTTGGCGCGGATATGCGCGGCAAGGGTCTGCGGCGCTGCAACCGCAAGCAGCAGCAACGGCAGGATGGTCCGGCGCGGCGGACGGCGCATCGGCATCAGCTCCCGATGGGGCGGCAGGCTGCACTCACGAACGTCCTACGAGATAAGACGTTCCGGCAGTTCAAGAGTTTCAGGACCACCGTGCGGCAGCGGCCGCCGGTACCCCAGGTGGCCTGATATTCTAAGTCCTTTGCCCGCCGGACACAATGCCAGAGATGTCAGTGCTCCGTTATTGTCTGTCCGTCGGTAGCTGGCGGTGGACGGGTTCGCGCCCAGGCCCTGCAGAGATCCGAGCAGCCGGGCAGGGCACGGGCAGTGCCGGGCCATGCCGACGCATCGGTCACCCTCGCTGACTGATATCCGCCGCACGTCAGGCGGTTCGCAGGTACTTGATGGCCCGCTGGAGGGCGTCGCAGAAGAAGAACTCACCCCACATGACGGACTCGTCGACCCCGAGCTTCTTGTGG
>CAZQEN010000401.1:0-6611 GCA_964591605.1 uncultured Planctomycetales bacterium
GCCGGCGGCCTTGGCCCGGATCTCGCTCGGGTTCTCCTCAGAGGGGTCGTGCATGGCCTCGATGTCCGGGTGCCGGAAGAGGGCGTTGTCGTCGAAGTTGATCTTGGCGTCGATGGCCTGGAGCTGCCCGTCCCTGGTGAGCACGAGCGGGTTGATCTCGGCGAGCGAGGCGTCGTACTTGAGGAACGCGCTGGCGAGACCGCGGATGATCCGGCCGGCCGCCTGCACGTGCTCCTTGGCGGTGAAGCCCAGGGCGCGGGTGAGTTCCTGCACCTGGAAGGGCAGCAGGCCCAGATGCGGGTGGAGCCACTCCTTGACGATGGCGCTCGGGTTGCGGGCGGCCACCTCTTCGATTTCGACGCCGCCCTCGGTGCTCACCATGATGACGGGGCAGCGTCTGGCCCGGTCGACGACCATGCCGACGTAAAACTCCTTCGCGATGTCGACGGCGGCGGCGATAAGCAGCTTCTTGACGTCGATGCCCTGCGGGCCGGTCTGCTTGCTGACCATCTTGTTGGTCAGCATGAACCGGGCGGCTTCGCGGACCTGCTCGCGCGTCGAGCAGAGCTTGACGAAGCCGGCCTTGCCACGGCCGCCGGCGAAGACCTGAGCCTTCACCACCACCTGGCCGCCGATCTTGTCGTAGGCGGCGACGGCCTGCTCGACCGAGCCCACAACCTCGGAAGGGGGGATGGGAACGCCGGCATCGGCCAGGATCTGTCGGGACTGGTATTCGTGAACCTTCATGATACGTCCTCGTGCATCGTTGGCGCGGCATTGTCGTGGGTCTCGTCCCGCCTCGCAAGCTTCCGGCGCACCCGGGTCCCCATCCGGACTGTGTGCGGTTCTCCAGGGTCACGATGCCAATCATGGTGCCTCAAATGCATGCCTGAACTACAATCCCCTTCATGAAGATCGCATTGGCCCAGACGAACCCCGTGGTCGGGGACGTAATCGGGAATACGGAGAAGATCATCGAGCGGATGGCGGCGGCGCGGGCGGAGGGGGCGGCGCTGGTGCTGTTTCCGGAGCTGTCGGTGGTGGGGTATCCCCCGCGGGACCTGGTGCTCAAGCCGCGGTTCGTGAAGGCGAATGTCGAGGCGGTGCACCGAATCGCCGAGCGGTGCATCGGGATCGCGGCGATCGTCGGCTTCGTGGATGTGAACACGGATGCGGTGGGGCGGCGGCTGCGGAACGCGGCGGCGCTGTGCCGCGACGGGCGGATGGAGGTGCGCTACAAGTCGCTGCTGCCCACGTACGACGTGTTCGACGAGCACCGCTACTTCGAGCCGGGGCCGGAGGTGGCGTTGGTCGAGCACGCGGGCAAACGGATCGGCATTTCGATCTGCGAGGACCTCTGGGATGACGAGCAGCTCGTCGGGCGGCGGCTGTATCACAGCGATCCGATCGGGCAGATCGCGCGGGCGGGGGCGGATTTCCTCGTCAACATCAGCGCGTCGCCCTTCACGATGGGCAAGCACGAGTACCGCGAGAAGCTGTTCGGAAATCAAGCACGAAAGCATGGTCTGCCGATTGTGTTCTGCAATCAGGTGGGGGGGAATGACGATCTCGTGTTCGACGGCGGCTCGGCGGTGTTTGATGCCCGGGGGCGGGTCGTGGCGCAGGCGAAGGCGTTCGAGGAGGACCTTCTGGTCGTCGATCTGGCGGGTATTGAGACGAGGGGGCAACGGGGAGAGGTGGAGAGGGGAGAGGTGGGTGCTGGTGGGTCGACCACCGGGAGCACCGGCGAGACGCCGGTGCCACACCCTTACACCGGCGAGACACCGGTGCCACACCCTCAGACCGGCGGGATGCCGGTGCCGCAGGGGGCGGCCGCTCCGCCGCCGGGCAGAGACGCCCGCCGCTACAGCTATCCGACGGGAATGGCGGCGCTGCATGACGCGCTGGTGCTGGGGACGCGGGATTACGTGCGCAAGTGCGGGTTCAAGCGTGTGGTGCTGGGGCTCTCGGGCGGAATCGATTCGGCGGTGACGGCGGCAATTGCCGCGGCGGGGCTGGGCCCCGAAAGCGTCGTGGGCGTCGCGATGCCGTCGCGCTACAGCAGCGAACACAGCAAATCGGATGCGGCCGTCCTGGCCCGGAATCTGGGGATCGAGTTCCGGATCATTCCGATCGGCCCGATGCACGACGTGTTCGAGACGCAACTGGGGCAGAGCCCGGGCGAGCCGCTCTCTGACCTGGCGAATCAGAATCTCCAGGCCCGTATTCGCGGCTGCACGCTCATGGCCTTATCGAACCACTTCGGCTGGCTGCTGTTGACGACCGGCAACAAAAGCGAGCTGGCCGTCGGGTATACCACGCTGTACGGCGACATGTGCGGCGGCCTGGCGGTGATCAGCGACGTGCCCAAAACGCTGGTGTATCCGCTCGCGCGGTACATCAACGAGCGGGCCGGGCGCGAGATGATTCCCGAAGGGTCGTTAACGAAAGCCCCTTCGGCCGAGTTGCGGCCGGACCAGACGGACCAGGACACGCTCCCGCCGTACGACCTGCTGGATGCGATCGTCGAGCGGTATGTGAACCAGGAGCAGAGCACCGACGAGATCATCGCCGCCGGCTTCGACGCCCAGGTCGTGCAGAAGGTGATCCGGTGGATCGATCTCAACGAGTACAAGCGCAAACAGATGCCGCCGGGGCTCAAGGTGACGAGCCGGGCGTTCGGCGTCGGACGGCGGATGCCGATTGCGGCGCGGTTTCGGTACTGAGTGTGGAGGATTGCGGATTGAGATACAGGATCCTGGCGGTGGTGTGCACGTGCGCGGCGTCATCTGTGTTTGCCGCAGAGGTTCCGGGCTACGAGGAGCAGCTTTATCAGCTTCGCCGCATCAAGGGCCGGATGATCATGGCGGCCACCGGCACGCTGCTGCCCAGCGGCGTGTGGCAGCCTCTGACGCGGCGGACGGAGGAGGACGCGGCCCAGTTACTGGCGGAACCGGGCGGCTGGTGGTCGAGCTACAACGACATTCAGGCGCCGGAGATCTCGCATAACGGCAGCGCCTGGCGAAAAGCGGCCACGCTGGCCCGTGCGTGGGCCATGCCGCAGAGCCGGTACCGCGACTCCAAAGAGGTTCTGCAGGCCATCACCGCGGGACTCCAGCACCTGCAGCAGTTCGCCTATCCGGACAGCCCCAGGCCCAACAACTGGTGGGCGTGGGAAATCGGCATGCCCATGCACGTGCTCGAGACCCTCCTGCTGTGCGGCGAGGCGCTCGATCCCGCGCTGCGTCAGAAACAGGTTGATACGCTCGCTGACGTGCTGAAGGTCCGGCCGGACATGAAGCTCTCCGGGCCGGCCGCGCTGCCGCTCGAAGACCGGCCGGGCAAGACGGATATGAACGCCCTCTGGCGCGCCCGGCTCTGCCTGCAACTCGCAATCGTGACCGGGAACCCGGCCATGGCCGGCCGGTGGGCACGGACGACCATGAGCGAGATCGGCCTGCCCGGCAAGGGGCATCTTCAGGAGGATTACAGCTACAAGTTCCATGGGTCGGTCCCGATGTGGGCATACGGGCGGGGATTCCTCAGCGAGTACGCCAATCTTATGGAGGCCACCCGTGGGACCGCTTTCGGACCCAACGCTGATCAGATCGAGCGTTTCGCGCACATGGCGATGCATTACGCGAACGGTTTTCTCTATCACGGCTCCATCTGCCCGGCCATCATCGGCCGCGAGATCACGCGGGGCGACGACGTGTGCCACGACGGCTACGGTCCGGGCGGGCTCCACGCCCTCGCCGCGCTGGTGCGCATCGGTCATCCCGAGGCCACCCGGATGGCGGGAATCATCGCCCGCGATCGTCAGTATTTCACCGACGCGCGGACGGCGGAGCGCATCACACAGCTCACCGCGGGCGTCCCGCGCGTTCCGCCCGCGCCGCCGGTCAACGACATCTTCGCGTACCCCGACAGCGATTTCGTCCAGGTGACCAGACCGACGTGGGCGATGGGCATCAAGATGCATTCCAGGCGGAATCGCGGCTTCGAATCCATCAACGGCGAGAACCTGCAGGGGTGGTTCCTCAGCCATGGCTCGACGTTCCACTTTCTCTCCGGCTCGGAGTGGCGGGGGTGCTGGCCGACACTGGACTGGACGCGGCTGCCCGGCACGACCGCCTGCACGCAGATCAAGAGCGCCAACGAGTCTCCATTCGCCGGGATGGTGCGATCTTCTGAAGAGCGGGCTCTGGCCGCGATGGAACTGTCGTGCGGCGAATTTCGTGCCCGAAAATCGTGGCTGGTGGACCGCGATGCCATCGTGTGCCTGGGAAGCGACATCAGCGGTCCGGGCCGTGTGGAGACGACGGTGTTCAACCAGCCGGTCGGCGCCGGGGCGGCCCTGGTCATCGACGGAGAACCGGCCCCGGGCGAACCGTTCGAGCGCGAGGTGCGGCCCCAGTGGGTCTGGCTGGAGCGGGTCGGGTACGTGTTTCCGGCGCTGCAGCAGGTCCATCTCAAGCGCGAGGAACGTCGCTCCGACTGGAGCAGCGTCCGCGATCCGCGCCTGCACGGGGCGGAGGAGCAGAGAGCCACGTGGTTTCTCACCGGGTTCATCTCACACGACCCATCCACTCGCGGCTATTCGTACATCATGATTCCAGACGTGCCTTCCGAGCGCATGCCCGAGCTCGCGCGGAGCGTCGTCGAACGGTATCGAATTGAGACCGCGGGCGCCCACCAGATCTCCGTGACCGACGCCGACGCGGAAGCGATCGTCTTCTGGCAGCCGGGGCAGGCCGGGTCGGTGCAGGCGGAGCGGGCTGGTCTTCTGATGCGTCAGAAAGACGCCTGGCATGCGGCCGATCCCGCCTGGTCGGAGCAGCCGCTGTCCATCAAGCTGGGCGACCGCACGTTCGAACCCGTCTCCCGCAACGGCCGGGCCGTGCGGGTCGCCGAAAACCAAGCAGCAACCCAGAACGATTGGTAACGTCAACCAGGGTGGCATGGGCAGCGTACTCGCTGCCCGTGCTTCGTCCGCACGGGCAATGAGTACATTGCCCATGCCACCCGCCGGCCGCCACAGGGGGCGGCCCCTACGGATGCCTGCCCTCAGTCGGTTACCGAAAGCGGCGCCAGTGTCCGCGGGGAGTGCGACGCACGCCGTCGCGGGTATCATACGGGAATGCGACATAACATCATTTCACTGCTCATCACCACCTGTGTCATGGCGGCGGCCCAGTCCAACGGGCGTCGGCCCAACGTGCTGATTCTCTTTCCCGATCAACTGCGCTGGTCCGAGGTCGGCTGCTACGGCAACAAAGACATCCACACGCCGGCCATCGATCGCCTGGCCGAAAGCGGTGTGCGTTTCGTGCATGCGTATTCCAACCGGCCGGTGTGCTCACCGGCTCGCTCGATCCTGCTCTCGGGACGCTACGCCCGCTGCAATGGCGTCATGAGCAACCAGAACGACGAGGCGCAGATCGACCGGCCGACCAACCGCGACGTCACCCTGGCCGAGGTGCTGGGAAAAGCGGGCTACAAGACCGGGCTCGTGGGCAAGTGGCACCTGCGGCCCAGCCCGCCGACCCTCGGCTTCCAGGAGAGCGTGCGCAGCTACTTCCGGCACCGCTACTACCGGCAGATCTTCGACGACAACGAGGATGAGAAGTACGTCTACGACGGCTTCGGCCCCGAGCACGAAACCAGGGCGGCCATCGAGTTCATCCGCCGGCATCGTGATGAGCCGTTCCTGCTTTACGTCGCCTACGGTCCGCCGCACATGCCGCTTGCAGAAACGCCCGAGAAGTACCGCACGATGTACGACCCGGCAAGCGTGCCGCTGCGCAAGAATGTCTGGGTCGACGGTCAACTCGCATACAACGAGGAGTGGTTCAAGATCTACCTGTGGGATTTTCAGTACTACAACCACAAGGAGACGTTTCCGCAGCGACTGCCCGAGGGTTTCGATCTGCGCCACCTGACCGCTCTTTACTACGGTGCGGTGACCGCCATCGACGAGCAGATCGGCCGGGTGCTGGCGGCGCTGCGCGAGAGCGGCCTCGACGAGGACACGATCGTCGTGTTGACGTCGGACCACGGCGATCTGCTCGGCAGCCATGGCCTCTTCAACAAGGACACCCACCACGACGAGGCCGCCCGCATTCCGATGATCTTCCGCTATCCCAGGGCTTTTCAGGCGCGGGTGGCCGGCCGGTGCGTGGCCAGCCTCGTGCACGTGATGCCCACGATTCTCGATCTGTGCGGCGTGCCCGTCCCGCCCAGCGTCCAGGGAGAATCGCTCGCGCCGGTACTCGCCGGCCGGGCGGAGACCCTCGCCGATAACGCCGCCTACATCGAAACCGGCCCTGCCGACGGCATCCGCACCGAGCGATACTGCTACTTCGCGGACCGCAAGCGGCCGGAGCGGGAGCAGCTCTTTGATGTCGAGGCAGACCCTTACGAGTTGAGCAATCTGGCCGGCGACGCATCCCACCAGGCCGTGCTTGCCTCTTTGCGCGAGCGCGTCCGAAAATGGCAGGCCCGCACGCCGGCGGCCAGCCGGCCGTCACGAATGCCGTAGGGCGGCCGTCGACAACCAGCGATTCCGTAAGTAGCCTTTCGCCCCGCCCGTAACTTCGTTTCCTATTGAG
>CAZQEN010000402.1:0-6591 GCA_964591605.1 uncultured Planctomycetales bacterium
GTTCCTGCGAACGCAGGGCAAACTGTCGATCGATGTCAACTGGAACGCCCTGACCCTGGTGGGGATCGATCGGACCGCCACTCTGACGGTCAACCTGCATAACGCCAAGCTGCAGACGGCGCTCGAATTGGCGCTGGAGAATGTCGGGGCGGCCAGTGGCGTGCAGCTTGGTTATGACGTCGTGGACGGCATCATCCGCATTTCCACCACGGAAGAACTCAACCGCAAGACGTTCTCGCGCGTCTACGACGTGCAGGATCTGCTGGTGCAGATCCGCAGTTTTGAGGCACCGAGCAACATCGGCGGCGGCGGCCTGGGCGGCGGCGGCATCGGCCTGGGCGGCGGTCTGGGCGGTGGTCTGGGCGGCGGTCTGGGCGGCGGCGGTCTGGGCGGCGGCGGCCTTGGCGGCGGCGGCGGCGGTTTTGGCGGCGGCGGTGGTGGTGGCATTGGCGGCGGCGGCGGCAGCGGCGACGACGACGATGATGACTCCACCGAAGAAGCCCGCGAGGAGCGCATCCAGGAACTTGAGGATCTGATCAAGAGCCTGATCGAACCGGGCACCTGGGAAGACGAGGGTGCCGCCGGCGTCGGCTCGCTGCAGATCTGGAACGACCGCCTGATCGTCCGGCACACGGCCTCCGTTCACCGGCAGCTCGTCGATCTGTTCCGCCAGTTGCGGGCCACCAAGGACATCCAGGTCTCGATCGAAGCCCGCTTCATCACCATGACCAACAACTTCCTGGAGGAGATCGGCGTCGATCTGGACATTATTTTGAACCAGGGGAACGCCGGCTTTGACAGCTTCCGGGGCACCGACGGTAACCTGATCAGAGATCCGACCACCGGCGGCGTGCTGCTGCAGCCGCGGCAGTTCGGTCAGGTCGGCTTTGGACCTTTGGTTCCGGCGCTGGGCCAGCCGCTGACGGCCGGGCTGGATGCGGGCATTCAGCCCTATGCCAATGTGGCGCTGGTGCCGCAGGGGAGCCCGACGCAGTGGTACCAGAGCCATTCCACGCCGTTCCCGATTCTGAACAACTCGATCGATATGGCGGCCCCGCGGGCCACCGTCGTTCCCGGCAGTACGTCGGGCTATTCGACGCTCACACCCGCATTCCAGATGTTTGGGAGCTTTCTGGACAACATTCAGCTTGACTTCCTGATGCGGGCGACACAGCTCGACGTTCGCAGCTCGAGCGTCGAGGCGCCGCGCCTGGTCGTCTTCAACAACCGTGCGGCATACATCTTCGTGGGAAGCGTTCAGTCGTTCATCTTCCAGCCGGGCTTCCTGCCGGCCGGCGGCACCGGCGTGGGCGGCCAGGCGGCCGCGGGCATCAACCCGACCATCGGTTTCGCCACTTCCGGCCGTACGCTCGCCGTCACGCCCACGGTTTCCGCCGACCGCAAGTATGTCACGCTCGAACTGCGTCCGGAGATCACGATCTCCGACATTCAGACGCGCCAGAGCGCTCTGGGCCCCCTGGACCTGACGCGCCAGGATATCACCCGCATTCGCACGAACGCCGTCGTGCCCGACAAGGGGACGATTCTGCTGGGCGGGCTGAAGCTGGCGGGCGAGAACGAGGTGGAGGCCGGCGTGCCCGTGCTCAGCAAGATACCGGTCCTCAAGCGGGCGTTCACGAACCGATCGCGCGTCAAGGACGAACAGATCCTGATCATCCTGGTCAAGCCGACGATCATCATCCCCGAGGAGCAGGAGAACAACGCATACCGCGACCTGACAATGACGAAGCCTCCGCTGGGTGGCTGATGGCCCGGCCGGAGCGTGCTGACGCAGTGTGAGATGAACGACGGGCCCCGGTGTTACGCCGGGGCCTTTTCATTGGCGGGCGACCAGCCTCCTGAACTCAGGGCGTTCGGAGCTCCCGGCCGGCAAAGCGGTGGAGGTCAACTGCCGTGGTCGGGCCGTTCGTCTCGCACAACGCGAGGGCGAGTATTGCCGATGGAAGCAGACGCACAGGCAGGGCCGCCGCGTGATTCGCAGGGCCGGGTGTTTCACCGGCTCATGCGGCTCGATCAATGCCGGCTGGATGAGGGGACGTTTGTCGAGTTCGCCGGGCGCGAGCTGGCCGTGTTCCGTATGACCGATCCGCCGGGCGTGTTTGTGCTCGACAACGCCTGCCCGCACGCGAACGGCAATCTCTCGGCCGGTCGGGTGAAGGACGGCGTGGTGAGCTGCCCGTGGCACGGCTGGAAGTTCCGGTTATGCGACGGCCGGTCCGCCCAGGGGAGCATCGCCCGTGCCCGCTCGTATCCGGTTGAAGTGCGGGGTGAGGACATATACATCTGCCTCGACCCATGAAAGTCGAAAGACGAAAGCCCAAGGAGGCGGCCCCCATCCGTGTCTTCGGATGGGCCGGCTCCCCGTTTGAGGCTTCTGGGCTTTCGACTTTCGATTTTTGACTTTTTCAATGCAACTTCCCGTCTTTCAGAACTATGACTGCCACGGCTGCGGCTATTGCTGCCACGACCTTGTGGTGAACATCACCCCGGCCGAACTGCGGAAGATCGTGGCGGCCGGCTGGCCGCAGCGACTGGCCGGCGAGAAGCTCTTCATCCCATACCGGTTCGGCGGAAGACGGCTGATCCGCCTGGCTCACCGCGCGGACGGAGCATGCGTGTTCCTGGGGGTGGACGGGCGTTGCCGGCTCCACGCAGAGAGCGGGATCGCGACCAAGCCTCTGGCGTGCCGGCTCTATCCGTACGTGCCGAACCCCGGGGTCGGGTCGGTGCGTCTGGACCTGCGGGCAGACTGCCCCTCGGTGGCGGCCAACCGCGGGCGCCCGATCGGCACCCACCGGTCCGAGATCGTCGCGCTGGCCCGTGAGGTGGGCGCCAGGGCAGGGGGCCGCGCGCCGCCCTGGAAGGGGATCTCGCTCGATCCGGACGAGTTCGATGCGCTGGTGCGGGGGTTTGATGCGTGCCTGACGGCTCGTTCGCTGCCGCTGCGTTTACGCATCCGGGCCGCCACGCATCTGCTCGACCTGCTGCTGTCCGTGGAGCCGCGCGGGGTCCGTGGAGCGCGGTTTCGCGAGCTGATGGAACTGCTGGCGACCAGCGCGACGCAGGAGGCGGGCGAGGCGGTGTCTTCAGCGGTCCCGGTGTCGGCGCGGACGCATCGGCTCTTCCGGCAGTGGTTGTTCCTGCATGCGCTTTCCGACGACCCGGAGGAGCTGTCGTGCGGGCGTCTGGAGCGGCTGCGCCGCTCATGGAGGCGCTACGGACAGTCGCGGCGGTTTGCGGCGGGGACGGGGCGGGTCCCGGCCCTGAGCGAGGGGTGGCCACAGGTCCGGTTCGAACAGATCCAGGCGGTGGCTCCTGCGCCGGATGAGGCCCTCGAGCCGCTGGTACGGTCGTTGCGGGTCAAGCTGCAGGCGCACGCCTTCGCGGGGGCGGGCTATTACGGGTACGACCTGCTGACGGGGCTCACCGCTCTGTTGCTGCTGCCCGCGGTGGCGGGGTGGCTGGCGCGGCTGGAGGCGGTGGCGCATGGCCGTCAGGGAGTGGCGGGGGAGGATGTGCTGGAGGGCGTCCGCCGGGCCCATCCCACATTCGGGGTATCGCCCGTCTTCGCCCGGATCAGCGAGCGGATGCGGCTCAAAGCGCTGGCCCGGCCCG
The DNA here is from genome assembly GCA_964591605.1 of uncultured Planctomycetales bacterium. GTDB lineage: Bacteria > Planctomycetota > Phycisphaerae > UBA1845 > PWPN01 > CAYLLT01. The sequence goes on from CAZQEN010000402.1 coordinate 3,637, forward strand.
GAGTGGCAGGGGCGCTGGTGGGCTGCTACGGGGCGTGACGAACCGAACATCTCCCTGACAGGCGTGCGGCGCCTGTTGCCTGTGTGCGCGGCGGCATGGTACATTGCCGCCCCAACACCTCGGAGCCAGCCGGGATGCGGGGGCTGCGGTCCTCCCACCCGGCCCTCGTGGTTCGCACACGCGAGCGTGTGCCACCGTTCGCCAGAGGCGAGAACCGCCGCGGCGAGCTCCGCGAACCCGCCCGGCGCGGGCGGGCGGAGTGATGTCCGACCGAAGCGCTGCAACACAAGGAGACCTGGAATGCCCCGCCCCGTTACGCTCTTTACCGGACAATGGGCTGACCTCAAGCTCGACGTGATGTGCAAGAAGGCCAAGAAGTTCGGCTACGACGGGGTGGAGCTGGCATGCTGGGGGGATCACTTCGAGGTGAGCAAGGCGCTCGAAGACCGCAGCTACTGCAAGCGCAAGTGGGAGATGCTCGAGAAGAACAAGGTGAGCTGCTTTGCCCTGAGCAATCACCTGATCGGGCAGGCGATCTGCGACAACATCGACGAGCGTCACAAGAGCATCCTTCCGGCGCACGTGTGGGGCGACGGGAAGCCCGAGGGCGTGCGCAAGCGGGCGGCGGCCGAGATGATGGACACCGCCCGGGCGGCCCGTAAGTTCTTCGATGCGGCTCCGGCAGGCATTAAGAAGCAGCTCAAGCGGGTGGTGGTCAACGGCTTTACGGGCAGCAGCATCTGGCACCTGCTGTACTCCTTCCCGCCGAACGCGCCCGGGCAGATCGACCGCGGCTATAAGGACTTCGCCAACCGGTTCAAGCCGATCCTCGACGTGTTCGACCAGGAAGGCGTCGATTTCGGCCTGGAAGTGCACCCGACGGAGATCGCCTTCGACATCGCATCGGCGCAGCGGGCGATCGAGGCGGTCGGCGGCCACAAGCGGTTCGGCTTCAACTACGATCCGAGCCACCTGGGCTACCAGGGGGTCGACTACGTTCAGTTCATCCGCCAGTTCGGGGACCGGATCTTCCACGTGCACATGAAGGACGTGCACTGGTCCAAGACGCCGACCAGGGCGGGGGTGTTCGGCGGGCACCTGGACTTCGGGCACCCCGACCGGTTCTGGGAGTTCCGTTCGCTGGGCCGCGGCTCGATCGACTTCGAGGCCATCATCCGGGCGCTCAACGACGTGAAGTACGAGGGGCCGCTCTCGGTGGAGTGGGAAGACCAGGGCATGGACCGCGAGCACGGTGCGGCCGAGGCGTGCACGTTCGTGCGCCAGGTCGATTTCCCCTCGTCGGCGATCGTCTTCGACGCGCAATTCGCCCGCGAGGAGTGAGAAGCTTCCAGAATCTGTGGCCAGAGCAGCGGGGCAGGCGTGGGAAGCCCTCGCCGGCGCTTCGGGCTCTGATGACGCTGCGGGTGCGGCGAGCGGGTCGGGCCGGCCGACACGATCGGGCCGGTCATGCGGACGAGACCAGGCGCCGGGCGTCGGCGCGGCTGGGCATGGCCGGCTGAGCGCCGAGCTTTGTGCAGGCCAGGGCCCCGGCGGCGTTGGCGAAGAGCACGGCCTCCTCGAGGCGGCATTCCTCGGCGATGGCGACGGCCAGGGCGCCGGTGAAGGCGTCGCCCGCCGCGGTGGTATCCACCGCCTGCACCTGGAACCCGTTCACACTTCCCTTGAACTCTGAAGAGCTGGCATACGCCCCGCGGGCCCCGAGCTTGAGGGCCACCCGGCGGCAGCCGCGCTCATGCAGCGCGAGGGCCACCTGCACGGGCGGGGCGTCGACGGGCAGGCCGGTGAGGGCGGCCGCCTCCGTCTCGTTGGGTGAAATGATGTCGGCCTGCCAGAGCTCGTCGGGCAGCGGTTCGCGCGGGGCGGGGGCGGGGTCGAGAATGGTCAGCACGCCAACCTGGCGGCAGAGCTCCACGGCGCGAGCCACCGCCGCGAGCGGAAGCTCGAGCTGAAGCACGCAGACGCCGGCCCCGCGGATCAGCTCTGCGGCAGCGTCGATGTCTTCCGGCGTGACGGCGTAGTTGGCGCCGCTGGCGACGGCGATCGCGTTTTCGCCGTCGTCCGCGACGGTGATCATGGCGATGCCGCTGGCGACGTTCGGCGTGACCTGCACGTGCGAGGTATCGACGCCGCCGTCGCGGAGTCCCTGCAGCAGCCGCGAACCGAGATCGTCGGAGCCCACCCGGCCGACCATGGCGGCCGGTGCGCCCAGCCGGGCGACGGCCACCGCCTGGTTCGCCCCCTTGCCGCCGGGAAGCATGGCGAAGTCGCGGCCGAGGATGGTTTCGCCCGGCACGGGAATGTGCGGCACACGGACGACCAGGTCCATGTTGATGCTTCCGATGATGACGATGGGTTTCATGATGTCCTCTCACGGCTTGCGCACGTTGTCGGGCGGCGCCTGGCCGGCTCTCGCCTCCGCATGGGCTTTCCGCTGAGCGGGCTCCTGCTCCAGCGAGCTCGCGCCAGGCAGACGGGTTTTGAACCTGCTGCGATCCTACAATAAGCGGTTCTGTTGCCGGCGGCGAGGCGCGGGTTCGACGCACCTGCGGACGCACCCGGGGTTCAGCGGCAGGCGGGCGGAATGGCGGACACGTGCAGGCGAGACGCCTGCACCACAATCGCCGGGTTCCGCGGATTGTATCACGCACCCCCTGCCTCTGGCCGGCCGGACCTGAATCTTGACTTGTGCGGGCCAGCCGCTTAGGGTGCGCTTTTGAGCAGCCACCTTGAAAGACAGGGGCTATGAGTCGCTCGTGAGCACGCCTGCCCTCAAGCATCACTGCGGTCTCTTCGGCATCTACAACCATCCGGAAGCCGTGCGCCTGACGTACCTGGGCCTCTACGCGCAGCAGCATCGCGGGCAGGAGTCGGCCGGCATCTGCAGCCGCTCGGGCAGAGGCCCCATGATCCGCCACAACGGCATGGGCCTCGTTT
>CAZQEN010000403.1:0-6569 GCA_964591605.1 uncultured Planctomycetales bacterium
CCATCGTGAATGTGCCACCCGGCACCGTGACCACTTCCAGCGTGACGCCGCCGCCGAGGTCGAACGTCGCGGACTCCACCTGACGCAGTTTGAAGACAGCTTTGACGGATCGAGTCGCGTTCATCGTCAGGGCGGCCGGGTTCGCGGGTGCGGCTTTGGCGTCACGCCAGTGGTCATAGGGACCGCCGGACAAATCACCCTCCCAATGATCAAACCGCCAGCCGGCGGCAGGCGTGGCCGTGAGCGACAGCAGAGTCCCCACCGGGTGATTCCCGTCGGCCGGGTCAACGGTCCCCTGTCCCTCCACGACGACGGCCAGAGAAACCTGGCCTGGTGGAGGATTCTGCCCTCCGCCGTCGGTATCATCACCGTCGGTGTTGCCGCCAGGGTCCGCATTTCCGTTGTTGACTGGCCGTGCAGAGGGCAAGCAGCCCTGTCCCATCAGCATCGGAGTCGCACCCGCAAGCATCACCAGCAGGATTCGTCGCATCAGCGTTGTCATTTTGCCCCCTTAGTGCGCATGTTTCGATGACGCGAGGATCGCCTGCGTGACATCGAACACCCGGATGTCCAGATCGCCCACCCGCAGCAGTTGGGCCGGTGGGCCCAGTTTCGCGTGGATAACGGCAGGCAGACGCGCCGCTCCGGAAGGCTGCGGTAAGCCTGTGAATTCCACGAACGTTCTCGCTCCTGCCGCCTGCAGATCTTCCAGAAAACTCTCGGAGGGAAGCGGCACGCCGACGCAGCGCTCGCCGAGGCGATAGCCCAGCGGCAACAGGAGATGCCAGTTGTTCGCTGCCAGCGGCCCGCGCACGCCGCGGCGCTGTAGTTCGGAGGCGGCCTCGGCAAGCGCCCGCCCCGGTTGACCCCAGGCTCCACGAAACGCGTCCAGGAGCGGCAGTCCGCACGAGCACACCAGCAGGAGCGGGAGGAACGTGCGTAAGCATCTGCCGGACTTGAGCGCGTCAGAGAGCGAGGATATGCCGAGCGCCGCGAGCCCCAGCAGGAGGCCTTCGAGCGGCCAGTAATAACGCCGGGTGCCAGCGAACACGAGGAACAGGCCGCTCAGGTAGGCGAGACCCGTGGCCGCCCCCCACCGCCAAGGGCCCGGATCGGTGCTGACCCCGCCGCGGCGTGAAGCCATTGCGATCAGGACGGCGGCACACAGCGCGACGTACAGGAGACCGAGGGTGTCCATCCCGAAGATGTGCGCCACCACCTCGCGCAGATTCCGGATGAGGAGCCGCGCCTGATGGACGACCCCGTCAGGCCACGAGAGCGGTGACCACGTCGGCCAGGCCGTGGTGAACTCGTCCGGGTTCTCCCAGGTCGCCAGACGGCCCTCTCGAGGCAGCATGAGGCGAGAGCTCGGCCAGTAATCACCGTCGGGCACAACCGGCCCGGCGAGACTGTGAACAACGGTTCCTGTGGTCGCGAATGTGAAGCGGCCGTGATGGTTGCTGAGAGTTGCGACCCACGGAGCCACACATGCCGCGAAGACCGCTGTTCCCGCCATCCAGCAGCGCAGCCTCGCCCGAAGGGGAGCAGCGCGCAACGGCACGAGACAGGCGGCAAGGAAATGGTGAAGCAGGAAAAACGGCAGCGCGTAGTACTTCGCATAGTAGCAGCACGCCCCGAGGACTCCAGCCATTGCGGCATCGCCCAGGGCCAGCGATCGACTCATGGCCAGGCTTCGGACGAAGTAGACAGTGAGCAGCAGTGTGAACAGCGGGTCGGCCAGGATCCCCAGCCCCTGCCAGGCGAGGGCAAGCAGAGCCGCTGCAAGCGGCACAATTCCCAACGCCAGGTGACCACACTGCAGTCTGTCCGCGAGTCGACCGGTGGCGACAACGAAGCCCGCGCCGCACAGGGCGTTCAGGACATGCCCGGCCAGTACCATATCCCCGCCCAGCCAGTGCAGCGGTGCCAGCAGCCATGAGAGCAACGGGGCCCAGTAGCCCGTGATGGCCAGGTCAAATCGTCCGGTCGCGTAGTAGCCGGCGATGCGAAGGTAGGATACGCCGTCCACGTTGAGCTGGTGCCGACAGAGCCAGACAAGCAGCGCCGCGGCCGGCATGTAAAGACCCAGTGCGAGAAGCAGCGGCGTAGGCCGCCGGGAATCCGCGTAAGCAGCCGGCGTGACATCCGCTGCGGGCTCAGCTTCGAGCATGGCTGCCACGCGGCTCCACGATCTCTCTGTAGCTGCGGTGTGAGGGCTTTGCATTCCTGAGATCCGTCCGTGGGGGCTCCACGACGCCCCGTGCGCATGTGCTGCCCGCGTCCGTCGAAGGTTCGATGCCGGAGGCAGGCCTGGGCGCCAGTCGGTCTTCGCGTCGCGTGGTCAGCCAGCGCAGAAAGCCTCTGGCAATATCCGCCAGCATGCCGAGATCGCCACACGACATCATCCGCAGCACCCGCCACGCCTGCCGCGGGCGCAGGTAAAACTCGCGGAACGCCCGTTTGGTTCCAGCGAGGATGGCCTCTGCGGAAAGCCCGGGGTACTGCACGACGGCAGAGTCGTTCATGTCAAAGCGCGACCAGTCGCCGGTCGCGAGCCAGCCGTTTGAGACTGCCTGGAAATAGAAATCCGTCCCCGCATAAGGCACCGCGACGTGGAACAGCGCGATATCGAGCGGAATCTCCTTGGCGAAGGTGATCGTCTCACAGATGGTCGCTTCGGTCTCTCCGGGCAGCCCGATGATGAAGTAGCCCCAGCTTCGAATGCCGACGCGATCGATCATGCGGATGGTCTCGCGGGCCTTCTCAACGGTGGTGTCTTTCTTCACCGCATCCAGCACTTTCTGCGAACCGCTCTCGATGCCGAATGCAATGAGCCAGCAGCCGGCCCGCTTCATGCGCCGGGCCATCTCCTCATCGATGGTGTCGACGCGGCTGTTGCACGCCCACCGCACCTTCAGTCCCTTCTCAATGATCAGATCGCAGAGCCGCATCACTCCCGGCCGGTCGTACGTGAACAGGTCCGCAAGGAAGACGACCTTGTGGACGCCGTGCTGCGCGAGGTACTCGAGTTCCTCGATAATGCTCTCTGCCGAGCGGTACCGGACCGACTTGCCCCACACGACGCCCTCGAAGCAGTAGGTGCAGCGGTACGGGCACCCGCGATTCGTGAGCAGCCAGACGTAACGGCTGCCGATGAAGGGCATCCGGTAACGATCCAGAGGCAGCAGATGCTGCTTCGGGATGGGCAGCTCGTCGAGATGCTCCACCAGAGGCCGGTCGGCATGGACGACGATGCCGCTGGGGGATCGGATGGCGGTTCCGAGACATCCGGCCAGTGACACGCCGCCCCGGATTCGATCGACAACCTCGCGGAAGGTCAGCTCGGGCTCGTGCCGGATCACAATGTCGAGGGCAGGCACCCGTTCGAGGGTGTTCTGCGGAACCGCCGACGGGTGCGTCCCCACCGCTATCGTCGTCGCGCCGAGTTGTTTGGCGAGTCCGATGCTGCGGGCATCAATTTCAAAGGTCGTGCCCGTGATGTAGCCGACGTAGATGCGGGGCCGGCGATCCCTCAGACGCGCTTCGAACTGATCCCAGGTGAGTTCCTCCGCGATCGCGTCGATGATCTCGACCGTCATGTCTTCCGGAACCATCGCCGCGATGTACGCGAGCGACGTCTGAGGCCACATCATGCGTTCGCGGCTGCGGCGACCCCAGCGGCAGACATCGCGGATGTAGATATGCCCGTCGGGGGACGGCGGATTCACGATCAGTACGTCGACGGCGCCCAAGCTGTTCCTCCGTACTTTCAATCCATTGCGGCCGCCGCCGCCCGCGCCTCCGCCACTTCCTCCTCCGACATCGAGGCCGCGGCGTCCTCCACCTCCTTGCAGAGCATGTGATTACCGAGGAAGAGTGCGTCCATGCCGGTCTTCAGGTAGCAGTCGATCGCTTCGTCGGGCGTGCACACGTTCGGCTCGCCCCGGATGTTGTAGGATGTGTTGAGGACGCAGTAGACGCCCGTCAGCCGGCCGAAGGCCTCGATCAGGGCGTGGTAGCGGGGGTTGTGCCTGCGACTGACCGTCTGTACGCGCCCCGTACCGTCGACATGCGTGACGGCGGGGATCTTGGACTTGGCCTCTTTCCGCACGTCATACACCAGGATCATGTACGGTGACGGGTAGTCCATCGTGAAGTATTCCCCACACCGCTCCTCGGGAACCGAGGGGGCGAATGGGCGGAAGGACTCCCGGAATTTGACGCGGGCGTTGAGGATATCCTTCATTTCAGCGCGACAAGGATTCGCGAGAATGCTGCGATTGCCGAGGGCCCGGGGGCCGCATTCCATCCGTCCATCGAACCAGCCGACGATCTTGCCGTCAGCCAGCATTCGGGCGGCACGCTCCGGAGCGTTATCGACGATCACACCCCGCAGGTCCGCACGTCCGATGGCCGCCTGGAGTTCGGAGTCGCTGTAGCTGGGACCGACATAGACGTGCTCCATCACGTAGGTCCGCGGGTTGCGGAGCTGATTGTTCCACAGCCAGTAACAGGCGCCGATGCTCGTACCGGCGTCATTGGCGGCCGGCTGCACCCAGACGTCCTTGAAGGGTCCTCGCGTCAGGAGCTTGCCGTTCATGACGCTGTTCAGGCAGACGCCGCCCGCCAGGCACACCGCAGGAAGCCGCGTCTTCCCGTACAGCCAGTCGGCCATGTGGAAGCACACCTCTTCGGTGCGCAGTTGCAGGGCCGCGGCGACGTCCATATGGTGCTGAGTCAGGGGATCTTCCTTGCCGCGCGGGGGGCCAAAGATGTCGAGAAACTTGCGGCTCACCCAGTGCGGGCGGCCCTTGAGGTGGTATTCGAAGTAACTCAGATCGACGCGGAACTCGCCGTCGTCCGTGCAGATGACCATCTTGCGGAATTCGTCAATGTAGCGGGCAGGATCGCCGTACGGTGCGAGTCCCATGACTTTGCCCTCGCCGCTGGCGAAGAGGAATCCGAGGTACTCGGTGATGCCGCCGTACACGATGCCGAGCGAATGCGGAAAGTTGATCTTCTTGAGGCAGTGCAGGTCGAGCCGCTCGCCGTAGCCGAGCCAGTTACAGCACCACTCACCCGCCGCGTCGATCGACAGAATGGCCGCTTTTTCATAGGGCGAAGTCAGATACGTGCTTGCCGCGTGCATCACATGGTGTTCGCCGTAGTGAAAGCGCGTCCTGGCCCCCTCCAGGTTGAGCCGCTCCCAGACCGTCCGCTTCATCCGGAGCATATCCACGAACTTGCCGCCACGGCTCTGGACGATCCCGAACGATCTCGGGAAGTACCGCAGCACATGGAGGAAGCGCCCGCCGAGGCCAAGATAAGGGTTCCAGTAGTAGACGACATGATCGAGGTCACGCGGTGAAATCCCCGCCTCGCGACAGCACCACTGCATCGCATGGATGGGGAAATCCGGCGTGTGCTTGCGCCGCAGGAAGCGTTCTTCCTCGACGAAGCCGATGAGTTCCCCATCGCGAACGATCGCCGCCGCCGCATCATGGCCGTAGCAGTCAAAACCCAGAATGTGCATGTACACCCTCGTTAGCAGGGAATTCCGGACTCTCCAGATCCGCGCCGCCTCCGGGAGGCGCGAACGGATCACGCTGCTCCGCCTCCTGCCGCCTGCGAACGGCCCAGATCACACGGAGAATGATGCCGCCGAGCGCACTCCATCCGCCGAATGCCAGACATGCCGTGGCCGCAAGAACCAGAGCTTCCCGCGAACCTGCGCCCGCCGGAAGTGAGATGAACCAGAGCAAGATACCCAGCATTCCCAGGGTCATCCCGGTGAGGACCATCGGCTTGGCCTTGAAGACCTTCTGCATGAACCTCTCCAGACGGCCGGGGATGTCCCTTGTCCCGATCAACATGAACGTCAGCTGATGACAGAGCATGCCGATGAACGCTGCCTGCAGGAACACGAACACGCATCCGCCCAGGAGGAGCGCCGTAGTGGTTCTTCCCGCCCCCGACGCCGAAGCGATTCCCGCCAACCCCAGCCCCAGAAACGCGAACAGCAGGCCGAGCGCGGAAAGAGCACGGATCGGACTGAAGCACGATGCCGCGAAGAGAATGATGCCGAGAAACTTGAAGCCATCCTTGATGACGCGCAGCTTGGATTGCCCGACGCGATCGTGATATGGCATCGGAACCTCCTCGATCCGCAGGCGCGGATCGAGAAGAGCGACGCAACTCATCGCCGGAGTAAAATGGAGGCCGTCCGGCAGTGGGACCATCCTCCGCAGACTCGAGCGCCGGATCACCCGCATGCCTGAGGCGCAGTCGGTGAGGCTTTGCCCTGAAACGATGCCGACGAGGCGTGCGAAGATCCAGTTGCCCAGCCTGCGGATGCGCGGCATCTGGCTCTGCGGGGTCATCCGTGCCCCGAGTACGAGGTCTGCCCGCGTCGCCTCCAGCCGCTGGATCAGATCCACAAAGAACAGAGGATCACACGTACCGTCGGCGTCCATGAAGCCGACCAGCTCGGCGTCAGTCACGCGGAACCCCGCCTTGATCGCCGCCCCGTATCCACGGTTTTGCTCGAAACGAACTTTCGTGACTTCCGG
>CAZQEN010000404.1:0-6556 GCA_964591605.1 uncultured Planctomycetales bacterium
AGATCCTGCGAGTGGATCTGTCCCGGTGAACTGATGGATATGGATTTCATTCGCATCGTTAAAGTCCCACACACTGAACAGGTAGGCATTCTGATGACCAGGTTGAGGAGGATCCCACACGGGAACAGCAGCGGGATAGGGCAGCGTGTAGAAAGGCCAACGTGTCACCGCAAACTGAGTGAAGTCGTACTGCAGCAGTGCCTCGCGGGGAATGCTGTACAACACATCGGATGAGCCGGCGCAGCCAACGACTTCGGGACCAAGCACGAACAGGTTGTCCCGATTAAAGCCCAGGCTCGGAAAATCCGGTCGACAGGAGCCATTTCCCACATGACTCGCCACCCAGGGTTCAAGAGGATCGTCGGGAGAAGAAACCGCGACCGCGATCGGACAACAGAAAGTTATTGCGAACCATCGCCTGTCGTATTGGTCGAAGTAGAGTCGCGCATCACCCCCTCCGCCGGGCGCACCCGCATCGGCCCAGAAGGCGGCGCTGCTTTTCTCGTGAAGCTTGACGCCGCACTTCGTGAATACCTGAAAGAGCTGATTGGTCAGCACGACGACATGGTTCTGGCTCACCGCCACCTGGCAGCCGGGCGGGGTCCATCCTTCATACGCGGTAAAATTGGCACCGATCGAGGCGGCGCCGTAGGAGATGGCTGACATCAGGGCCCACACGAGGAGGAGGATCGTCAAGCTGCAGAATCGGGTCATGTCTATCCCCTTTGTGGATGTCTCTAAGGAAGTCAAGCATGCAATGGGAGTCTTTGGCGAGCGGCAGGGCGGGAAGTGAGTAACACGACTCGCTTCGAGCGGCCTGTTTCCGCGACGGGGAGTCATTCGGACTGCTGATGAAATACACCATGATCTCCGCGTCCGATCAGTGTTGACAGTTTATGGCTCTGCCGGGCACTGGTGCGTCTTGCCCCTATTCTAGCTTCATGCGGGCTGAAATGCTACTGCAGGCCAGGAATGCCGCTGGCCGGTGAAAGTGGTTCGGTCCGCCCCAACCGCCGGGCGGAGGCTCCACTCCAGTATACCCGGAAGGGCTGGCTTCTATTCCCGCCTATTTCTCGGTTTCCTGCGGCCACCGCCGCCGAAGGCCGGTCCCGCAGCGGTTTGAGGCTGAAAAAGAGGTAAGGGGACGGGGGCGGGCGGATGAGCTTCGCCCGCGGCGCACGATGGGGGGGGCTGTCGGACGGCCGCCACCCGCCTCGGCGGGCAGACCGGGGGGGCCGCTGCGGGCGTTGCCGCCTTCCCGGGCAGCACCACCGTTCCGGGCGCCGTCTACGCGCGGGATTCGACGAGGCCGAGCACTTCGTCGAGGCAGTCGGCGATGTAGTCGGCGTCGTCTTTCGTCAGGCACATGGGGGGTTTGATGCGCAGGGTGTTGCCGAAGAGGCCGCCTTTGCCGAGCAGCAGGCCGCGGTCTTTGGCGAATTCGACGACGTCGGCGGCCTCGGTTTTGGCGGGCTCCTTCGATTGACGGTCTCTGACGAGTTCGACGCCGAGCATGAGGCCCATGCCGCGGACTTCGCCGATGAGCGCGTGACGCTCGGCGAGCTCGAGGAGACGCTGCTTGAGGTGATCCCCGACGCGACGGGCGTTGTCCTGGATGCCTTCGGAGTCGATCACCTCCAGCGTGGCCAGACCGGCGGCCATCGAAATCGGGTTGCCGCCGAAGGTGTTGAAGTGCAGGCGGCTGGCCAGCGGTCTGGCGATGTCCATGCGGGTGGTGACGGCCCCGAGGGCGGCCCCGTCGCCGATGCCCTTGGCCATGCAGACCATGTCGGGCTTGACGCCCCAGTTCTCAAAGCCCCAGAACTTCGTGCCGGTGCGGCCAAAGCCGGTCTGCACCTCGTCGGCGATGCACAAGCCGCCGTGCTCGCGGACGATATCGTAGACGATCTGGAAATATTCCTTAGGCGGCGTGACCGTGCCGCCGACGCCCTGGATCGGCTCGCCGATGAAGCAGGCGACCTTGCCCGCGGTTTCATACTGGATGAGGTTGGCCACGTCCTGGGCGCATTTGACGCTGCAGTTGGGATACGTGAGTCCGTAAGGGCAGCGGTAACAGTAGCCGGGCGCCGCGTGGTGGACGCCGAAGTGGTGCGGGATCGGGAACTTCCACGTGCTGTGCCCGGTGAGGGCCATGGTGGCCTGCGAACCACCGTGGTAGCCGTTGCGCAGGGAGATCACGTCGAAGTGGCCGGTGGCCAGCCGGCACATGAGGACGGCCAGGTCGTTGGATTCGCTGCCGGAGTTGGTGAAGTAGGTGACTTCAAGGCCCATCCCCTCGGGCATGTGCTGTGCGAGCTTCTCGGCGAAGCGGCCCATCGTGGGGTGAAGGTAGATGACGGTGGTGTGCTGGATCCGGCCGGCCTGCTCCTGGATGGCCCGCGTGACGTGCGGATGCGCGTGGCCCACCGAAACAGTGACGATGCCGGCGAAGCCGTCGAGGTAGCGCTTGCCGGTTTCGTCCCAGACGTACTGCATCCTGCCCTCGACGAGCATGACGGGCTCGCGGTAGTAGAGGAGCAGCGCGGGGGAGAGGTATCTGCGCCGCAGGGCGAGCACGTCCTGCTTCGACGGCCCGTGATAGGGTTGCGGGCGGTGATTCGTCGGGGGCAGCTCGAGGGCGCGGGTCTCGGCACACATGAGATTCACCTCTTCAGATCGGCGATGCGACATTGCGGGAATCGCGGGGATTTGTCAACCCGATCGGCGTGCGGCGGTCCGCGGCGGGCCCGTGACAGAATCGGCGGTTGGAATCAGTCCCGGCGCGCCGGGACCCGTGGGGAGGCTCGCACGGGCAGCGTGGGGGTAGGCGGGCGACCCCCACGCTGCCCATGCCACCCATTGTGGTGCAGCCGTGTCATGGCGCGCCGGGGCACCTGCAGGCGGAAAGCGTCTACGCCACGTTCATGTGCAGGCCAGAAGCCTGCACCACAAACGGCGGCCCGCACTGCTGTGGGGCAACTCAGCAGGCTACTGAGCGAGCTGGAGCTGCTCGACCTGGGGGAGCTCGTCAAGGCTGGCGAGGCCGAAGACCTCCAGGAACCTCTTCGTGGTCCCATAGAGCATGGGTCGCCCGACGTCTTCGGCCCGGCCGACGATCTTGACGAGGTTGAGCTCGCGGAGGCGGTTGAGCATCTCGCCCGCGGCGACACCGCGGATCGCCTCGATGTCGGCCCGCGTCACCGGCTGCTTGTAGGCCACGACCGAGAGCGTTTCGAGGGCCGCCGCCGAGAACCGCGAGTCCTGGCGGCTCTGGCGCAGCCGTCGCAACCACGTATTGAATTGCGGAAGGGTGAGCATCTGATAGCCGCCGGCGATCTTCTCGATGCGGAAGGTCGCACCCTGGCTCACGTACCGCTGGTTGAGGCTCTCGATGTGCTTTTTGACGTCGCGGGCGGTGCCGACCCCCAGCAGCGACACGATCTTGGGCAGCGTCAGCGGCGTATCGGCGGTGAAGAGGATGGCTTCGAGCACCTGTTGCGTGGTGATCTCCGGGGCGGCGGGATCGATGAGCTGCGGCCCACCATCGGGGGATTCCATCGGCTCCTGTGCGGGCTCGTCATCCCCCTCCTCCTGAGCTGGGACGAGCTTGAGCTCCGCCGCCTCCACCGCATCGGCGACTGGCTCCACCTCGCCGTTTGAAGCAGCGGGCTCGTCGCCGGCCGGCGGCGGACTCACCGGAACCGCATCCACCCGTTCAGCCGCGGGATCGCCAACCTCTGCTACTGCGGCATCCTGCGACGCAGATGCAGGTTCCGCCGTCCATTCGGGTTCGGTGGCCGGTCTGGATTCGTCGGGAGGCGCGTCGGGAAGAGGGGAAGGCTCCGAAGTCTCAAAAGACGTCGGGACATCCGTGTCCGCTGTCTTCTTTTTGCGTGCCATATATCCTGAATATATCGGTGCCCTTCGGGTCCGTCCACGCACAGAAAGCGGCCCGCCGGGGCATGCCGCACGGCATTCCCGCGCTCATCGCGGGCGCCGCCGACAGCCGGTCACTCGACCTTCCAGCGCGACAGATGGCTCCGGTGTTCCATGAGCCAGAGATAGTCCCAGTCATCCGTGAGCTGGCGGAAATCGTTGTCGATGATCTGCTTGTAGCGGTTCTCACGCTCGCGACGGGAATAAGCCACCCCATCGCCACACCCCAGAGCGGGGACGAGCAAAGCGGCCAGGATTGCGAGGATCAGCAGGTGTTTCATGGATGGATGCCTCTTGTCCGCACTGTCAGCGGACCGGTCGTCCGCGGCGGGTCGTCCTACCCTTCGTCACGGTCGGGGGCATTCTAGGATCGACCCCGCGGACGTGTCAACGCCGGGGGGTTTCCGGAAACTTCAGGCCCGGTGCGATCCGTTCGAGCAGCCGGGGACCCAGGCCATGAACGGGTTCGAGGTCCTCGATACGCCGGAAAACAGGGCCCGGCCGGATCTTTGACTGCTGCTCGCGATAGGCGACGATCTTCCTGGCCAGGGATTCGCCCACGCCGGGAAGGCGGGCGAGTTCCGGCCAGGGCGCGGTGTTCGGGTCGATGCGCTGCTCCACCTGCTCCACCAGCACGGGCTCGACCGCGATGGGATCGCTCAGGACCAGCGGCCGCAGATACCGAACGATCAGGATGTAGACCAGCAACAGCGACAGAATGGCGTAAAGCAGCAGGTGGGCGCGCCTGCTGGTGGCAGGTCGGTCGGGGCTGGGGGACGAGCCGGAGATCGCAGCTTCCTCCGGATGGTGACTCGTTTCCGCGGCCTGACCCATCCTGATGCCCGATTCGCTCCACGCCGCGTGGCAGGGTCACCCCCGAGCCGCGGGCGGACGACGGGTGGCGTTGAGCATGACGCCGCGATAGTCCTTGACAATCTTGAAGCCGGCCTTCGGCGTGAGATCCGGGTTGAGCAGACCGCCGGCGGGCATGACCGCCTGCGGGCGATCGGCCAGATCCTTCCAGGTGATCGACTCGACAAACGGTTTGCTGAGCGCGACGGCGAAGAACTCCTTGATCCAGCGGGCCTGCACGGCCTCGCTCCAGGGCTTCCACCAGGTCCCGCCGCCGGCGAGCGGACCTTCGCCGGCGGGTGCCGAGGGCACCTGGACGGCCGTCACGTGCACCGGCTTGCCGAAGCTGCCGATGCGGTCCAGCTTCTCGGAGATCTGCAGCATGTCGCGCACGAACATGCCGTCGACCGGCGCCCCGAAGGTGAACTGGATGCCGAACGCGTCAAAGGCAATACCGCTCTGCACGACCATGTCGGCGTAGAGCAGCGGCGGAATGGTGCGCTGATTGCGGGCGTAGTATTCGCCCCACGGCGCGACCAGATCGATGGTCGTCTGCGCCTTGGGGGCGAGCTGCTTGACGAGCGAGCTGGCCACCCGCGTCATTTCCATGATCTGCTCGAAGGTGAACTCGAACGTGTTCTCGGCGTGGATGCCGCTGATCACGTCCCACTGGTAGACGTAGTTGGCGTAGCGTTCGACCACGCGGCGCACGTGTTCAAACACGAGGTTGCGGACGGTCTCGAAGTCGGGTTCGTACATGCCGACCCAGTCGGGCAGACAGCGCTCGTGGAACCGCACGAGCGGGCCGGCCTTGATGGGCAGGCGGTTCTTGGCGAGCCACTCGATCCAGGAGTCAAACGGACGCCAGTTGAACTCGCCCTGCTTGGGTTCAAGGACACGCCAGTTGATGGGCAGATGCGCGTAGTCGAAAGCCTCCTTGAGACGGAGGCGGTAGGCTTCGCTGGCGTTGGTCAGCTCGATGACGCAGCCGACGTTGCGCTTTCCGAAGGCCAGGGCCTGGCGGCGGCGGTTCAGAAAGAGATCGGCGTGAAAGTGGGTGAGCTGCTCACCCGCCACAAAAGCGAAGTGCAGTGCCTGCTCGGCCAGGCGGGTCTGCTCGACCGGCACTTCGCACTTAAGCGCCTCGACGAACAGATCGCGGCCCCTGGTGATCTCTGCGGCGACGGACTCAAACCCCTCGAAATCGTAGAGACCCCACTCCTCGCGTTTGTGGTTGATGCGCATGAGCCGCCCGCGGGCGAACTCGAGCGGCAGGTTGTAGGGCTTCGCCCGTTCAACCAGACGGCTGGTCTCCATGAAAATGGAACCACAGCCGTGGACGGGCCAGAGCAGGGCGACCCCCGCGGGCCCGTCGGCACGCTTGGCGCAGACAATCTGGTCATCCCGCATCTCCAACTCGGCGCGCAGCGGCACATTGTCGCTTCCGACGACGTATGAGCCGACCAGGCTGGGGGGTGAAGCGGAGTGACCGTTTCGATTGACGGTAAAACAAAGCATGGGCGATCCGGATAGATATCGTATGACAGTTATGAGTCCGGAGTCGTTCGAATCCCCAGCCGGAGCGGGACTCGATCGCGTCAGCGTCGCCCAGGCTTGCTGACCGGCACGCGTACGGCCGTTCGCTCAATCCTCGACGTACTCTATGGCATTACCACGCAATTCTCAAGAGCGCAGATCGATCGACGGACGCTCGGGGTCCGTGACAGCTTGGGCGGGGTGGCATGGGCAGCTTCGGCTTCGCTGAGCG
>CAZQEN010000405.1:0-6510 GCA_964591605.1 uncultured Planctomycetales bacterium
GAAGACTACATTTTCAAACCGGCGAAATCACCGCAGTTTCAGAACGGCGCCGAGATCACACGCCAGCAACGATGGAAACTGCAACCGGAGGTGTGCCATGACTCGCAGGAACGCTCAGTCGGGCCTGAATGTCGTCACCTGGGTTTGCGTGGTGTCACTTCCGGTCTGGACGCACCTCACGAGGACCCTTCCTCACGCGGAAGCGGCTCCAGCCGCGCAGGCGGAGGTCGCGCAGTCCCGGCCCGCGGATGATCGGATGGAGCCGCCAGAACCGCAGGATACCGCCGGGTTCTGGGCCCAGGCCACGCACGAGGACTCCAGGCCTGCTGCTGCCACCCGGCCCGCAGGACTCCAGTGGGATGTACTTTCCGCCCAGGTCATTCCTGAGGTGCTGAGCCACACCGGCGAGGCCGTCATCCTGACCCAGCTCGCGCAGGCCAGTTGCCGAATCGACATCGCCACACGCTCAGACCTGGCACCGCCGTTTCAAGGCGCTTTGCGCTATGCCTGGCACGACGTCAACGACGATGGTCTGCTCACCCGCAACGAGGTGCAGGTCCGGGCGGTACAGCCCGCGAGTCAGGAAACGCCCGCGCAGCTCGAGCAGCTGCGCGCAAGCTTTGAGGCTCAGGCCCTGGGCAACCTCTGGAACACCTTCCTCCTCAACAAGGTCGCCACTACTCGAAACGACGGGGGTTACCGCGTCACCATCCAGCCCGAGGCCGGGGACGCCCTGGAATCACTGGGCATCACCGAGATCCAGGTCGAGCTTGCCGGCGATTTCTGCACCAGGAACATGCGCGTGCGGACCGCCCAGGGTGCCCAGTCCGTCAGCGAGGTCAGGAACGAGAAGCTCGACGGACGCTGGTTCACGGCCGGCTACGTTCGACGCACCACCCTGCCCAACGGTGTGATCACCTTCGAAGAAGCGACTGTCGAGCACGCCGTCACCGACGGAGTTCCTCTGACCCGTCGAATCACTATCCGCACCCGCGCCGAGCTGGCCCCGGGCCAGACCCCCGTCAACCTGCAGCAGGAGTTCACCTTCAGCGACTGGAAAGTGGTCAGGCGGGCAAAGCCCCTCACCGCCACTCAGATCATCGCCCTGCGGCTGCTGCAGCCGGCAGGCCGGGCTGACCAGCCTCCGCCCGCCCATCCCCGGGAGACTACCGACCCGGCCGCCGCCTGGAGTGGGACGAGACGTACCCCTTCGAGCATGGCCAGCGGCATCGACAGTCAGGCCGCCCCGGGCCGGAACACACCGGCCCCGCCGGCCTCGCAGGATCGCCCCCGGCTCAGGGTCGCTGCCATCGAGAAGTACGTCTCGCCGCAGGCCCATTTCGTGGCTTACAAGCCGAAGGATTGGGTGGTCAGAGAAGAAACCCGCCTGGGGTATCTGATCATCACCGTGGCGGATCCCACCGAAAGATATCAGGCTCAGGTCATCACCGGATTGAACTCGTTCGGCAGCGATCTGGCGGGCATCATCCGGGCGGCGACCGGCCGGATCCGGGAGCGGGTCTCCGATTACCGCTTCGCGGCCGCGATGCGCACTGCGGACGGAAAGAAGCTCGTCTGCGACACCGCTTACACCGACCCCTCCCGCGGGAAGCGGTCTGGCCGATGCTGGGTGTCCGCCGAGGCAGACAGCTTCATCTTCGCAAATTGCGACGCCCCGGCCGGCGAGTTTCTCCCGGCCCGGGATGTGCTGCTCACCATCCTGTCGAACATCCGCATCTGCCGGAACACGATCCCGACCGGCTCGAAGGTGCCCCCGCTCACCGGGTATCGCTTGTCGGATGGCTCAGCCTCCTTTTCGATTCCGCAGGGCTGGAGAGTCCAGGAGATCGGCCGCGGGCAGTTTCTGGCGTCCGATCCGGAGGGCGCATACGGTTTCCTGGTCGCCAAAGCCGACGTGATCACTCCGGAGCTGGGCGTATCCGTACCCGGCGTACCCGTCTCCCGCTATCTGCCTCCGAGTCGGGCCCTCCCCTTCCTGTGCGAGGCGCAGGGAATCGCCAGCGGGTTCCGCATCGAGCAGCTCATCCCGCGGCCGGACATGGCCCAGGCCGTCGGCCGGGTCTACACGGTCGGCCAGGTCACCGTCGAGGAGTTTGTCTTTACGTGCGACGGCCGAACCGGACGGACCAAAGGCTACACCTTCGGTTTCTCGTTCGGCACACGGCTGAACACCAACTGGTCGCTCCAGCATTTGACCGTATCGGCCCCGGTGGATCGATTCGAGGCCTTTGCCGCTACCTTCGCAGCCATGCTCCAGTCCTACACCATCGATGACGAATTCGCCCGCCGCTACGTCGCGGAGGGCATGGCCCGCGTCCGCCAGATGCAGCAGGACACCGCTCGGATCATCGCCAAGAATGCCTCCGACATCCGGAACATGATGCAGGCCGCCTACGATGAGCGGCAGCGCAGTCAGGATTACATCGACTACCTCCGCACGGGCTACATCCGCGGCGAAACCGACTGGATCTCGAACATGGAAGGCGGCACCGTCTATCACAGCGACTCCTGGGGTACCCGGAACACCGCCACCGGCGAATACTACGAAGGACAGCCCTACAACTACGTCAACTTCCGCGGTGCCAATCCCAGATACAACGAACAGATGATCGAGATCAACAACCGCCAGCTTTATGACCAGGTGTTCGCCCGGTCGCGGTGATCAGTCCGCAGGCCGACTGCCCTGCATTCCCCCCACCGACCGAATCGACCAGGGTCTGTGCCGGCCCCTCGGGCTGTGGACGGCCCCGGCACCGCTGGATCTTCATCCGGTACACCGGCGCTTCAATGCTGGTCCGTTCCCGCTTGACAGGCGCAATCGATTCAGTACTCTAGAAGTGGCCAGTTGCCAACAACTGGTGTTGCCAGCCATGCCCACGACCTGGCCAGCCCGCTGTTTTCTCCACGCTGTTAAGCTGTTCCCTGTATCTCTTTCGAGGAGGCTCTGCCATGCGAACGCTTCTGTTGATGGCTCCGCCGCTGATTGCCCTGATGGGTTTGATCATCCTGATGAGCCCCGCGCGGGCCGATGATCCACCGCCGTCCCCGAACCAGACCGTGTATTTCACGCTGGTCTCGCAGTCTGATCCGAACGTGTATCCGCGCTGGGCAGTGTACCAGACCAACGTCGTCTTCTGTCTCGACGTGGAGGACCCGTCATTGCTGGCTTTGCATCAGGGCAAATGGTTTGTACAGGCGGTCGAAGGGAAAGGTCCCACCTTCGATCTCAGCCCCGAGTTGCGCATCCAGTACGACGGCCTGCGTGGTCAGAACATGGGCTTTCCGCCGACCGCGATCCACGCCGACTATCAGTGGCGGCAACCCCACGATCCCGATCGGAACGGCCGAGTCTTCATCGCCCCGGCTCTGATGTGCGAGCGACAGTTCGGCATGAATCCAAACATATTCGAGGCCAGGATTACCTGGGACCAGCCAATCGTCGGCCTTGGCGATCTTCCCGAGTCTATCGGACCGGTCCGGGTTATCTGGGTCGATTGACCCGTCAGGAGGCGACAGACATGTTGCGACACCTGAGGTGTCGTCCGGCCCTCAGGCCTCTCGGTCAGAATCCCCCCCTCTCTGTGTGCTCGGTGAACTCTGTGGCTCGTTGTGATGCAACTGAAGGCTTCACCCGGCGTGCGGAAAGATACCCTCAGGAGACATTGCCTTCGGAGAGCCCCTCGGACACATGAGCGATCCATCGCTGCCCCTGTCCTTGGGCGATCAACACGCCGCTCACCACTGAGCATCCGATTCTGTGAGCGACCAGAGAACCGACCAGGCTCCGCGGCGACCGCCCCTTCATCCCGGTGCTCAGGGCGGGTGCTCCACGTACGATCGTTTCCGCCGGACGGAGAGTCCCCGCGCAGAGAGTTCTCGGTTAACGTGATGACCCAACAGCGGAACGCACAACGGATGGAGGACGCATGCGCGCCAATCGACTTTCCCGGATGTTCTGGACCGTCGCGCTCACCGCGGGCGCCGCCAATTCCCTCGCCGGCAGCCCGGCCACCCAGCCGACGACGACCCGCGCACCCGAGAACGTCCATGTCGGCGAGCTGGTCCGCTTTCCCGGACCCTGGAGCTTCCAGATCGGCCGATCCGGAGCCATCCTGGTCAGCGACCAGCAGCTCGAAGACCTCGCCAACCCCGACAAGCCCGTCAACCTGAGCCTCAGCGCGACCCCGCGGGAGCAATCCCTCCGCCAGATCTGCGAGCAGGCCCAGGCCGCCGGCCACCGCACCCTGATCCTCGCCTTCGATCACTTCTTCGCCCAGTATCGGCCCGGCCAGGGCGACAAGCCGCGCCGCCTGACCCCCGACAAACCCGAATACGTCCGCCTGATCGCCGCCATCAGCCGGTTCATCGCCCCCTACGGCCTGGGGCTCGAACTCAGCCTGCTCACCCCTCTCGAAATCGGCCCGGCATACGTGGTCGAGACCGGCGAGCACGGCGTCTGGATGGAGTACCGCAAGGGCCTGCGCGATCCCGAAACCGGCGCCTACAGCGTCCAGCTCTGGCGGCAGACCCGCTGGACCAACAACAAGGGCTCCATCGAGATCCAGGATGCCGGCGTCCGGGTCTTCGCCTTTCGCGAGCGCCGCATGCGCGGAACCCCGTACCTTCTCGTCGACCCCGCCGGCATCGTGGACATCTCCAGCACCGCCCAGGTCGAAGTCTGGCCGGGAACCCGGCAGGCCAGCCACGCAGTGCGCATTCGCGTCCACGGGACCGGCCCCGCGGGCGCCGACGGCCTCGACCGCGTCCTCGTCGTGCAGATGTACAAAACCCCTGAAATGGACTACTTCAGCGACCGCGCGGCCCCGTATCTCCGCCAGTTGCTCGACCGCTACGTCGATGCGGGCGTCAGACTCAACGCCCTCTACTCCGACGAGATGCACATCCAGCAGGACTGGGGCTATCACAGCCACCACCAGCACGGCCAGTTCGCCATGCGCTACGTCAGCCCCGGCCTGGCGCAGCGATTCGCAAGCCTCTACGGCCAGCAGTACCGCGACTTCGCCAAGTATCTCATCTACTTCGCTTACGGCCAGCAGGACTTCGCCCACGACCTGAGCGCCGATGAGCACCTCATGCACGTCTTCGACCCCTCCCCGGAAGGAATCCGCGCCGCCGCCCTGCTGCGGTCACGCTACTACAGGCTGCTCCAGGACGGCGTGGTCGACCTGTTCACCCAGGCCAAACACTACCTGGAAGGCCGCGTCGGGCACCGCCTGGACGCCCGCGCCCATGCCACCTGGGCCGAGAGCCCCACCTGCGACATCTGGAGCTCCGGGCCGGCCGGCTACGAATACACACCCGCCTTCGTCTGGTCGAACACCGTCCAGCAGGCCGCTTCCGCCTGCCACGACTACTTCAAGTGGGGCGACTTCCTGACCGGCAACGGCAACGATCACGCCGAAGGCGGCTGGCTCGACCGCAACTATTACGCCCTTTCCCTGGCCGCTTCCACCGGGATTCTCAACGAGGTGCCGTATTCATACGCCGCCATCTGGGGCGTCCCCGGCGAGGTCGCCCGCCGCCGCCACGCCCTCATCGACGCGAGCGGCGCCGCCGCCGGCCTGCCCTGCGCGATCGTCGAAGGCATGGAGCACCGCGACGTCCAGGTGCTCCGCCTCTACCCCCTCGACCTCGTCGCCGCCGAGGAACGCTTCGGAAGCTGGATGAGTCAGGACGCCTGCGCCAACTACGTGACGCAGGCCGGGCTCCTCGAGCGCGGCCGCGTCGCCGCCGGAGCGATCGAGATGACCGGCCGGCGATTCACGACCCTCATCGCCGAGTTTGAACCGTTCCCCTCACGCCGGCTCCTCGACATGATGCGGCAGCTCGCCGGGCAGGGCGGCCGGGTGATCTGGTCCGGCCCGCCCCCCGTGCTCGATGCGGACGGCAAGCCCGTCCTGCCGCTCTGGCAGGAGCTCTTCGGCGTGAACTACACGCCCGGCCAGAGCGAAGGCGTCCCGGCCGCCGGCAAGCAGGTGGTCTTCGAAGGAATGCTCGCCCATCTCCCCCCGATGACGGTCCTCACCGATTTCCTCGTTGATCACATCTATCCGCTGAGTCTTCGCGAAGCCGCGACGGCCCCCTCTCCGCAGGCAACTCCCCCGCCAGCCGGCCGCATCGAAGCACTCGCCCGATGCTCCGGCCAGATCCTCGGCACGCACCGCACCCTGCCCAACGGCGGCAGCCTCACCGTGCTCGGATTCCGCCCGCGCGACGACCAGTCCGCCAGCCTCGGCTACGAGACGCGCTGCTGGTTCGACATCCTCCACCGCCTCGGCGCCTATCCCCCCTCCGGCCGGTTCTCCGGAATTAACGATAACACCGAATACCTCTCCCGCACCAGCCCCTATCTCGTCTGCCGCTTCCCGAACGGCGCCGTCGCGCTGGCCCCTCACCTCAAGGACCTCACCGAGGCCTGGCCCGGCGGCTTCGCCCGCGATCCCGAGCAGGACAAAGCGATCGTGCAGA
>CAZQEN010000406.1:0-6432 GCA_964591605.1 uncultured Planctomycetales bacterium
CGCTCAGCGAAGCCGAAGCTGCCCATGCCACCCCGCCCAAGCTGTCACGGACCCGTTACTTGTGAACGGGCGGGAGCAGACTTATGCTTCAGATAGGATGAGTGGAGGTCCCGCCACCACACTGGAGACGCTGTACGCGCGCAAGCGCGAAGGGCGCAAGTTCAGCGTCCTGACGTGCTACGACGCGACCATGGCCCGGCTGATGGAGCAGGCCGGTGTGGAAGTGCTGCTCGTGGGCGACACTGCCGCCGAAGTGGTGCTGGGTCTTCCCGGCACGCGCGGAATCCCGCTTGAGTTCCTGCTGACGATCACCAGTGCCGTGCGGCGGGGGGCTCCGCGCTCGCTGGTGATGGGCGACCTGCCATACGCCTGCCGTGTCGGGGGCGTGACCTCGGCCGTCACGGGGGCGCAGCGTTTCATGGACGCGGGGGCGGACCTGGTCAAGATCGAAGTGACCGGCCAGGACGCCGAGCTGGTTGAGAAGGCGACGGCGGCGGGCGTTCCGGTCGTCGCCCATCTGGGACTCCTCCCGCAGATGCTGCAGTCGGGCGAGTCCTACGCCGCCCGGGGTCGCCAGGTTGAGGAGGCCCGCCACCTGATCGCCGACGCGCGGCGACTGGAATCAGCGGGAGCGGCCGCGCTGCTCCTCGAAGCGGTCGCCAGCGAGGTTGCCCGTGAGATCGCTGTGCACACGCCACTGCCGGTCATCGGATGCGTGGCCGGCCCGCACTGCGACGGCACCGTCGTCGTGGTGCATGACATGCTCGGCTGGGGCGGGGGACATCCTCCGCGAATGGTCCGCCGGTACGCCAACCTTGCGGTCTTGCTGGCGGACGCCTTCCGCCGGTACGTTGCGGACATCCACGCGGGCAGCTTCCCGAGCGAGACGGAGTCGATCCACATGCGGCCCGGCGAGCTGGAAAAGCTCACCGCCCAGCCGGTGAATCCCGAAGCGTGAGCGGGCCAGTGGTCTGTTGTCGGTCGTGGGTCGTCGGGTTGTTGCGGGAAGATGCACAAGGAGCAATGGACAACTGACGGCAGACCACTGACCACCGGCCAGACCATGCGTCTCTCCATCGTCATCCCCTGCTACAACGAAGCGGCCAACGTGGCGGAGCTGCATCGACGCCTGAATGCGGCAGCCTCCCGGCTCGCGTGCGACATTGAACTGGTCTTCGTAAACGACGGGAGCCGCGACGAGACGCTGGCGCGGCTTCAGGAGATCGTGCGGCAGGATTCGCGGGCCCACGTGGTGAACCTCTCGCGGAACTTCGGCCACCAGGCGGCACTGACCGCGGGGATCGAACACGCGACGGGCGATGCGGTGGTGGTGCTGGATGCGGACCTGCAGCATCCCCCCGAGCTGATCGCGCAGTTCGTTGAGAAGTGGCAGGAGGGGTACGACCTGGTCTATGCCTACCGGGAGGGCGTCCGGCCGCGATGGGGCTATCGCCTGGTGAACGCCCTGATGAAGATCCGCGTGCCGCCCGAGGCCGCCGACTTTCGTCTCATGGATCGCCGGGTGGTCGACGCCCTGCGATCGATGCCCGAGCGGGCGCGCTTCATCCGCGGCATGCTCAGCTGGCTCGGATTCAGGCAGATCGGAATCGGATACCGGCAGGCGGGCCGCTTCGCGGGGGAGCGGTCCTACACGCTGCGCCAGACGGCCCGGATGGCGCTGGACGCCGTCCTGTCGTTCTCGAGCATCCCGCTGCGCATGGCCAGCGTCCTGGGAATGATCACTCTGCTGGCCGGTCTGGCGTATGCGGGGTACATTCTGTTCGCCCGGCTCGCCGGCTGGCCCATTGAACCGGGCTGGACGGCGCTGATTCTGACCATCCTCGTGCTCGGGGGCGTGCAGCTCCTGAGCCTGGGGATCATCGCCGAGTACATCGGACGCATTTTCGAGGAAGTCAAACGGCGGCCGTTGTACGTGGTGCGGGATCTGATCGGCGATGTGCGATGGCAGCAAGAGGTGTCCGGAATCAAAGCGGCTGATCGGGCGCGGCCCGCGGATTCCCCGGCCCGCGTGCCGACGACCGGGGGCGGAGTACTGGATGAAACCGTCATTTGACATCAAGGCCCGGATCGCGGAAGTGATGGCGCGGGAAGCCGCGGCGATCGCCTCGGTGCGAGTCACCCCCGCGTTCGAGGAGGCCGTTCTCGCACTTCGCGACTGTTCCAGCAAGGTGCTGACCACGGGCATGGGGAAGGCCGGTCACATCGCACGCAAGTGCGCGGCCACCCTCTGTTCGACGGGAACGCAGGCGGCCTACATCCATCCCGCCGAGGCGGCTCACGGCGACCTGGGTCTGGTGGGCCCCAACGACTGCATCATCGCCTTCTCCACCAGCGGCAAGACCAACGAGGTCATTGAGATGCTCGAACTGGGACGGCATCTCGGCCTCAAGACGATCATCGGGATCACCTCTCACCCCGATTCGAGGCTGCGCGACCTGGCGGACATCCTTCTGGATATGGGACAGATCCGGGAGCCGTGCCCGCTGGGCCTGACGCCCTCGGCCAGCATCGCGGTGATGCTGGCCATCAGCGATGCACTCGCCCTGACGCTCATGGAGCTCAGAGGCATTACCAAGCACGACTACGGCCTGCGGCATCACGGCGGGTATCTGGGCCGTAAAGCCCGCACCGACAATGTCTGAGATGCATCAAAACCTGATCACCCGCCGCCCGCGGGTCAACTCCTGCTCTGTAACTGGTTATGAAAGCAGAGTTTGTGGACTGGACTCCCATTGGGGCGCTCTCAGTCGCCCAGATTTGTCCAGATTCTGCTTGAAATCCTGCCGGTGATTTGTTATAGGACAATGTGGCAAGATGGAGGCGGAAGGCAATCCCGCCGCAAATCGCATCTTGTGATCGACAGTATGCCCGTCTGCTGGGAGAGAGAGCGTGACGTCGTCGTAAGGCGCGCTCACGGGAGTGGAACTCTCAGTAGTCGTCGGGTTGCATCACGTCTGCTTGTTTTGAGGCGCAGCCCCGAATTCGGGTTCCCCCCCTGCACGCATCACGGCGTCCTGCGATGATTGACAACTGGGTGGAGGGTGGAACATGAGTCGGCTCGCGCGTCTGCTTCCGGGTTTGCTGCTGGTGGGTGTTTGTGCGACGCCTGTTCTGGCCAATGTGCTGTACGAAGACACCTTTTACTGGGTGCCCAATGGTGTTGGTCCGCTCACGGTCGACGTGGTGATCAACCCGCCTGTTCCTCCGGTGAACTCCTGGGTCAAGATCCAGGAGACGGTGTATGACGATGCCCAGGGCCGCGTCGTCCTGCAGAACGCGCTGCCGGTCAGCATCCATGGGCCGGCGATCCCCCCGGTGCCGTTCAACCTGTACGTCTACAGCATCACGAATCTGGGCTACGGCAACGGTCCGGGAGTCGGCGGTGGCAACGGCATTTCGGGGCACAACATCGTGAACATCGCGAATGTGCCCACCTTGGGGATCTGGGGTCCGAATGCGGCGGCGAGCTGGTGGAACACGCCGGCGGGCAATCAGCCCTTCCCCGCCAACTGGGAATGGGACGTCGACGGCAACATGAATGGTGCGGATGGCGACGGCATCGGGATTACGCTCGGTCAGACGTTCGATGGCATGATGGTCGCCGTTCCCGACGGAACACCGCATGGTATCGTACCCTCCTGGGTTCACACCTGGACCGGCGGAGGGGCACTTGAACAGCCGAACGCGGTTCAGATCGACATTGTCAACGGGCTGGTCTCCGGTCCGGTCCCCGAACCGGCCACCCTTGTGTTCCTGGCGTGTGCGGGTCTCGCGATGGCGGGCCGGCGCCGGATGGCTTGATTCTGAACGGGCGTGGGGGTGGTGATTCAGTACGATTTGTCAATGATTCCTGCTTGCATCTGCGGCAGGGATGGATTATAAGACCGTTCACAGGAAGATGGAGGGAGGAAAGCAGCATACCTCATCTTCCGCTCATTGTGGATTACGTTCTACCTCGTCAAGCCGCCAAGAGAGCATGTCGACGATCTCTTCGCGAAGTTTGCGGAGCTCGTGCGTGCACGTATGTCCGCGGGAGTGAAAGATGAAACTGTTTGCATCTTACCGGGGTTTGTTCGTTCTGGCGGTTCTCGGAGCTTCGTGCGGTCTGGTCCAGGCCGCTCCGGTCGCGCTGGAAGTTGACCTGTTCATGAATGGCAACTGGGTGTGGGGCGCCGATCCCGAGGCGGTGCGGAATGGGGACGGCACGTACACCGTGGCGGATGGCGAGTATTCGTCGGCCGGCAACGCCTACACCCTGCGCTGGTGGGATATGGAGTTCAACACCGACCCGTTCATCAGCGGGAACTCGGCGGTGACGAACAACACCGGCGTGACCCAGACGTTTACGCTGCTCTTTACGCTGCCGATCGCCCCGCCGGTGACTCCGTCCTCACTGATGGGCGGGTCGACGGGGTACACGGTGACGGACGCGAACTTCAGCGGGGCCGCGCTGCTGAGCACGGTTTCACCCGGTACTTCGTTGTATGCGGGGCGGATCGATGGCGTCGATGTCCTGCCGCTCTATCCCGACCTGACCACTCTCGCGGTGGCCAGCGCGGGGATGTCCAACTCGATGAACACGAGCGCGGGTCTGCCGGGGCCGACGATCCCGGGGCCGGCCGCACTTGCCAGCATCGGCATCAAGCATCATTTCACGCTCAGCCCCGGCGATGAGGCGAGCTTCACCAGCTTCTTCATCGTGGTGCCGGAGCCGGGCACGCTGGCCCTGCTGCTCCTGGGCGGCGTGCTGCTGCGAAGAAGATAGAACTTCCATCAGACAGCGTCATCAGGGCCTGCCGCGATTCGCGTCGCGGCGGGCCTTCTTGTTTCATGGGCGGGGCGGCAACCGGTCACCGGGCACTGGCGAGCCCGTCGGGCGGCACGTCCAGGCGGGCGGTGGAGCGGTTCTGCATCGAGAGCAGGACCGGTTTGATCGCTTCCAGTCGCTGCCGGCCGGCGGCCGAGAAGAGGCTGCCGGCCGAGAAGAGGCCAAAGCCGTGGCCCCACCGCTGGGCGAGCTTGAGCTGGTCGATGGTGACGGCGGCCGTCCGATGTTCGTAGACGCCCAGGCCGGGCGCGGCCCAGCAACCTGGTGCGGCGTTGAACCACTCCTGCTGCCGCTGTTCGAAGATCCGCGTGCTGGTCTGGTAGTTCATGACGAATACCAGGTCGACGAGCTTGCCTTTGAGCCAGGCGGGGCCGTCCTGAAAGTGGTCGGTCCGCCAGCGGGCCAGGTCGGCCCCGCAGGAGGCGGTGAGTCGGACCGGCCGGCCGACGCTGCGGGTCATCTGGCGGATCTCGCGGACGAGCTGCGTGACCTGCTGGGTGCGCCACTGGCTCCAACTCGCTTTGCCGTCCTGGGGACGCTTTCCGGTGACCTGCCGGTAGAGGGCGAGCGTCCGGGCATCGTAAGGGTAGTCGCTGCCGCGGGGTGACTTGTCGTTGGGGAAGCGGATGTAGTCCAGATGCAGGCCGTCGACCGGATAGCGTTGAAGGATCTCGCGGAACACGCCCACGAGGTATTGGCGGACCTCCGGCCGGCATGGGTTGACGCTGACGTAGTAGTCGCCCAGCGGCTGGCGGCGGCCGTTCTGGTCATACCAGAGCCAGTCGGGGTGCGCGTTCCAGAGCTGGCGGGGATCGGTCGGGGGGGTTGGGCCTTTCCAGGCGGGCATGACGTTCACCCAGGCGTGGATGGCGAGGCCGCGGCGATGGGCTTCGCGGCAGGCGATCTCCAGCGGATCGAATCCGGGGTCGGAGGCGTAGGCGGAGGGTTCGATGGAGGAGCGGTAGTAGGCGGTCGCGTTGCCGCGGACCTGGAACAGGACGGTGTTGAGGCCGGCCTGCCTGATGCTCTCCATGAGGGAGGTGATCTCGGCGGGGGAACGGTACTCTTCGCGCACGACCCAGACGGCCCGGGGCGGCCAGACCGTGCGGTGATCCGGCGGGCGGGGCTCGGGCTCGGAGGGCTTGAACAGGGAGAACTTTCTGCCTCCCGGGGCTCTGGTCGGGCCCGGGCCCGGCGCGGCGCCACCGCCGACCTGCTCCGGGGTGCAACCGGTCATGGCAGCACCCCAGACAACGGCGAGCAGAACCATCGCTCCGGCATGGACCCTGAGGAGTGTCGGCCGGTCATTCATTCGATAACGCCCTCCCGAATCGAGTGGGACACTATAAGGGCTCGCGGAAGGTCTGAACACCGCAGACCCGCGGCCGAAGCGGGTGGGGGGTCCGTGACAGAATCGGCGGGACTTCGGCGAGCTCAGTCGAGCCGTGGCATGGGTCCCAACGCGCCGGGACGCGTGGGGAGGCCCACACGGGCAGCTTCGGCTTCGCGGAGCGAAGCCGAAGCTGCCCATGCCACCCCGCCCAAGGTGTCACGGACCCGCGGGCAGCGTGATGCGGTTATGA
>CAZQEN010000407.1:0-6404 GCA_964591605.1 uncultured Planctomycetales bacterium
CTCGGAGGACCTTGCCGACAGGTACGCCCGCCGTCTGCGATTCCCCGGCCGGCCATGCTCTGGGTGGTGAAACTGGGCTGCTAGGACTCGAACCTAGAACCTTCTGATCCAGAGTCAGACGTGCTACCAATTGCACCACGGGCCAAACTGTGGCCAACGGCCACGGTCGAGCGCTTCATTCTCGATTCGGAGCGGTCTTGTGTCAAGTTTCAGTGGTCTGTTCATGGAACGGTGGAACCGCTTGAGATGTCCCTGGTGACGGCCGCGATTAGGATGGTCGCGTTGTTCAGCGGCGGACGCGGCATGAAGATCCTCCTGGTCACGATGCAACTCGGGCGCGGCTACGGGCAGGGCACCGAGCGATACGTCACCACCCTGGGCGAGTGCCTCGCACGGGGCGGGCACGAGGTGGGTTACCTGGCCGGTGATCCGCTGCACCTGCGCGGCGACAAGCGAGTCGGCCAGGCGCTGTCCGTTGAGGAAGCGGGCAGCGTGGGCGGGACGATCTATCACCACCCCACGACGGGCTGGATGACCGTCGCCGGCCCGACCTCGGATCGTGCAGACGGTCAGGCGCTGCGGGCGTGGCTGGAGGACTGGTGCCCGGACGTGCTGCACGTGGCGAACCCGGCCCACATCGGGACGGCCGTCATGGATGCCGCCCGCTCGGTCGGCATTCCGGTCGTGGTGACCACGATGGACTTCTGGTGGCTCTGCCCCAAGGCGACGCTGTTGCGGCATGATCACAGCGTCTGCGATGCGACGCCCGGCTGGGGCGAATGCCTGCAATGCATCTCCCGCAGCCATCCTCGCGGCGTGACCCGCATTCTCGGCCGGCTTCCGTCGGCCCTGATGCATGCCGTCCTGGGTATCTACTACGCGAAGAACTGCAGCCGCGGGCTGTCTCGGCGCGACATGGCCCTCTGGCCGCGACGCCGCGACTTCCTCCTGCAGGCACTCGGGCAGGCCGATCACGTGGTTTTCCCCTCAGACGCGACCCGCGCCGCACTGCAGGCGTCGATCGCCCCGGAGAGAAGCAGCGTCATCCCGTACGGGCTGCCGCCCCAGTGGTTTCGACAGCATCAACCACCTCCACCCGGCCCGCTGGAGCCTGCCGCGCTGACCCTCGGCTACGCCGGCGCTCTGCTTCCGCACAAAGGCGTTCATGTGCTCATCGAGGCCGTCCGGCAGCTCCAGTGGACGCAGACGCGCGTCCGCGTGGCCGGTCCGTCGAACAACCCCATCTACCTGGAGCACCTGCGAAAGAGCGGGGCGGGTCTGAACCTGGAATTCACGGGTGCTCTGCCGGTCGAGCGGATGCCTGACTTCCTGGCCAGCCTCGACGTGCTGATTCTGCCGAGCCTCTGGCCGGAGAATCTGCCTTTCGCAATGCTCGAAGCGCATGCGGCCGGCGTACCGGTCATCGCAAGCCGATTGTCGGGCGTGGAGGAGCAGATCGGCAACGAGGCGCTGCTCTTCGAGCCGGGCGCGGCGGCCGACCTGGCGCGGGCGTTGGAAGGCTTCCGGCGCAGCCCCCTCACGGCACGCCCGCGGCGGGTTCAGACGGCCGAGGAGATGGCCGACCGCACACTGGCCGTCTACGAGCGGATTCTGCACCCGAACGCCAATCGCCGAAGTTGAGCCAAGCCCTTCCCGGACAATGGGCTGCGCGAATCCGCATGCCACCGGCGGCTTGACTTTCACCTGGTCTGGCCCGATGCTACGTTGCTCGCCGGCCGGCGGAGACAAGGGTGGTCAGCGTCCCCGCCATGGCGGAATCTCGTCTGTCAGACCAGAGAATGCCCTCATTGCGCTGGTTCGTACTCACGGCGAGATGGGGCATTTGGGGAGAATGTGCTCCGTGAAACGGATTCTGGTTGTCTTCGGCACGCGGCCCGAGGCCATCAAGCTTGCGCCGGTGATCCGTCAGTTGCGGCGTGATCCGGGCCGGGCCGCCGTCACGCTCTGCTCGACGGGTCAGCATAAGGAGATGCTCGCCGAGACGCTGGAGGCCCTCGAACTTGAACCGGACATCGACCTGCAGGTGATGGTCGCGGCCCAGCATCCGACGGACCTTCTCGGCCGGCTGCTGATGGGGCTGCGGCCGGTGATCGACGAGATCAAACCCGACTACGTGGTGGTGCAGGGTGACACGAGCACGGTGACGGCCGCGGCACTCGCGGCGTACCTGGGCAACGCCCGGGTGGCCCACGTGGAGGCGGGGCTGCGGACGCGCGATAAGCGCATGCCGTTCCCCGAGGAGATCAACCGGCGCGTGACGGGCGTCCTGGCCGACGTGCATTTCGCGCCCACCCCGCAGGCCCGCGATGCCCTCCGCAGCGAAAACGTGCCCGCCGAGACGATTTTTGTCACCGGCAACACGGTGGTGGACACGCTGCGCTGGGCCCGGTCGAAACTGGCCGCCGCGGAGACCCCGCCGGGCCTTACCCTCGACGGCCGCCGCCTCGTCCTGGTGACCGCGCATCGCCGTGAGAGCTTCGGCGAGCCCTTCCGCCAGCTTTGCCACGCCCTGCGCGACATTGCGGAGCGCTTCGATGACGTGCAGCTCGTCTATCCGGTGCACCTGAACCCGAACGTGCGAAAGCCGGTGGGCGACATCCTGGGCGGCTGCCCGCGCATCCACCTGATGGAGCCGCTGGGCTATCGTGCGTTCGTGTCGCTGCTCTCGAAGGCGCACCTGATCCTGACCGACTCCGGCGGCATCCAGGAAGAGGCACCCGCCCTGGGCAAACCGGTGCTGGTGCTGCGCGAGAAAACCGAACGCCCGGAGGGTGTGGCCGCGGGCGTGGTCCGCCTGGTGGGCACGCAGCGCGAGCGGATCGTGGCCGAAGCGTCGCGGCTGCTCTCGGATCCCGCGGCCTATGCGGCCATGGCCCGCGAGGTGAACGTATATGGCGACGGCCTGGCCTCCGCGCGGATCGCCGAGGTGCTCCTGGACGGTGTGATGAGCACCCGCCCGTTCCAGCCGGCAGCCTGAAGTCGATCGCGGCCGCAGCGCGGCGGATCCGCCGCCGGTTGAAGAAAGATCCATGACTCCCGACGTCAGCCTTATTTCAACGCGTTCGCTGCCGGTGACCTATTACCTGTGGCCCGGCCGCATGCTCGGCACGCTGTGGGCCCATCGCGATCTCATCCGCCAGCTCACGTGGCGCAACGTGCTGTCCCGCTACCGCGGATCGTCCCTGGGCATCGCCTGGTCGTTCCTCATCCCGCTGATGATGCTGCTGGTGTACACGTTCGTGTTCGGCGTGGTGCTCAAGGCCAAATGGTCGAGCGGCGGCAGCGACTCGATGCTGTCCTTCGCCCTGACCATCTACTCGGGCCTCCTGGCCTACAACCTGTTTGCCGAGACCGTCTCGTCGGCGCCCTACCTGATCATCGGCGCGCCCAACTACGTCAAGAAGGTCGTCTTTCCGCTCGAGATTCTGCCCGTCTGCATGCTGGGCGCCGCCCTGGTGCAGTTCGTGGTGGGCATCTTCGCCCTGCTGCTCTGCTCGCTGATCCTTGCGGACGGGTTGTCGATCACGCTGTACTGTTTCCCGCTGGTGGTGGTGCCGCTGGTGATGTGTTCGCTGGGCCTGGCGTGGTTTCTGGCCTCGCTGGGCGTGTACGTGCGCGACATCGGCCAGTTCATCACCATCCTGGTGCAGATGGCGATGTTCCTGTCGCCGATCTTTTATTCACTCGAGCAGGTTCCGCCGTCGTTCCGGTCGGTGATGAAGCTCAATCCACTCACCACGGTCGTGCAGGGCGCGCGTGCGACGCTGCTGTGGAGTCAGTTCCCCGACTGGCGAACGCTGCTGATGGTGACGGTCTTCTCGGCCGTGCTCATGCAGCTCGGGTATGTCTGGTTCATGAAAACCAGGCGGGGGTTTGCCGATGTGCTCTAAGCCGGTTGCCATCGCCGTGAACGGGCCCGACGCCGCCCCGAGTGCGCCGGCAGGACCGCCGTCCCCTCCGGCCGCCGCTCCGGCGGAGATGGCCATCTCTGTCCGGGGCGTCAGCAAATGCTACGAGATCTACGACCGGCCCATCGACCGCCTCAAACAGACCCTCTGGCGCGGCCGGCGGCGCTTCTACCGCGAGTTCTGGGCCGTCCGCGACATCTCGTTCGACGTGCGGCGGGGCGAGGCCATCGGCATCATCGGGCGCAACGGCTCGGGCAAGAGCACCATTCTCCAGATCATCGCCGGCACGCTCCGGCCCACCGAGGGCGAAGTGGAGGTCCACGGCCGGGTGGCCGCCCTCCTCGAGCTCGGCTCGGGCTTCAACCCCGAGTTCACCGGCCGCGAAAACGCGTTCCTCAACGGGGCGATCCTGGGCCTTTCGCGCGATCAGGTGGCGGAGCGCTTCGACCAGATCGCCTCGTTCGCCGACATCGGAGAATTCATCGACATGCCGGTCAAAACCTACTCGACCGGTATGCTCGTGCGGCTCGCGTTCGCGGTGCAGGTCCAGCTCGAACCTGACATCCTCATCGTCGATGAGGCCCTGGCGGTCGGCGACGCCCTGTTTCAGAAGCGTTGTTTCCAGAAGCTCGAAGAGATGCGCGGGCGGGGGCTGACGCTGGTGTTTGTCTCGCACGACCAGGAGTCGGTGCGCAGCTTCACGTCGTGTGCGATTCTCCTGGACCAGGGCCAGATGCGGGCCCAGGGCTCACCCGCCGAGGTGGTGCTCGAATACCGCCGGCTGCTCCACGAATATGAGCGTCAATACTACAGCCATCTCATGGAGCAGAAATCCATCGCCGCGCCCACCCCGCCACCGTCCAACGGCGCGACGCGGCGCAGCGACGCGCTGTCGTTCGGAGATTTCGACGCGGTCATCGAGAGCGTCGAGGTGCTCGATGCCAGCGAGCGGCCAGCGTCGGTCTTCTATCCCGGCCAACGCATGATCATCCGCGTCCGCTCGCGCGTGGCCCGGGACCTCACGCATCTGAATGTGGCCGTGCGCATCCGCAGCAAAGAGGGCGTGAAGATCTACTCGTGGGGGACCCTCAACCAGGACATCGCGATCTGGAGCGGCCGTGCCGCGGGCGAAGTCTTCTGGGAGCGTCCCTTCGCCGCAGGTGATGTGGTCACAGTGGATTTTGAATGCGACTGTGTCCTGGGCGTGAATTTTTATGAGGTCCAGGCGTGCATCGCGGAGGCACGCGATCGATACTACGTCGACCAGCGCATGTTGCACTGGCGGGATGAAGCAGCTTTCTTTCAAGTGTGCATGGTCAACCACGAGTACTTTTTCGGAGGCACCTGCGACCTGAAGATGAAGTCACGCCTGCTGCCCGGCCCGGGCCGGTGACGAGACGCCCCGGGGCGGGTCGTGCCCGAAGAGATGAGGCTTCGAGGAGAATGTCCGGCATGCCTTTTCCGATCCTTCCTGATCAGCTTGATCCGGGTGCGACGATCGGCGGCTGGTCCGCCTGGGGAGCGGCCCTGGGCCGCGAACTGGATTACCAGCATTTTCTGCGCCGGTTCGGTTCGATCTATGCGGAGGTGGGCGGATTCCGGCGTACGCGGATGGCCTGGCAGCGGTTCGGCCAGTTGGGCGCCTTCGCCGAGCGTGTGGCCCGCGAACAGCTCGCGGGCGACTACGCGGAGTTCGGCACCTGGCGCGGCGGAAGCCTTTATCTGGTGGCGCGGCTGTGGCGCGATCTTGGATTTCCGCGCGACCTGCTGGGATTTGACTCGTTTCAGGGTCTGCCGGCCCCGGACCCGCTGCGGGACGGGCACCGGATTCATGCCGGAATGTTCTCCGACGTGGACTACGACGAGGTGGTGGGTTTTTTCAAGGCCCAAGAGCTTTCCAGAGTACATCTGGTGCGTGGATGGTTCCACGAGACGATCAAAACCGTGCGGGATCGGCCGCTCTCCCTCTGCCACATCGACGCCGACTGCTATGAAAGCGTCCGGTTCGTGCTCGAGAACGTGTACGAGAACATCGTCCCCGGCGGCTATGTCGTGGTCGATGATTACCGCCACCCGGACTGCAGCGGGGCCACCATTGCCGTTGAGGAGTTTTTCGCACGGCGTCAGGAAGTCATCCGGCAGGTCCCCGGCATAGACTGCTCATGCTGGATTCAGAAGGAAAACAATCGGCTCATTCGCGAGGGAGCATCTGCGTGATCGAGTACGGAACGCTCTATGACGAATACTGGGGCAGGCCCGACCGGTGGGGATCGCATTCCTTTACCAGTGCGGAAAACCTGGCCGACCAGATCCTCTCGGTCTGCGGCGGCGGTACGATTCTGGACGTCGGCTGCGGCATGGGCGGACTGGTCAGGACGTTGCTGCGCCGCGGGGTGGATGCCCGCGGCGTCGACGTCTCACAGCGGGCCATCGGGCACCTGAACAGGATTGCCCCCGACCGATTTCATCTCGGCA
>CAZQEN010000408.1:0-6377 GCA_964591605.1 uncultured Planctomycetales bacterium
CACGATGGGATCATCCGCGGAGGAACAGACTGCCTACAGCGCCGGGGGTGTCAATCTCACCGACGAAGGACCCCAGCACCCGGTGACTGTCTCGGATTTCGCGATGAGCGTCACGGAGGTGACCCAACTTCAGTTCCGCACGCTCATGGGCTTCATCCCGACTCCTCCGGCAGACTGCGGTGATCTGTGTGATCACAATCTCGTCCAGACCGACGATCGGCCGACCGGATGGACCTCCTGGACTCAGGCGGTTGCGTTCTGCGATGCGATGACCGGGCTCACCGGTCGACTCTGCCGGCTTCCCACTGAGGCGGAGTGGGAATATGCCTGTCGTGCGAGCTCGCCGGAGGCTTACAGCTTCGGCGGCGATGCCGCATTGCTCGGTGACTACGCGTGGTACGACGCCAACAGCGGCTGGGCCGCCGTCTGGAACGCGTACCCTGTCGCGGGAAAACTGCCGAACGCCTATGGCCTGTACGACCTGCACGGAAGCGTCTGGGAGTGGGTCGGCGACTGGTACGGGCTGTACAGTGCGGGGGCACAGACCGACCCCACGGGCCCTTCGACCACACAGATCATCGGGCCGCGCAAGATTATGCGGGGCGGGGCGTTCAGCCGCGGCGCCCGCTACCTCCGATCCGCCTATCGCTACGACATCGGGCAGTATCCCCAGTTCAATTTTGGTTTTCGGGTCGTCTGCGAGTAGGAGTGGGACGGTCAGGATACGCGTGACCGCGGGCTGCAATCCGAGTCCCTTCGGCATCCCGGCGACCTACCCATCCGGGGGATCCCATGATGCGCGCTGCTCAGACCGCAACAGGACAAGGTGACCGCTCGATTCCTCTGCGGAAGAGCGACCACCGCTCCGCCCAAGTCCGACATCCACACACAGCCAGGAACCGGAACGTGCACGAGAAAACGATTTCCCCCTCGGTGACCGGACACGACGCCCCCCTGCATGCCCTCCGGAGTATCGGCTGGTCGCCCCTGCTGGTCGTGCCGGTTCTGCTCGCGGCACTGATCTGGTCGTACTGGCCCGTCCTTCACGCCATGATGCGCGACTGGCAAGCGGACGACAACTACTCGGTGGGGGCGCTGGTGCCCTTCATCGCCCTCTACCTGCTGTGGAACGACCGCAAGACGCTGGCCCGCTGCACACCCCAGCCCTGCGGCTGGGGGATCCCGGTCATCCTGGCCGCGCTGCTCGCCCGCGCCTTCGGCCTGGTCGCGCTCTTTGAGTCCGCCGAACGGTACTCGCTGGTGCTGATGGTGGCCGGCCTCGTGCTCCTCATCGGCGGCCGGCAGGTCTTTCGCCGGGTCGTGTGGGTGCTCGTGTTTCTGCTGCTCATGGTGCCGCTGCCCGGCAAGGTGCACAACCTGGTCTCCGGCCCGCTGCAGTCGCTGGCCACCTCCGGCGCGGTCATGACCCTGGAGCTGATCGGCATCACCGTCATGCGCGAGGGGCACGTCATGACCCTCAACGGGGACGTGCGGGTCGGCGTGGCCGAGGCGTGCAGCGGGCTGCGGATGCTGACCGCCTTCGTCGTGGTGGCCGCCACGTTCGCCTGCGTGATCCGGCGCCCGGGCTGGCAGAGGTTCATCCTGGTCTGCTCGAGCATCCCCATCGCGATTGTCTGCAACCTGGTCCGGGCGGTGGTCACGGCCCTGCTCTTCATCGTGGTCAGCAGCGACGCGGGCGAGCGCTTTTTCCACGATTTCGCCGGCTACGCCATGATGCCGCTGGCGATTCTCATCCTCGTCGCCGAACTGCGGCTGCTCCCGCTGCTGGTGTCCCTTGACACGCCGCGTTCGCCTGCGGCGAACCAATCGCTTCGCGATTCCCGCGAAGCGGGCGGCGAGTCAAGGGCGACCCTTGACACGCCGCTGCGGGCGAAGCCCACGCCGCCTGCGGCGGGAACGTGAAGCGTTTGCGGCGCGTCAAGGGTGAGCCCCGACAAACCGCAGCTCCCCGGCGTCCCCCCCGCACGAACCGGCCCGGCCCGCGGCGGCGCGCCGCACGTGAAGGAGAAGAACCATGGACGATCATCCGTTCACCTGTGAGCGATGCGGGGCGCCGGCCCTGGTGTTCATCGGGCACGACCCTGACCACGGCAACGTCATCCGCGACTTCTGCCTGGACTGCGCGGATGACTTCGACGCCGAGCGCCGTCGCCGCGGCCGGGGCCTGCACGGCCCGGCGCTGGTCATCTGCCTGGGCCTCACGCTCCTGCTGCTCTCGGTTTTCGCGGATGCACTGGCCATCGGGAAAAGCGGCGGGCTTGGCTGGAAGCAGCATGCCGGCGTGATCATCGGCGGGTGCCTGACGCTCATGGGCGCGGTCCTGCGCGTCCCGACCGTGCTGCTCATGGGTATCGAGGTGGCCGGCCTGAGCCTGTGTGCCGACCGGCTCGAGCTCGGACTCCAGGCGGGTTTCGGCCCGGACCAGTTGCTGGGAAGTGTCATGGGCGCGCTCATCGTGCTGGTCGGCGTGGCCGCGTCCCGGTACCGGCGAAAAGAGGCATCCGGCCCGCCCCGTCGCGTCGCCGCCGCTGCCGCGGGTTCCGGCGTTTCCGGTCCGGTCCCGTCGACTCTGTCGGCCTCCCATCAGAGTATCCCGGCCGACGCATCGCCGCTCCGCGAGCCGTCCATCGCTGCGCTGCCCCGTCCGGCGGCGCCGGCGGCGAGCCCGGAGTGATTTTTCGCAAAAAAAAATCCGCCTCCAGACCCCGCTTCGGGCGGTCTGATCACAAAAACCCCTCCGATGAGGGCCCCGAAGACTGTGGATGCAGCCGCGCGGTGTCGCATAACCCCGCCGGCGGGGAGTCTAAAACGTGCTCCAGGCAGGAATTGCGGCGGGCCTCGGCCGGTGTTTTGTGATACGTCCCGCGTGCAGAACGAATCGGGCCCCGGCGGTTTTGCGATGGAAGGATTTTTAACGCAAACCATGCTGAAATCAGGATTTAGCTTGCATTCTCCCGCGGGGCGCGGTATTCATGACGTGAGCAATGGGGTGAGCCCGCGCCGAAGCGATCGGTTTTCCGCGACGACTCACCCGCGCCGAACGAGGCGTGATGTGAAGCCGATTCACACCATCCTGGCGACCCTGATCCTCGCATCCGCGACGGCGTGTGCGACGGCCGATCTGACGCCCTCGACGCTGCCCGCCGCCCCGGCCCGTGTGACGCTCCTGGCGAGCGAACCGTGCACGGCAGCCTCCCTGTCCTCTGCTGCGTCCTCCGCCTCGCTGACGGGTGATTGCCTCTCGAACCCGCTGGACCTCGCCCAGGGCGGCGGTCTGCCATCCTGGGAGCGCATCCGTCTGGCGGGCGACGCCCCCTCCGGCGCCGGCTCCGAGCCCGCGATCCGCCAGCTCCCGGGTGCGCCCGGCAGTGCGGGCCTGGTCCTCTCGGCTCTGCTCACCGTCGGCGCCTGGCAGTTCACCCGCAAAGCCGCGCACCTGCATCTGGGCCAGGTGCCCGACTGGTACCATGCCCATGCCCCGGTCCAGATCGGCCACTGCGTCGCCTTCGACCCCGCGGCCGGATTCGACTGGATGCCCGTTTGCCTGTTCGATCGCCCGCTGGGCGATCGGCCTGTGCTCATCTTCCGCGCCCGGCCCGAGTCCGACGCGCGGTGTCTGTCCGTCTGTTTCCTTCCGGTCATCGCTCCTCGCGGACCTCCCGCGGTTTCCTGAACCGAGCCATCGGGCTCATCGATCGGGCGTGCACCTGCGCGGCTGCGACGCGTCGTCATGGCGCGCGGTGTGACGCAATCTTCAGGAAATCCAAGGTCAAGTCCCGCCCCGGTTTGAGGCGGGCACACATTCGAGGAGCAAAACCATGAGAAAAACAATCGCAATCAGCGCCCTGTTGGTCACCATTTTGGCGATCGGATCGCCGGCGCTGGCGGATCCCGCCAAGCCTGTCGGCACGACATTCTATTGGCAGAACCCGGTTGATTCCGTGTGGCTGTCATTTACGGTGGAATACACGGTCAACCTAACGCAGGTCAGCGGCGGCACCAACGGGGGGCCTTTCAACGTTGATGTGTTGACAGGCACCGGTCTGTCGGACTATCGAACTTGGTGCGTCGAGAGCGAGATAACATTTCAGCCTGGCCACACCTACTCTGCAACCGTGGAGCCGGTGGCCCACTCAGGGAATGTCAACTCCGCGGGTGATCCAATCTCAGATGTCACCCAGTACATTTACGAGACATGGCTGGGGGGCGCGCCGGCCACCTGGAGCCTGACGGAAATCAGGAACTCCATCTGGTATGCAGAGCAGGAACCTGATGGAGTGGCGAACCAGGATCCGTACAAGGATGCCCTTATCGCCCTCGGCTATGCACCGGGTACTCTCCCCAAGGATTTGAGGAATGGAACCATCGGAGCCTTGAATCTCTGGAACGGATTTGTCCAGCGGGATATCACAGAGCTCGGGTTGGTGAATGTGTGGGTGGCGTCGGAGCGTCAGAGCTTCGTGATTCCCGCGCCGGGAGCTGCTCTCCTGGGCGTGATCGGTCTCGGCCTGATCGGCTGGGCCAGGCGTCGTTCTGTGTAACCATGTGTCACGAATCAGCCCTCACCGGCCGTCGATCCGGGCGGCCGGCGAGAGGGCGATCATAGATTTGAGGTTGGCATGAAAACCCGAACATTCATTGTTATTGCTTCTGTGCTGGGTCTTGCGTGCCCCGCGGCCTGGGCCGACCTGACGCCCATCGGTGATCCGATCGAGGAGAACTCCTGGACTCAGGTCTTCAACGAAAGCGGTGTCGGTCAGTACGATTGCATGGCGTTCGTGATGGTGTCCTCCGGAGATGCGTTCGAGCACTTCCTGAGCAGTGGGGGTGTCCACACGCCGAGCCTTTCCGGCTTTACGAAGACGGGCTGGACGGCGTACGAGAACGCTCCCGCTCCTACCGTGAACAACACGCGCTCGACACCGATGGCGATAGCCGCTTTCGGCCCTTTGACGACGACGAACATGGATTTCAAAGTCCAGTTCAACGGACCGAAGGCGAATGTTCTCCAGTTCGACTTCTTTGCGTTTCGTGGCCAAACCCTCTTGGAGAGCGTCCACGCGAACTGGAATGGCTCCTCCTGGAAATTCACCTCTTTTGCCTCTGAGATGACTCGCGCTCAGGTTGAGGCGATCCCCGCTCCCGGCGCAGTGCTGCTCGGCGTGCTGGGCCTGGGCCTGATCGGCTGGGCCAGGAGGCGAGTTGCGTAGCTTGTGACTGAACGGAGAATCACCCTCCCCTCCGCCCCTGCAGGAGTTCATCCGATGGGGCGGAGGGAATCATGCGAAAGGATGCGTTTGGTATGAAACAGAGACAATTGAAATTGCTTTCACTGGCCGCGGCGGCCGTCGGCATCGGCTTGGCTGGACAGCCGGCGACGGCCGATATCGGTTTTAAGTTCCTCTACTCAGGACTTACCTTGTCCTACGATCGCAGTGCTACCGACGGTAGTGCGCTAGGATTGGGGACCGTTGGGACTTTGACGATCGGCCTTCCCACCACGCTTGAAATACGTCAGTTTAACACAGGCCCAGACGGACGGCTCGGCGGATCTGATGATGTCTTCTTGGACAGCGTGCGAATCGATGGCGGAGCGAATATGTTGTTGTCTGTGAGTATGGATGTGGTCCGCTTGGGAACGAACATCTATCGAATGGAAGGCACCGCCACAGGGACGGATCTCTCTACGGCAACGAATTCGCACGAGGCGGCTGTCAAAGTCGACAACAGTTCTGTCAGCAGTTACATCACCTATTACGATCCGATAGGCGGAATCGGCGGTGGTCACTTCTCGTTTGCCGGTTTAGCGTATACGCTCGCCGGTAATGATGCGATCCTGGTGAATCGGGCACTTCTGGGCAGCGATTGGGTTTTCACCGGGCAGGGCCCCGTCATGGCCGGTGATCCTGATGCCGATTCGAGCAGCACGACACTACGCCTCGACACAGGAAGGCTGAACTATGACAGGGGATCCCTGGCGTTCTTTGACATCGATGTCGATGCGGGGTTCGGGAATCTTGACGGATGGTTCTCCTATGACCAATCTGAGACGGCGGGGCAGCTTCAGCTGAATGTGATCCCAACTCCTGCGGCGGTCACCTTGGGCCTGATCGGACTCGGTTTGGCCTGCTGCATCAGGCGGCGATAGCGCGAGCAGTCACGCTGTAAGTTCAACACCTTGCAGGTGTCTAACCAGGGCGGCACGCTTTCCCGCCGCCCTGGTGTTTGCTTTTCCCCAACGCTTCATGCAAAGCATCTCTGTATGGACGACGCTGTCGTGCGCAGTCGGGGTCGCTCTGAGCCTGCTCCCCACATTATACGCCTCCGAGCCCAGCGGCATCGTGTACATGCCGAAT
>CAZQEN010000409.1:0-6370 GCA_964591605.1 uncultured Planctomycetales bacterium
CAGCTCATCTCGATGGAGACGTTCTGCGTCTTCGACGAGGAGCTCGATCACCGCTGCGACCGGTACCGGATCACGCTCGACAATCTGCACGAGAGACTCGGCCTGCGCGCCGATCCGCCCGCCGTGCCCCCCGATCAGGTGATCTTCAGCCGATTCCGCACGACGCACTGGGTCGAACCGGGCCCCGAGGCCGAGCCCGTACAGCTCGTCGCCGGCCTCATTCCCACGCGTGAGGAGGAGCTGACCCGGCCGGCGCTGCTGTGGATCGCCGATGACCTGGCCCGATACATCCGCTACCGGCAGAACTCCGATGGCTTGTTCTCCTATGAGTTCCTCCCCGGCCGCGACATGTACTGGCCCGACCAGAACTGGGTCCGCCAGGCCGCGACGTGCTGGGCGCTGGCCCATCATGCGACCCGCCGCCCCAGCGCCGTCTCCGAAGCGGCGCTTCAGCGTGCCCTGGCCCCGTTCATCGAGCGGATCCAGCCCCTTGGCGGGGTCGAAGGGGCCGCCTATGTGAGCACGCCCGACCGCAAGGAGCCGCTGGGTGTGACCGCCATGGTGTGCCTGGCCATGCTCGACTCTCCGCAGCCGGATGATTACGCGGAACACACCAACCGCCTCGCCGCCGGCATGGCCGCCCTCCAGCTCGAAGACGGGAGCTTCCGCACGTGTTTTCCGCCGGCCAGCGGGCAGGGCAGCCAGGATTACTATCCCGGAGAGGCCCTGCTGGCCATCGCCCGGCATTATTCGATGGTGCGCGATGCCCACCTGCGGGAGGTCTGCGACCGGGCCCTGCCCTTCTATCAGGAGTACTTCCGCCGCTACAGGCCGCCGATGTTTGTTCCCTGGCAGGTCCAGGCGTGGGGCTGCCTGGCCCGCACCACGCAGCTTCGCAAATACGCGGATTTCGTGTTCGAGATGTCGGACTTCCTGCTGCCTCTTCAGATCGAGGGCCGCGCCGGCGGCGAAGCCATCTACAACGGCGCCTTCGACGTGCATCGCACCGGCCGGGCGGGTATTTCCACCGCGGTCTACGTCGAGGGCCTCGTCGAGTCGGTCCGGACCGCGGAGGCGTTCCAGGAAACCGGGCGGGCCTCACGCTATCGGGAAGCGATCCGCAAGGCGGCCCGGTTCGTCGTGCAGCTCCGCTTCCGGCCGGAGGAGGCGTTTTACGTCCAGTCGCCCCAGGATGTCATCGGCGGGATGCGCGACACGCCCTCAGACCCCACCCTGCGGATCGACCACTCCCAGCACGCCCTGTCCGCACTGCTCGGAGCGGTCGAAGTCGCCGTCACCACCCAACCCGAGTAAGCCGCCCTCTCATCAGAACCCGGAGCGCCAGCGACGGGCCTGACTCGCGACTGGGCAGACCTTCCGGCTGCACGCGAGATCGACCCACATCGCACGCAAGGCCCCTCACTGACGTTCGGGGTTCTGATGGGTGTGCTGCGTTCGGGGTTCTGACCGCAGCCAACCCGCCGGCTACGCTTCAACCCGGTTGAAATGCCGAATCCCCAGCGCCAGGGCCACCCCCGCGGCGACGAGGTTCAGTGCCACCACGCTCCCCAGCCACATGGCCATGGTGGTCGTGAACTCCGTACCCAGATCGGTGGCGGCGGCCTTCGCGCTCATCACCCCCATCGCCACCAGTGACGCCACCACCAGGGCCACCGAGATGAGCAGACTGATCGTGCCGCCCAGGCCCCCGGCGATCCGGGCGGGGTTGCGTTCGTTGAACACCGGCATCCGCGCCCCCAGGCCGATGCTCACCCCGCACAAGCCCACGCAGATCGCGCAGGTCGCGATCAGATGGGCGATCACCAGCGGCCGCGGCAGCTCGAGCCGGTGCACCGATACCGCCATGACCGCCAGCGCCGACACCCACGTGACGGTCAGGGCGTACTGAAACTTGGCGAGAATGATCCGGCTGCGCGGCAGCGGCAGCAGTCCCAGCAGCCAGAGGTGCTGACCATCCAGCGACACGAGCGGAAACAGGAAGCGGTTGGTGAACGTCGCCAGAATGAGGCTCACCGCGGTCAGATTGAGGAACGCGATCAGAAGCTGCAGACGCGGCTCCTCCAGGTCGCTCCACATGTGCCGGACGTTGCTGACGTACAGCCCGAGCAGTCCGAACAGAATCGCCATCTGCGACCACTGGAGCGGATCGCGAAAGAACGTCTTAAGGTCCTTGGCGGCCAGCAGCCGCTGCCGCCAGGGCATGTACGCGAACAGGAACTCGGCGATGAGGCTACTGATGCGTCCCGAGCGGCGAACCCCGCGCGCCCCCGAGGTCTGCCCGCGCACGAACGCCGGTATGTATCCGCGCGACACCACCGCCACCGCCACGACGCTGGCGAAGAGCGCGTTGGCCACCGTCACGAACAGGTAGAACAGCGCCGACTGGGTCTGGCCCTGGACGGCACTGTTGATCCCCTTGGAGACCCACGTGTGGGGGAGCAGCGCCCCCTGCAGAATCGAGACCCGGTCGTAGAAGCTCCGCAGCCACGCGCTGCTCATCTCCGAAGACGCCGACACGCGCCACAGCCACCACACCCCCGCGCCGGCCACCAGCCCGAGCATCAGCCCCAGCGTCCGGCGCGGCGTCTTGGGAAAAACCATGGCCGCCACCCACGCCAGCACCAGCCCGAGCGCTCCCGGCAGCGGAATGAAGAGCAGAAACAGGCCCAGGAACAACGGATAGAAGCTCCACGACTCGTCAAAGACGTCGCCCACCGCCTTCATCAGGGGCAGGCCCAGAAGAATGAGCGACCAGCTCGCCAGCAGCAGCGACTCAAGGTAATTGACGATCACCAGGTCGCGCGGATGAATCGGACTGGCCAGGAGGTACGAACTCTCGCGC
The DNA here is from genome assembly GCA_964591605.1 of uncultured Planctomycetales bacterium. Classification (GTDB taxonomy): domain Bacteria; phylum Planctomycetota; class Phycisphaerae; order UBA1845; family PWPN01; genus CAYLLT01. Next base: position 2,864 of record CAZQEN010000409.1, read on the forward strand.
CGGCGGAACAGCGCCCCGTACGAGAGAATCGCGCTCGAGAACGCGAGCATGCAGGTCAGGGCCAGAAAAAAGAACGTGAACACGAGCGGAAAGGCGACGATCCCTTCGAGCACCGACCTCCGCATGATGCGAAACGTGCTGATCAGCAGGGCATACAGCCCCAGCCAGATCAGCAGGATGGAGCCGGCCGTCCCCATGACCTTCAGCGGCTGCTCGTTCATCATCTGCCGCAGCCGGTTGCGGATGATCCGCATCCGGATGCGCAGCAGCAGGCGAACCCCCTGCTGGGGGAGCCACGGCGTGGCGACAGCGGCGTTGCTGGGTGTCCTGGTGCTCATAACTCCGACGGCATCACCTCGCCCGACGCGTCCGCGGTCAGGGTCAGGAAGATGTCCTCCAGCGAGCCGGGGCGGGCGGCCTGCTGACGGATCTCCTCCAGCCGCCCCACGGTGGCAAGCCGGCCATGATGGATGATTCCGATGCGGTCCGCGACCGCCTCGGCGACTTCGAGCGTGTGCGTGCTCATGAAAACCGTGCCGCCCCCGCGCACCATTTCGAGCATGAGGTCCTTGACGGTCCGGACCGTTCGCGGGTCCAGCCCCACCAGCGGCTCGTCGATCACCAGGACCCTGGGCTGATGCAGCAGGGCGGCGGCCAGCGCGGTCCGCTGCTTCATCCCGTGGGAGTAACTCTCGGTGAGCTGGTCGAGAAAACCGCCCATATCCAACCGCTCGATCAGCTCGCGCGTCCGTGAGCGCATCGTCTGCCGGTCGAGCCCGTACATCTCCCCCACGAACTCCAGGAACTCCATGCCGGTGAGCTTCTCGTACAGAAACGGCTGATCCGGCACGTATGACAGTTGCGCCTTGGCCAGCCGGCCGTCCCGCCCGATCAGATGCCCGCACACCCGCACCATGCCCGTGTCCGGCAGGAGCAGCCCGGCGATCATCTTGATCGTCGTGGTCTTGCCCGCCCCGTTGGGGCCCAGGAACGCAAACAACTCACCCTCCCTGATCTCCAGGTGGAGGTCACGGACGGCGACGAAGTTGCCGTACTTCTTCGTCACACCGATCAGTTCAATGCTCATAGACGACATGGCTGCAGCTCTGAACCACTCTTTCCGCGAAGATCCGCCTGCCTGAAAACCCCCTCGAAGCCTCCGCTCTCCGGCCCGGCCCGGGGGACGCCGGTGCCGTTTTCAGTAACACCCTTTCGTTCGTCTCGCGCCAGGCCCGACACTCATGCCGGGTCCAGGTGCGATTCCAACAGAACAGAGCCCGCTTCAGCGGGCTTCTCGACCGGGGCTTCAGCCGGTCCAGCCACGGCACTGCCTCGTGGCTCAAGCCGGGACGGGATTCCCGGTAAACCGGGATGAGCGTCACGCTGCCTCTGCAGTACCCGCCATAAATGGCGGGCCTAGCGCGGACGGTCGGGGCCCTCTGCGCCGCGCCAATGTCAAGCTGTGTCTGGGACACCACCCTAGTCGGGCTCGCGCAACGGGCCGCGGGCGCGGATCCGCTCGCGGGCCTGCGTCCGGGCGTTCTCGTCGAACGGTTCCTGACGGATCCGGTACTTGCCCATCGCCGGCAACTGCGCTTCCTGGATCACCACCCGGCCCTCCGGGGCCACCCACGCTTTCACATGGTGAGGCGATGTCTCCACCACCTTGCACACGATCGACCGGCCGGCGTGCTGCACCGTCTCCTCACCGGTGACCGTCGCGATCACCGACGTAAACTGCGTCTGGCGGGTCATCACCGCGGACATCGGATCGAGCACCTGCATCCGCCACGACTGCCCCACTTTGAGCGTCGGCAGGAACGAGAACGGCCGCAGGGCATCCCCGATCATCCGGCTGGCGGAGAGTTCCAGGTTCGCCTGCCGGTGCAGCGGGCCGACCTGCAACTCGCACGGAAAATAGACCCCGCGCCGCTCGCCGCGGACCTTGATCGTCGTCATGGGCACGCCAAACACGTCGAGGTTGAAGCTGTCGAGGGCCCCGTCGTCCGCGAACTCCGTCACCGTCTCGATGCGGAGCTCGGGCATCGGCAGGATCGCCGAAACGCTCAGGGCCGCGGTGCCGTAGATGGTCGTATTCCCGCCGGCCGTGAGGATGTTCGTCCAGGCCGTCCCCATCCGGGCCCCGTCCTGGTCGAAAATGCCGTACTGCTCCTGCCGGTGGTCGATCTGGTTGAGAAGCTCCTTCGTGATGGGCGGCGCATCCTGCGCCGTCCACGCCGGCCAGACATCCCGCACGAACAGCGCCGTCATCGCGCCGAGCCACAGGAACACCGATCCGATCAGCAGCAAGCGGTACATTCGGATATCTGCCCGGAGGGAACCGCCCCGTCATCACCCCGCCGCACCGACATTCTACGCCGACCACACGTGGCGGACAAAGCCGCCGGGTGATCCTTCCCTGCCAGCACGACGGAGTCGACCCTGCGGTCGTCCCCAGATAACTACACGTCAGTCTGGAGGTGGTTTCACGTCCCCTCTCTCGTTTTTCCCGGACGCAGGAGAATCTCCAGGTAAGCCTGTGCCGACGGGCAGGGGTCGGCCGCGGCCATCACGCCGGAGCACACGCAGATTCGCTGCGCTCCGGCCTCCACCAGCCTGGCGGCGTTGGTCTGCGTGATGCCTCCGATCGGCACGATCGGAATCTGCGTCTCACGAACCGCGGCCTTGAGGAGTTCCGGCCCCGGCACATGGTCCTGGGGCTTGGTGCTGGAGGTAAAATTCGGTCCGACGGCGATGTACTCGGGCGAATCGGCGATGGCCGCCCGCAGTTGCTCGACGTTGTGCGTGCTGAGCCCGATCAGCCGGTCGGGACCCACCACCCGGCGGGCGTCCGGCACGGCCAGATCCGTCTGCCCCAGATGAACTCCGTCGGCATCCGCCAGGACGGCCAGGTCCGGCCGGTCATTCATGATGAATAAGGTCCCGCGCTCGCGGCACAGGGCCGATAAACGGCGCGCCCGGTCGAGCAGCTCGTGGTCCTCCAATCCCTTCTCGCGGAGCTGCAGACAGTCCGCCCCGCCGTCGATCGCCCCCTGGGCCGTGGCCAGCCAGTCCCCCCGGCACAGCTCCGCCGTGACGATGACGTACAGCCGGGTGCGGGCGAAACGCCCTGCCCGGTCTCCTCGGAGGGCGATCCGCTGCTCGAGTGTGTAGGCGGCGTAGCGGATGGCCTCGACGCGGCGGGCGGTTTCGGGATTGACTGTCTTGGCATACTCCTCGATGGCCCGCAGTGCCTCGGGCAATCGCTTCGCGGCCGCCACGAACACATCGCGCGCGTCGTCGCGCGCCCCTTCGGATGCCGTGGCAATCTGCGTCCCCACGTCGTTGGGCGTATCGCGGCCCCGCAGGAGTTCCTGCGGCGGCAGCCGGCCGATGGCCTGCGCCAGCTCGTGCCGCAGCCGCTTGGCCGCCTCGCACCCCGCCGCGTCATCCAGCACGAACCGCGCGTACTCCTCCATCACGCGCAGCGCCTCGCGGGCGCGATTG
>CAZQEN010000410.1:0-6317 GCA_964591605.1 uncultured Planctomycetales bacterium
CAGGCCGAGCAGAGCAAGGTGGCGTGACTATGGCATGCGCAACGACGCGCGATTGTTCGAGAGGTCCACGCGCAGAACGCCGCGTTCGATGAATCCGAGGATGCCGATCAGCGTTGGCGCCTTTTCGTCCTCAGCCAGAAATGCGTGCAACCTGAGAGGTCGCAGCGCGCGTGTCCCGTCGGAGAGAGTGCATTCAATCTCGGCAAGAATCGCGGGCATTCGGCATTCGGCACGCTTGACAAGCCCGCCCAATGGAAGCTCGCCCGAGCGGTGTATGTATTGAGTCTTTCCAGATACCCGGCGGGAGCACAGTGATCGGTGCTCCTGTGTCAACAATTGCTGGCTCGAAACGGTTCCAGCCGGAAGGCGTTGCGATCCCGACCTGCGCGATCAGACGAATGCATGGCAACCGCTGGCCGATTGCTGCCGCAGGGGCGTACACCGTCCGCATGATGCCGAGTTCAATCCAGGGCAACGCTGCTCCGTTGAATCACGCAGGGGTCACCGCGTCAGTAAATGGTCGTGCCGTCATCAATAAGCTGAACCGGAATGTCGATCGCACCCGTCTCCTGCTGGGCAGCGCTCTTGACGCTACCCAGATCATCGCCGACCGCCACCACCCGGCCCTTGTGAACCGCTACCCACTTGTTCGGGTACTTGATCGACAGCTCCTCGCCATGGCGGATGATCCACTGAGCATCACGCGTGTACTGTTTGCTGGGCAACGGCAGTCGGGTCCGGCCGTGATTGTTCCGCCGCGCCGCCTTCGCTCGGGCCCTCATCTGAACGCCTCCAGAAGAGACAGCCATCATAGCCGAATAAGTATGAGCGATGGAACACTCCAATGTTGCTGCTCTTCCCGTCACCGCGTCAGGTGACGAATCGACACGGGGGTAAGGGCGGAATCGCTGGAATGGTTGCTGTGCCTGGCGTTACAATGTGGCCCAGCGGAGTGCTGCTCGCGAAGAGGCATCGAGGATACTGGAAACAATGCATCGCCAGATCGCATGGCCAACAGCCTTCGCAGTATGCCTGATCCTGTGCGGGCATGCGCGCGCCCAGACCTGCTCTTATCCGGACGATTACCCATATCCCACCAGGAGCTACCTGCAGGCTGATCCGTGGCTGTTCTACTACCGCGAGTGCACGTCCTACGTCGCCTGGCGCATGAACCGGGATCACGGCACGCCCACCTCGCCGTACTGGTTCACGAACTACATGATGGGCGGCCACTGGGGCAACGCCGAGCACTGGAGCGCCAACGCGCAGGCACTGGGCTTTCCGGTGAGCAACATGCCGGCCGTCGGGGCGATCGCCCACTACAGCGTGACCGAGTCGCCCAGCTTCGGGCACGTGGCCTGCGTCGAGGCGGTCAACGCCGACGGCTCGGTGAACATCTCCGAATACAACTGGGGCTGCAACCACTGCTACGGCGTGCGCTGCAGCATCCGCCCGCCACGGTTCATCTACGTGCACGGCCAGCCGCCGCCGCTCAAGTTCGCTCTCGGCGACACCGTCCGGGTGGCCGGCGTCGCCCCGGATACGCTCAGCGTCCGCAGCCCCAATGCCTGCGACGCGGCCATCGCCCAAAAGCCCGAAGGCAGCATCGGGCAGATCATCTCGGCCAGCATGGTCCGCTGCGGCAGCGGCTCGGCGTACTACAACCGATGGCAGATCCGATGGAGCGACGGCGTGACCGGCTGGTCGGCCGAAGACTGGCTGGTTAAAACCACGCCGCCCAACTGCACCTACAGCGTGTCGCCGGCGAGTGCGGCTCTCGGCTGGCAGGGCGGAGACGGCTCGCTGGATGTCACTACGCTCAATGGCTGCAACTGGACGGCCACGCCCAGCGCGGGCTGGATCATCATCACGTCGGGCAGCTCCGGCGACGCGAGCGGTCCGGTCGCATACACCGTCAGCCCGAACCATTCGCATGTCGCGCGCAGCGGCACGATCACCGTCCAGGGCCAGTCGCACACCATCAACCAGTCCGGCTCGATCCCCGGCGACTTCGACTTCGACGGCCACGTCGACGGAGAGGACTTCCCGCACTTCAGTGCGTGCATCACCGGCGCCGACCAGGGCCCGCCCGCCGCCGGCTGCGAAGACACCGACCTCGACAGCGACAACGACACCGACCAGAGCGACTTTGCGATCTTCCAGCGCTGCCTGACCGGCCCCTCCGCCTTCGGCGACCCGGCGTGTGCGGATTGATCACAACAGCGAGGCGGGGTCCACGTCCACCAGTGCGTTGGCCGTATTCGGCGTGAGCACGTCGGAATGACGGAGGTGTTCGAGGGTTTCAAGAAGGCGGTTGGCGTCGGGGCAGCGGATGAGGAAGTCGAAGCGGTAGAGGTTGCGCAGGCGCGAGAGCGGCGCGGTCTGCGGGCCGATGAGCTGGGCTTTGAGGCCGTGACGCTGAACGTGCTCGCGGATCGCGGCGACGAGTGCATGGGCTGCATCTTGAGCAGTCTGCGGGCGCTTGTGCGAGACGATCACCCGGGCGAGGCGCGAGAACGGCGGCCAGCCAAGGCGCTTGCGGATCGGCAGCTCGTGCGCGGCGAAGGGGGCATAGGCGTGCTGTGCGGCAAAGCGCACGGCGCTGGAGGGCGGGCCGAGCGTCTGCACGATCACCCGCGCGTGGCACGGGCATTCTGCCCGTGAAGTCGCATGGGCATCCTGCCCATGCGGATCACGGCCTGGAAGGCCGGGTGAAGTCGCATGGTCTGGAAGATCGTGCCGCTCTTCACGGCCGGGAAGGCCGTGCCACGGCGCCCGCCCGGCGCGGCCGGCGACCTGCGTGACGAGCTGATACGTGCGCTCGGTCGCGCGGAAGTCGGGCGAATGCATCGACGTCTCGGCGTTCACCACGCCCACCAGCGAGACGTTGGGGAAATCGAGGCCCTTGGCGATCATCTGCGTGCCGATCAGGATATCGAGGCGGCGCTCCTGAAGCGAGTGCACGATCTCCTCATAGTGCGCCACCTTCGTGAGCACGTCGCTGTCGGCCCGGGCGATCCGCGCCTGCGGGAACTTGACGCGCAGCTCCTCTTCGACGCGCTGCGTCCCCATACCGAAGCGCATGAGCTTGCCGCCGCAGGTCAGGTCGCCGCAGCGCTGCGGCATCACCATCTTCGCCCCGCAGTGGTGGCACAGCGCCTGGCCGGTGGTCTGGTGGAAGACGAGATTCGCGCGGCAGTTCGGGCAGACGATCACGGTCTTGCAGCGCGTGCAGACCAGGTAGCTCGCATAACCCCGCTTATTGAGCAGCAGAATCGCCTGCTGACCGGCGGCAAGCGTCTCCGTGAGCGCCTGGCCCAAACGCTCGCTCAGCAGGTCGATCCCGCGCCGGGTTTTCGGCTCGTCCTGCAGGTCGACGAACTCGACCCTGGGCAGCTCCAGGCCGGCCACGCGCTCGGGCAGCGTGAGCCGCTCGAAGTGTTTGTATCGCTCGCAGTTGTACCACGTCTCGAGCGAGGGCGTGGCCGAGCCGAGGACGATCGGGATACCCAGCATCTGGGCCCGCTTGATGGCCACGTCGCGGGTGTGGAAGCGGGGCGACTGCAGGTTCTTGTAGCTTCCTTCCTGCTCCTCGTCCACGACGATGAGGCCCAGGCCCGGGCAGGGGGCGAAGACCGCGCTGCGCGTGCCGATCACGACCTTCTTGTCGCCGCGGGCGATGGCCGCCCAGGTGAGCGAGCGCTGGACGCCGGTCAGGCCGCTGTGGATGACGGCCACGTCGGTAAACCGGCTCGCCAGGCGCTGGACGAGCTGCGTGGTCAAGGCGATCTCGGGCACGAGCAGGATCGCCTGCTTCCCGCGGGCGATGACCGCCCGGATCGCATGGATGTAAACCTCGGTCTTGCCGCTCCCGCTCACGCCGTGCAGCAGCACGGCGCGGAAAGCGCCGGCCCGGGCCACTTCATCGACGCGGGCGATGGCCTCGACCTGCTCGGGGCCGAGCTCGAACGTGGGCTCGGCGCCGGGCGTGTCGAAGTTCGGGGCGGCGGCGGGGACTTTCTGTTCGCTGAGGGTGAGCAGGCCGGCTTTGACCAGGGCGGAGACGACGGGTTTGCCGACGGCGGCCTCGGCCAGCAGCGCGGCCAGCTCCATGCCGTCGGGATGGGCGCGGGCGACGTCCAGAACGCGGGCACGTTTGGCGGACATTCGAACGCCGTCGTGCGAACCCCTCGCTGGCGCTTCGGGCTCTACTGGGGAACCGCTCGCCTGCGCTTCAGGCGCCGCGGGGCGGACGATGCGGCGGACGACGAACCCACTCTGGCGGCGGATGGCTTCGGGAACCATTGCGGCCAGCGTGCGGCCCAGGGGGGTGAAGTAATAGCGCGAGATCCAGCGGCCCAGTTCCAGCAGGTGGTCCGAGAGCAGGCGCTCGTCGTCGAGCACGTCGGCGCAGAGTTTGAGCGAATTCGTCCAGGGGTCCTGGCCCACCGACACGCAGAAGGCCGTGCGGGGCTTGCCTCCGCGGCCGAAGGGCACCAGGACGCGTTTGCCGGCCTCGACGCGGCCCACCAGCTCCGGCGGAATCGCATAGCTGTACTCGCCGTCGAACGCGGCCAGCAGGGCAACGCGGGCGACGGGCGCCTCGTGTACGTCAGGCCGTTCGACCCAGAGTGCAGGTTGTTGATGAGCCGTGCGTGGCATGGGCGTCACATCTCACGTACCGCGGCCTTCACTGCGTCCGAGGGACCGCGCGGGCTAAAGCCCGGCAGCTCTTTGTCTACTGCGGCGTTCACCGCGGTCGTTGGACCGCGCGGGCTAAAGCCCCGCGGCTCTTTGTATTCACGTCTCACTTCTCACTTCTCACGTCTCACGTGCGCCTGCTCCTTGCGCACGTCCTGCAGGAGACGTTGAAACTCCGGATCGTTACGCAGCAGCTCCCGGCCGGCGGCGATCACCTGGTCCACGTGGTCGGGCGGCAGGTGGTAGTTGGTCCCCAGTCCCAGCAGGATCTGCCGGATCCGGTCGTCGCGGACATCCTCGAAGTTGACCTCGATCACGTACGGGATAAGCCGATGCTCGGGCGGAGGCGCCGGCGCGGAGGCGGCGGGGCAGCACGCCTCGAGGGCGCGCCGGGATCGCTCGTACTGCTCCCGGGCCCTCCGGGTCTCTTCCACGAGCGTCCAGCGCACGATTCTTGTGAGGGCATCGCTGTAATTCTGGATGCTGGTGGTGGCGGCCTTATAGCCCATCGTGATGAACCCGGGCGTCGAATCACGCCGCTCGATGTCGTCCGCGGGCCGGGTCCGCGCATTGACAATGATCACCACCAGCCGGCGCACGCCGCCGCCGCCGTCCCGCTCGATCCACCGGCGGATCGGGCCCTCGCGGTAGTTCTCGATCACATAGCTGAGGCCCAGGTTGTCCGAGAGCGCCCCATCCATCAGATAGAGGTAGCGATGGGCGTCGGGATCGATGCCGTATCCGGGCGGCTCGCCCTGCCGTCCGGCCGGCACCAGGTTGAGCGCCCACGCCTCGCGGCGGTCTCGATACAACCGGGTGCTCCGCTCGGACAGGATCCGCTCGATCGCCTGGCGGCTCGGCTCGGCCGCGTAATACTTGAGCCGCAGCGGGCTGAACAGAATCGGCACCGCCTGCGAGCCCGCCACCGCATACCCCAGCGGAAGCTGCGTCAGGTCGGAGCCCAGGAGGTCGAAATCGTCCTGCGTGAACTCGAACCGCTGGCCGGCCGACAGGCTGGTCGCGTTGATGACGACGAACGGCCGCCGCCCGTCCCTGAGCAGATCCCCGTACGTCCGCCGTTCGAACAGGTTGGCGGTGAAGTACTCGGCCACCACGTCGATCCGATCCAGCGCCACGAGCGGCAGCAGCAGCGCATTGGGAAACGAGAAGGTTCGCCAGATGAGGGAGGCTTGGACATTCCGCTTGAGAAACTCCCGCTCGAAGCGCCCGTCAAAGAGCCGGTCCCGCCACAGGGCGTAACCGGCCGCGGTGAACGACCCCCCCGAGACCGACGAGATCACATCCACTTCATCGAGCATTCGACGCGGGGCGTCACGGCCCGGCAGCGGCCCGATCGGCGTGTCGCGGAGTTCCTGCAGCACCCCGTACGCCAGCGACGCCGCCCGCACCCCGCCGCCGGAGAACGTCAGGCAGACGAGGACGTCATCCGTGTTCCCCTCTCCGACCTGGAGAGAGTCGAATCGATACCCCTTCTGCGGAGCGTACGTCTCCAACGGCGCGTTGTGAAACGCCGGCGCGCACCCGGCCGTCACCACCAGCGTCGCACCCCACCAGAGAATCAGCCCTCTTGGCAACCGGCACCTGTCCTGTTGTGC
>CAZQEN010000411.1:0-1514 GCA_964591605.1 uncultured Planctomycetales bacterium
CCAGCACATCGCTGCCCGTCCCGTGCACCCCGACGGCCACGCGCTCCACCAGCGCTCCATGCCGCTCGCGCAGGATCGGCACGACGACCGCCCGGATAAACCGCTCCGAAATCTCCAGCCCGGCGGACATAAGAGCAGCACCCTGCAAGTGCATAGAAACCGTAGCGGCCGCCCCCTGTGGCGGCCGGCGGCCCCGCACCACATTCCGTGGCGCCCGCCCCGAGCCTGCCCGCCGATGCGGGCGACGGCCGGGCACGGGCGAAATGCGGCGCGCACCCGTCTCCGAATGCACTTTACGAGAACCGCGATGCCCAGGAAAGCGCGAAACCGGCAAGCTCAGGTGGCGCACCGGTGTCTCGCTCGAGGAGGTGTGGCATGGGCGTTCCGCCTGTTGTGGGTCTGATCCTGAGATGAACGCTGGGGGTTCGGGATTGGGGGCTGAGTGGGGTCTCGCGGGTCAGCGGTGGGCGCGACATCTGGTGGCTGCACGAGGCAGCGTGGGGGGGAGCGGGCGAAGCCTGGAGACAATTAGAGGGGAAACGGAAAGGCGTGGCCGGCTGTTGGGGGAAGAGAGTGAGCGAGAGACGAGGAGACTGGAACACGGAGAGACATGGCGGTCAGACGGAAGGCTGCAACAGGCGCGGACGCGGAACCGAGCCATTCGAGCCGTTCACGATCTGTCGGGAAAGAGCCCGGCAGTTGACAGAGTCTTTCGGTGTTCGAGGCGATCGCCCAGATTGATGCCAAGCACATCGACCGTCACCCGGCCGATGGGCGTCTGACCTCTGAGCTCGGCCCCGTTCCACGCGAAGTGCTCGGACCAGTCGTCCTGGCGGGGGTTGAACAGTCGGGTGATCTGGCCGCTGTCCGGATCGACACCTGCGATGTTGGGCCCTTTGTGGATGTTGCAGTTGTAGCAACTCAGCGCCAGATTCTCAGCGGTGTCAGGTCCATGGTGCTTGGCGGCGATGACATGGTCGATCTGGAAGGGAAACGCGTCGAGTTCCTGGGCGAGGCGGCAATACTCACAGACGCCTCCCGCCCGGCGCCATACCTTTTCGCGCAGAGCTGCGTCCATGATCATGAGGCCCGCACCAGCGACTTGCGGGCTTTGGCCTGGATCAGGTTCAGGAAGTTGCCCACCCGCAGGTACTTCTCCAACTCCAGCTTCTCGGTCTCGGTGAGCGCGCCCTGTCGGTTTTTCTCGGCGAGCTCGTTGAGGCGGTCAATGGCCCGCGGGCGAAAAGCCAAACCGAGGATCGCCCGGGCGGACTCCGGGGAAAGGTCGGGCTCGTCCGGAGCCACCACGTCCGTCAGAATGTCGGCTTCGGTGATCATGGCATATCCATGATAGCAATTCGAGAGGACGGCGGCCAGATTGAAGATAAGCAGCGCGCGACGCCGTCGCAGGCCAGGAGGCGGGCGGCGGCGGACGTCATGAACCCCGCTACCGCAGGATGCCCGTGCCACATCTGGACGGCCATTGCATACACGGGCAGGATGCCCGTGCCACA
>CAZQEN010000411.1:1614-6290 GCA_964591605.1 uncultured Planctomycetales bacterium
CGGCCATCGGCCGCGGATCGAGCGCGCCGACGGTGATCAGATGCTGATCGTCCTGGCTGCGGATGGCGTCACGGAGCCGGCCCGCCCACTCTCCGAGCAGTCGGCCGTGAAACGCGACGAATTCCCCGAATCGGCGGTCCTTCTCGTCTGCCGGCACGGCGATGGCGTCCCAGCTCTCGCCGGGCCGCGGAAAATCCGGCCAGTGCCGGCGCAGGGCCTCGGCCGACGCAAACCGCTCATGAATCTCGCGCGTCCAGCGCGGCTCGATCCGCCGATAGAGCCGGTGCACGTAGCAGAAAGGCGGCCCGGCGGGCATGTCAAAGCAGCCGTCGGTCCAGCTCTCGCTGTTTTTCGCGTGCACGACCGGCTCGTTCTGCAGATCGTAGGCAAACACCGCCGGAGCATCGCGGCAGGCCCGCGCGAGGCTCCGCCAGAACAGCCGCTGGGCGGCCAGCATCGTGTCGTCGTCCGCCTGCCGCATCCACTCCGGCGCGGTGGACGGCCGGATGTTGGCCAGACCGGTCAGAATCACCCACAGCCCGTGCCGATGCGCGGTATCGAGCAGCCCGCGAACCCGCCGGAGGCCCTCCTCGTCCACCTCGCCCGCATTCCGCAGGACCAGGCTCAAGGCCACAAACACGCGCACCGTGTTGCCGCCCATCCGGCGCATAGCCGCAAAGTCGCGATCGAGCTTCTCGGGGTATTGGATCAGAACGTCTTCGAGCAGGGCATCCCGCCGCTCGATCGCCGTCCGGTCGTAGTTGAAGCCCCAGGGAACGAACTCGTGCGTGCCGGCTGCGTCGGCGATCGCGAATCGATCGGAGTCGACAGTCACGATGCGCTCGGGCGGGCCGGCCTGAGGCGCCTTCGCCGCGACGCAGCCCGCGCAGGCCATCACGCTCAGAAGCGAAAGCATCCAGGGGCAGGGGCGAGTCTGACGGGTGGCCATGATGCGATCGCGCGAGTGGCCAGGCTCTGCCCTTGTTTGACTATCCAGTTGCATCGAGAAAAGGCACCCCGCAGACACCGAGAACACGGAGAAGAGAGATTCCATGTGCTGAGAACGAGAAGCACAGACCTTACGTGAAGTGGAGTCTCGAATGGGCTGAAATCCTGGTGGATTCTCCAGTCTTCTCAGTGCACTCCGTGTCTCCGTGGTGATACATTCTGCATCGTTGAGGTCAAGGGGCCTGCGAGGCGGGCTGCGAATTCGGCGCCGGCCGCTCTTTCAGCGGCGCACAGCCGGACTCCTTCCGCTCGGCGTCGATCAGGCACAGGGTGGCGGTTGCCCCCCGGGCCGGCAGCGGAATCCACGCCCGCGTCCCCCCGCCGGGCACCTTGCGGATCGGAACCGTCACCACCGGGCCGTCGCTGGTCGGCGCCTCGTCCGACACCTCGACCACCACGTTCTCCAGCGGGCGGTTGTTGCGCGATCCCTCCTGGTAGAGCAGATAGTCGTAGCTGGCGGGCCGCTGGCCCCCTGCCGCTTTGACACGGAAACCCCGGATCGACTGCGACTCATCGTAAAAAAAGAACTCGAGGATCGTCCGGCCGGCCGGGCCGTGTGAATACCATGCGACGACAATCGACGGCGGGATCGGCGCATCCGTCCGGAGCTGCGCCGCGAACGCCTTCACCGCCGCCGTCGCCTCGCCGAACTGCGCCGCGTCCGCCGCCAGCGAATCCAGGTGGTCGGCCGCCTGCTGCCGGGGAGTGGCCACCGGCGCGGCCGGCGCTGCCGGCTGCGATGTCTCCGTCTCATCCCGGCATCCCGGGCCGGCCGCCAGGGCCAGCAAGCCGCACACGATCCTCAACCGGTTGTGTAGCATGGGGGTCTACTCCTCCAGAAGCCAGTCGACGACCTGTTGACTGACCGGCTCAAACTCGTATTCCACCAGTGACTGCCGCGGCACCCAGCGCACCTCTGCGTAGTGTCGATTGTTCGCCTCCGGCGAGGTGACCTCGCCGAACAGAAAACGCCATCGATACAGCGTCTCGCCATAAGTCTGGTCGAACGGCGGCTGGCCGTGCTGAATGTGCGCGTGAAGCCCGAGCTGCTGGGCCAGGATCCGGCGGATCGCCGGCTCGGGCATCTCGCCCGGGCCGACCGGCCCGAACGGAAACACCCATCGCCCCGGTTGCTCCGGCGTGCCTTCCAGCCTGACGATGAGGATTTCGCGCAGCCCGTCGCGAACCCTGTCAAGAACTGCAGCCGCCATCACGGGAGGTGTCGAGCGTTTCGCCAAAGATGCACCCTGCTGGTCCGTGGTCCGTGGTCAGTTGTGGGCATGGCGGCCGCCACGCCGTCACGGAGCGGGCGGCAGCGGCCTCGTTCGTCCGGAGCCGCGTGTGCCCGATTCTTCCACGGGATGCCTGAATCGCAACAACGAACCGCGGACCACGGCCTGACAACTGACCACCGTTCCGGTATCATACCGCCCGATGGGCAGATTCGACACATTAGGCCAGCGCGAGGAACTGGCGCGGCATAAAGCCTCCTCCTTCACGCACTTCCGACGACTCCTCAGTTTCGTCTGGCCGCAGAAACGCTACCTGTACCCCGCCATCCTGTGCATCATCGTCCAGGCCACGGTGTACTCCGCGGTGATCGGTTCGATGCTGCCCGTCCTCTACGCGATGATCCAGCCCGAGGGCGTCCACGGCTGGGTGTATCAGCATGTGGCGGAAAAGCGTCTCGACGTCCAGTTCGGCATCCATGACCCCATCAAGGACCGCCGGGTCGAAGGCGTGCCCGGCGGTGCCCTGCGGGTCCGCTGGCTGGCTGCTGATTCGCCCCTGACCCATCGTCTCGACGAGGGCGATTTCATCGTCGCCGTCGACGGCCGCGAAGGTGATCCGGTTGAGACGTTCCGCGCCCTGGCCGGCGAGCCCAGCCCACAGGTCACGTTCGTCGCGGCCGGCGGCGGGCCGCGTCAGACGCTCAGCGTCACGCCGGACCCGCTCAAGGCCCACTGGTCGTTTGCCCGGAACGTCATGGATCGCATCCCCGGCGGATGGCGGACGCCGGCGGAAAAAATGAGGACGCTGGTCGTCCTGCTGGCGTTCCTGCTCGCCCTCGTCCTGGTGGGCGCCGTCGCCGCACTGCTGGCCGAGTACCTCGCGGCCATCGCGATCGGGCGCAGCGTCATCGACCTTCGCCGGCGCATGTACACCCACATGTTCAACCTGCCGCTCAGCCGGTTCGCCCAGAACACCTCCGACACCATGAGCAAGTACGTGCAGGACATGAACGACATCGTCCGCGGCCTCGAGAATTTCTTCCAGAAGGTGGTCACCGAACCCATCAAGGCCCTGGGCGTCACCTGCTTTGCCCTGTGGCTCGACTGGCAGCTCACGCTCAGCGTGATCCTCGGCGTGCCGATTGCCCTGCTCATTTTCCGCTACCTGGGCAAGAAGGTGCGGCGGGCCAATAAGAAGCTGCTCGTCGGATACGGCGTGATGCTCGGCGTCCTCGAAAGCACGCTGGCCGGCATGCGGGTGGTCAAGGGCTACATGCGCGAGGGCTACGAATGCCGGCGCCTGTTCCGCATCGACCGGATGCTCCTGCGCCAGCAGCTCAAGATCGCCTTCATCGAAGCCCTCACCTCGCCGTTCTCGGAGGTGCTCGGTTTCTTCATCGGCGCGCTGGCCATCGTGTATTACGCCAACCGCATGTTCAACTACGGTGTTACGCCGCCCGACATGGTGGTGATGCTGGTGTGCCTGGGCGCGATTTTCGACCCGGTGCGCAAGTTGAGCAGCGTCTATCCCAAGATCCAGCGGGCCAACGCGGCCGCCGAGCGCGTATTCGACCTCATCGACACGCCGAGCGAATACGTCCTGGACGCCGGCAAACCGCGGCTCGCCCCGCCGCGACAGAGCATCGAGCTCGAGAACGTCGTCTTCCAGTACCCCGGCGCGAACCGGCCCGCCATCAACGGCGTCTCGCTGCACATCAAACGCGGCGAAACCATCGCCCTCGTCGGCCCGAACGGTTCCGGCAAGACCACCCTGGTCAGCCTGCTGCCCCGCTTTTACCCCCTCAACGGCGGGCGCATCCTGATCGACGGGCAGGATATCCAGGACGTGTCGCTCCGCTCGCTGCGCGCTCAATTCAGCCTGATCGCCCAGGAGAGCATCATCTTTCCCGACACGGTCCGGTCGAATATCGCGTATGGAAAGCGCGAGGCCACGCCGGCCGAAATCGAGGCCGCCGCGAAAAAGGCCTTCGCCGACGAATTCATCCGCCAGATGCCGCAGGGTTATGACACGCTCGTGGGCGAGCACGGCGCGACGCTCTCCGGCGGCCAGCGCCAGCGCATTGCCATCGCCCGCGCCATCCTCCGCGATGCCCCCATCCTCATCTTCGACGAAGCCACCAGTCAGGTGGACCCCGAATCCGAAATGAAAATCCACCAGGCCCTCGACGCCTTCATCAAGGACCGCACCGCCTTCATCATCGCCCACCGCTACAGCACGGTCAGCGGCGCCGATCGCATCGTCGTCATGGACGACGGCCAGATCGTCGCCGTCGGCCCCCACGAACAGCTCCTCCGATCCTGCCCCCTCTACCGCCGCCTCTACGAAACCCAGTTCCGCAACGCGGGATGAGCCACAAGGTGGGTGGCATGGGCAGCGTACCCGCTGCCCGTGTTTATGCCGGGTGGCATGGGCAG
>CAZQEN010000412.1:0-6286 GCA_964591605.1 uncultured Planctomycetales bacterium
GAAGGCCGGGCCTAGCGCAGACAACCGAAACCGTGTTACCGAAAAGGGCACTAGTTCGGGCACGCCGGCGGCTGGCCGGGTCCGCCCATGCAGTTGATGAACTGGGCAAGGTCCGCCGGGTCAACGTCCAGGTCCGCGTCGAGGTCCGCCTCTTCGCAGCCGGGGGCCGCCAGCACCGCTTCTCCCGAGAAGCAGAGCTGCAGCCGGCCGTAGTCGCTCTGGTCGACGTCTTCATCGTCATCCAGGTCGCCCCGGATGCGGGATCTGCCGACCCGGAGGTTGTCGAAGTCGACGTAATGCCCCGTCGTGTACTCCGACCCGATCCGCTCGAACCGGATCCGTCCGAGGGTGTCGCCGCCGGCGGTCGAGGCGTGACTGAGCGTGCCCATGTTCGCACCGTTCAGGAAGAACGTGGAGGTGTTCGCGGCGGGGTCCATCCGCACGACAAGCTGGTCCCAGCCGCCGGTGAGCGGGTACGGCGCGGTCACGATGCCCGTGCCGGCGATGCGCCCGCGGGCGGTGG
Organism: uncultured Planctomycetales bacterium; assembly: GCA_964591605.1. Taxonomy (GTDB): domain Bacteria; phylum Planctomycetota; class Phycisphaerae; order UBA1845; family PWPN01; genus CAYLLT01. The sequence continues at coordinate 524 of CAZQEN010000412.1, forward strand.
TGGCCGTGCCGTAGAACCGCGCCAGGTTCGCCCCCGCCGCGTCGTCGAACCACACGCCCCACAGCGTGGCCGCCCCCGGTCCGCTGTGGATCTTGAAGGAGGCGCGGATGTAGCCCGTGCCCGGATCCGCGCAGGAGACGGAGCGCATCGCCTCCAGCGTCGTGGTTCCCCCGAGAATGCGGACGGTATCTCCCAGCACCTGGATCTCACTGCCCGCCGAACCGCTCCAGCCGTCGTTGCCGCTCAGCGGACCGTCCGGGTACGTGAAGCTTTCGGAGTAACACAGGCCGGCCGTCGGCGTGCCCGAGGCCGTCTCACCGCTCGAGTAGTACGGCGTGCAGTCGTAGGCGAACGCCGCGTAGTAATGCGTCACCCCGTTGGTCAGCCCGGTGTGCGTGAAGTAGCCGCTCGATCCGGGCGCATCGGTCCGGTCGCAGACCGCCGCACCGTCGGCGATCGACGTGGGATACCGGTCCGTGCGATACACGACGATCGTGCCCCAGAAGTCCCCGTCGCTCGGGTTCCGCCAGCTCAGGACGTTCTGCCCGTCCCCCGGATTGACCGCAAACTGGATCACCGCACCGGGCGGGTTCGTATCGCCGCCGGGGAATGTGCCCTTGATGATGTACGCACGCGGCCCCTGCGGCAGCGTCAAGGTCTGACCGGCGGCGAGTGTTCTCGAATCGACCACCGCGCCGGTCATCGGGTGGTAGACGTTGAAGCTCATCGCCCGCCGGGCCTGGAGCGTCAGACCGCCGCTGCGGATCCCCTGCGGATAGCACACGAACTGGCTGCACTTGATGCCGCCGATGTTGCGGTGGCAGCCGGTGGCAGCTCCGCTGCGGCCGGGGTCGGTCCAGTACTGGTTGGCAAAGCCGTCGCAGTACACGGTGAACGGAGCGGACGCCTCCTTGCCATCATTGCGTGTCCAGCTCGCCATGTCAGGCGGCACGATCCCGCTCAGGAAGCGGTAGTCGTTCACACCGGCCATGTCCTCGAACCGGTAGTCCCCGCGCACGCCGGCCCGCGAATGGAAGACGTACACCGGCAGCCGGGCGATCCACGCGAAGCAGGCCGCGGACACCAGCTTGATCGGGTCCGTCTCGGAGTACACCGACGAGCCCGGCCCCACCGGTTCGTCGCTGCTGACCGGCGGTACGCCCAGGTTGACGGCGTCCTGCACCCGCCAGCAGTCGCGGACGTTGAACCAGCCTTCTTCCGTCGACTCGCGGGCAAAGTGCTCGGTGGCAATGTCGGCGGCGCTCCCCAGATACAGGTCCATCATGTCGGCGTTGGTGCCGTTCATCGACGTGATCGCCACGGGCACGTCCGTCCGCTCGGCCACGTACTGGCAGAGCGAGCGGAGATCGTTTCGCCCCTGCGGCCAGGGAAAGCCGGTCTGCCAGGCCTCGTTCGCGATCTCGATGTAGGCGATCTTGTGCTCGCGCCCTGCGATGAGATTCACGATCCGCTGGCAGTGGGCCTGACGGCCGGCGTAGGTCGGGAACGAGTCGCCCGCTCCGCCGAAGATCGTGACCTCGGTGCGCATGCCGTACCGGTCGTACGCGATGTCAATCATGTCGCGGAACTGCTGGTCGTAGTCCGACCATTCGTTGGCGACCGAGCCGTGCGGGCAGGTGTAGGTGGAGGCGTTGATCTCGCGGCCCCACCAGTAGTCCTGGTCATCCGCGGCGGGCACCTCGGAGAGGATGCGCATGTGCTTGAAGCCGCGCGAGGCCATGAACGCCACGTCGCTCTCGAAGCGCTGGCGGTCGCGCCGGCAGAAGCCCAGCGCTTCCATGTAGGTGAAGCCCAGACTCAGGAATGGCCCCTCGCTGTCGCGAAGCGATTGCCCGCTCAGGCTCAGCAGCCCCCGGTTGGGCGGCGTGAACGCCGTGTCCACGCGGAACCAGTGATTGGAAGCCGTCCAGCCGGTCCAGCCGACGCCGTTCCCCAGCCGCAGCCAGACATAGTGGTTCGTCAGGTTCGCCAGCGAACCCGTGTCCGCGTAGTTCCGGACCGAGACCACCTGGCCCGAGTCCCAGACGATGCCCGTGTTCACGTCATTGCCGCTGGTGATGCGCACCTGGTACCGGTTGAACGTGGGCGTCCACGCCCACCGGACCCGCGTGGTGGACGTTTTGACGGTCTGACCTGCGCGCGGGTAGGTGATGACCGGCGTCGCCGGCAGCGACGTTTCGCGGTCCCAGACCTTCACGTTGCTGAAGACCGCATCCAGCGGCGCCCCCGACCATTCATCCATCCGGGCGCGGGCGATGCGCACGCTGTGCCCGAAGGGCGACCAGCTTCCCGGCTCGGTCATCGTACGCAAGAGCACTCCGTCGCGGTACGTGCGGAAGACGCAGTTCCCCTGTCCGTCAGACTCCCATTCTTCGCGAATCACGTAGGTGGTGGCGGCGTTCCAGCTCAGGTTCGCCGTATCCGGCTCCTGATAGTTCGGGGCGATCACCAGCACCAGCTCAAACGCGTTGACCGCATTCTTGTAAGCGCTGTCGCAGCCGTTCTTGCGGATGAAGTGTTTGAAGGGGTTGTTGCGATAGCCGCCGTAGTTCGTATCGGCGTTCTCGAACGTGTAGTCGTACATGTGGAAGAGTTCGGACTTGTCGGTCAGCCCCGGCCGGCATTCGTTGGGGTTGAGGCCCTTGACCGAGAACTCTACCGCGCCCTTGTACACGGTGTAGGGCAGATGCCAGTAGATCGCGTCTGCCTTGTTGGTGATCTTCCAGCCGCCGTCGGCGAACGTCCCCCCGATCTGGGCCCCGCCGGTCTGAGGCGCGATGGTGGATCCCTGCAGCGGGTCGTCCAGCACCAGTTGCTGCCCCGCGCACATCGCGGCGGCGGCCAGACACAGGCCCACGCCGAGCGAACATGCAGGAAGGTCCAATGTGACAGGATTGAGGAGAAGGGCGGCGAAGCGAGTCGATCGGACGGAGCGCATGGGCAAAACTCCCGGTTGTGCCGGCACGGCAGTGGCCAGACTGCAGAGCAGCGGTCCTGCGACCCGGACGCGGCGCGGCTGCCGCGCCCCAACCCCCCAGGCCGTTGCCCCAACCGACGGGACCCATGCGGCCGTCCCTCGACCGCCCGTCAGCCACTACTGTACCAAATCGGCAACAGCCCTGTCCAAAGTACCGAATCCCGGCGTTCCCCCTGGGGTGCACCAGCCCTGCGGCATGACGATCGCCCCAGGTCCCCTTCCGGTCCCCCTGCTCCTGCGAATCTGGGGCTCTTTCAGCGTGATGATGGCCCCTCCTGCAATTCCCGGGCCGATGCGTCCGGATTTCAGGGTAACTATTCCCGGCCGCCGGCGTCTGAAGAGACAGACCAAACCGTCAGGTCCACACCGGACCGGGTCGAGCCGCGGGGTGGCGCACAGGGGCGCACGGCTGGGTTCCCGGGATTCCCCGCGCTCAGAGGAAAAAAATCATGGGAAGAATCACAAAAGCCTGCCTGATCGGCTCTTTAACCCTCTTATCGCTGTTTATTGCCTACCAGAAGGCCCCCCAGCTCGGCCTGCGGGCCGAGGTTGCCGCCGGACGTCTGGCCTGGCACGCGGTTCCGGTCGCCGCATTCACCCCCGGCCGCTTCGACGGCCCCACCGCCTCGATCCAGCTCGGCGCGGCAAGCCTGAAGATCCCCCGGGCGTCGCTGCCCAGGCCCGACAGCCAGGACTGGGAGAACTACGCCAACGACCACATCCTGCGGGTCCGCATCGGGCAGGTCATCCTGGTCGCCTGGGCGCCGGCGGCCGATGCCCTGCCCTGCTACCGGGATCTCCTCGATCCCCGCTACAACATGGACGGCGTGCCGCCGGACATCGTCGGCCTCATCGCGGCCGCGTATACCGCCGATGCCCGACACGTCTCGCTGCTCGCCTCCCGCGGCGAGGGCTGCCGCCTGCGGCAGCTCCTGAACGTCCGCCAGGCGCTGCGCCGGGACGTGGAGAGTGCGGAGATCCTGCGCAGCGATACCATCAAGGGTGTGCTGACCACCCGGATCTGCGATGATGGGGACCGCATCCTGGTGTTCGAGTACTACTCGCTGGACGAGGCGCTGTGCGGCAGCGCGATGCTCATCGTCAAACCGGGCGGGCCGCAGGACGTGGAGCTCGCGCGGGCCCTGGTCGGATCCATCCGACTGCCATATGCTCCTGATACCTTCAACCAGGTTCGGGAACTGGCCGCCCGCGACTGATCACCGGCCGCATGCCGGCGTTCGCGGTCAACCGACCACCGGCAGATCCTTCATCGCTTCTTCGATCTGGTGCTGCGGGTACTCGTAGTCCTCAAGGTCGTCGGACAGGTACCTCTCGTAGGAACCCAGGTCGCAGATGCCGTGCCCGCTCAGGTTGAACAGGATGCACTCTTCCTTGCCCGAGTTGCGGCAGCGGATGGCTTCATCGATGGCGACCCGCACGGCGTGGGCGGTCTCGGGGGCGGGAATGATCCCCTCGGTGGCCGCAAAGAGCTGGGCCGCCTCGAACACCGGGTTCTGATACACGGCCACGGGCTCGACGATCTTGAGCTCGGCACACAGGCTCACCAGCGGCGCCATCCCGTGATAGCGCAGCCCGCCCGCATGGATGCCCGCCGGCACGAAGCCGTGGCCCAGCGTGTACATCTTGAGGAGCGGCGTGAGCTTGGTCGTGTCGCCGAAGTCGTAGCGGTACTGGCCCCTGCTCATGCTCGGACAGGCGCGGGGCTCGGCGGTCAGGAAGCGGATCGGCTTGCCCGAGAGCTTGCGCGGGATGAACGGAAACGCCAGGCCGGCGAAGTTGCTGCCGCCCCCCACGCACCCGATGACCACGTCCGGCTCGTCGCCGGCCAGTTCCATCTGCTTCTGCGCTTCCAGCCCGATCACGCTCTGATGCAGCATCACGTGATTGAGCACGCTCCCGAGGGCGTAGTTCGTATCCTCCCGCCCGGCGGCCTCCTCGACCGCCTCGCTGATCGCGATGCCCAGGCTGCCCGGGCACTGCGGGTCCGCATCCAGCACCTGCCGGCCCGCCTTCGTCTCGCGGGTCGGGCTGGGCAGCACCGTCGCCCCCCACAGGTTCATCATGGCCTTGCGGTACGGTTTCTGCTCGTAGCTGACCTTGACCATGTAGACCTTGCATTCCATGCCCAGCAGCGTGCAGGCGAAGGCCAGGGACGAACCCCATTGCCCGGCCCCCGTCTCGGTGACCAGGCGCTTGATGCCCTCGCGCTTGTTGTAATAGGCCTGGGCGATCGCCGTGTTGGGCTTGTGGCTGCCGGGCGGACTGCCGCTCTCGTCCTTGAAGTAGATCCGGGCCGGGGTCTTGATCGCCCTCTCGAGGTTGCGGGCGCGAACCAGCGGCGTCGGGCGCCAGATGGACAGAACCTCGAGCACTTCCTGGGGAATCTCGATCCACCGCTCGCGGCTGATCTCCTGGTCGATGAGGGCCCTGGCGAAGATCTGGTGCAGCGCCTCCGGCGGGAGCGGTTCGTGCGTGGCCGGGTTCAGCGGCGGCGGGCAGGGTTTGGGCAGATCCGCCTGAAGGTTGTACCACGCCCGGGGCAGCTCTTTCGGCGACAGGATGATGCGTTTGGTATCCATGTTGTGAACCTCACAAGTTGCGAAACAACAGAAGCGAAACCTTCCGCGAGCCGATGTACTCTACCCGATTCCCGCCGCAAACGCGAGCGGCCCCGCCGCCACGAATCGACGGGGGGTGCGTGTCAAGGTAGGCGGGTGGCATGGGCAGCATGCATTCGCAACTGC
>CAZQEN010000413.1:0-6233 GCA_964591605.1 uncultured Planctomycetales bacterium
ATTCGCAGTTGCGAATGCATGCTGCCCATGCCACCCGCCTACCTTGACACGCACCTGACCCGAATGCCCGTGCCACGAAGGCCTTGACCATTCCGGCGGCTGCGGTTCTAATACTGACATGCACCTGCAGACCGCTCATACGCTCGGGAACATGTCCTTGCACCGTGGGTCGGGCGGGCTGGCGGCGCGCCTCCCCTTCGCGTATCTCTACTGGTTTTGGTTTACCCGCGAGCGGCGGCGACGGGCATGAACTGATCGTAACGGATCCGAATCAAACGCCCTGAGACGCCGAAAGACGCTCAGGGCGATTTTGTTTGGCCGAAAACTGAGAGCTCTCATGATCGACATCAAACTTCTCCGACAGGACCCCGATGCCTTCCGGCGTGCCGCCGAAAGCAAGCGCATCCGGTGCGACATCGACGCCGTCCTGGCGGTCGACGACCGCCGCCGCGCCGCCCAGCAGGAGCTCGATCAGCTCAAATACCGGCAGAACGAGATCGGCGGCCAGATCGCCCTCTACAGGAACCCCAAGAGCAAGTGGTATCAGCAGGCCCTGGCCGCCGGCCGTAGCGAAGCGGAGCTCCGGGAGGAAGGCCAACGCCTGGTGGAGTTGTCCACACAGCTCAAGGAGCAGGTCAGGAAGCTGGAAGACGAGTTCAGACTCGCCGACGAAGAGCTGGACCGCGCGCTGCTCACCCTGCCCCAGCTTCCCTCCCTCGACGCCCCCATCGGGGCCGACGCGTCCGAAAACGTCGAACTCCGCCGCGTCGGCGAGCCGCGGCGCTTCGAGTTCGAGCCGAAGGATCACGTCGCGCTCATGACGCAGCTCGGCATGCTCGACGTGGAGCGCGGCGTGAAGCTCTCAGGCGCCCGGCACTACATCCTCAAAGGCGATGGCGCCATGCTGCACCAGGCTGTCCTGCGTCTGGCCCTCGATCTCATGATCCAGCGCGGATTCACGCAGATGCACGTGCCGGTGCTGGTGCGCGATGAGATCATGGTCGGCACCGGCTACTATCCCGGCGGCGAGGAGCAGGCCTACCGCTGCGAGCGGGATGCGTCGAGCCTGGTGGGCACCGCCGAGGTGCCGCTCACGGCGTATCACAGCGACGAAATCCTCACCGAAGAGGAACTGCCCAGGAAATACGTCGCCGTCAGCCCGTGCTTCCGGCGCGAGGCCGGCGCCGCCGGCAAGGACACCTACGGGCTGTACCGCATCCACATCTTCGACAAGGTCGAGCAGGTGATTCTCTGCCGCAGCGATGAGGAGGAGTCCAAACGCTTCCATGCCGAGATCCTTCAGAACGCCGAGGACGTGCTGGCCCGGCTGGAACTCCCCTACCGCGTGATCAACGTCTGCACCGGCGACATGGGCCAGGGCAAGGTTCAGCAGTTCGACATCGAGACATGGATGCCCTCGCGCAGCAGCTACGGCGAGACGCACTCCGCCTCGCGTTTCGGCGAGTTCCAGGCACGACGGCTCAAGCTGCGGTATCGGGATGGCAGGAAGCAGATCCATTTCTGCCACACGCTCAATAACACGGTCATCGCGAGCCCGCGCATCCTGATCCCGCTCGTCGAAACGCATCAGCAGGCGGACGGCTCGATACGTGTCCCCGCGGCGCTGCGGCCATACCTGGGCGGCCGCGAGATCATCGGTCGGGAGACGTGAAACGTGGGACCTGAGATGTGAGATGCCGGGCGCCCGCCCGTTCGGCTGAGCTCACGGCCGAAGCCCGTGGCGGCCGGGAGATGAGTCAAGAGAAAGTGGGAACAAGAGGGCGATTCACGAAACCGACGCGGCAGGCGCCGCAGATCGGAGTTGGTCATGGAAACAGCAGCGGACGAGTCACGTGGGACCCAAAGGGTCGAAGCGATGGTCATCAATCTCCGGCAGCAGATCCGCCGCGTCCGCGCGATCGCGGATCGGGTGCACGGCGAGCTGATGGTCGCGAATGCGGGGGATGAGGAGGCTGGCTGGCGTCTCGCCGCCTGAAACGGATGAGCCCTAGACTCGCCATCTCCATCCACTGCTCCGCTCCGCTCTGGACGCCGCAGCGGCTCGGCCGCACGCGCCGCACGGGACGCTGCGTCTTCCTGTTTAGCCACCCGGCACGGCCGGGTCGCCCCTCACGCAACCGACAACGCACAACGAACAACGGACAATAAGCGGAGCTTTCTATGATCGTCGTGATGCAGCAAGGCGCAACGAAAGAGCAGGTCGACCACGTCGTCCAGCTCGTGCACGAAATGAAACTCAAAGATCACGTGATTGTCGGCACCGAACGAACGGTTGTCGCCGTCATCGGCGACGACCGGTTCAAGGACCGGCCCGCCCTCGAGAGCTGTCCGGGCGTGGACCGCGTCGTACCGATCCTGGCCCCTTACAAGATCGCCAGCAAGCAGACCCATCCCGAGCCCTCGGTCATCCCCCTGGGTGGAAGGCTCGGCGCGTCCGCGGGCGGCCGCAAGATCTGCATCATCGCCGGGCCGTGCAGCGTCGAGGACCGTGTGAAGCTGATCGAGTGTGCCCATGCCTGCAAGGAGGCCGGCGCTACCGCCCTGCGCGGCGGCGCCTTCAAACCGCGAACCAGCCCGTACCAGTTCCAGGGTCTCGGCAAGAAAGGGCTCGAGATCCTGGCCGAAGCCCGCGAGCAGACCGGCATGGCCGTCGTCACCGAGGTCATGAGCATCGACCAGGTCGATCTGGTCGCCGAGTACGCCGACGTCCTACAGATCGGCACACGCAACATGCACAACTTCAACCTGCTGCAGGCGTGCGGAACGGTCAGAAAGCCCGTCGTGCTCAAACGCGGCTGGAGCGCGACGTTCAACGAATTCATGCTCGCCGCCGAGTACATCATCAGCAGCGGAAATCCGAGCGTGATTCTCTGCGAGCGCGGCATCCGCACCCATGAAGACTACGTGCGCAACACGCTGCCGCTGGCGATCATCCCCGCCGTCAAGCGCGAGTCGCATCTGCCGATCATCGTCGATCCGTCGCAGGGCACCGGCCACTCGTACATGGTGCCCGCCATGTGCCGGGCGGCCATCGCCGCCGGCGCCGACGGCCTGCTCATCGAGGTCCACCAGGACCCCGAGCACGCCCTGACCGACGGCGCCCAGTCGATCACGCCCGAGGCGCTCGCGGCGACCATCCGGCAGATCCAGGCCCTCGCGCCGATCGTTGACCGGGAGCTGTGACGCCCCGCACGAAATCGTCCGTGGGGCACCCAGGCGTGTGGGACCGGACTTCGGCGAGCTCAGTCGAGCCGCATCCTGCCGGTCACGCGCGAGAGTGACACCCCGCCCGGGACCGTCCTCCGGGCACCCAGGCAGCGACGGCCCTGCGTGTCCGGTGCGAAAGCAGGCCGTTCGCAAATGGCGGACGGCGTGATGGATGAGTCGTAACCATGAGCGGCTGCGGCATGCGTCTCGTACTGGCGCTCGACCTTTTCGCAATCCCGCTGGTAGCGGGGTGCGCCGCCACGGACAACCGCGAGCCGGCCCAGACCGGCACGCCCCGCCAGTCGCCCGCCACCCCGCCCGCCGACGACGTCATCCGGCGGATCGAAGCCGACCCCCCGGGCTTTCTGCGCGAGGTCTACGGCCGCAGCGACGCCCTCACCCAGTACCGGCTCACCTTCTACCGGCAGGAGCGGCTCGGACTGATCCCCAGGCTGACCCCGCTCGAGCGGATCCAGGCATCCTTCCGCAAGAACCCCTTCAGCGTCCGGTTTGAATGGCCCGACGCGGACGCGGACTATGCCGAGTCGATCTACGTCGCCGGCCGCAACAACAACAAGCTCATCGTCCGCGAGAGAAAGGGCCTGCTCGGCCTGCCCCCGACGACCCGCATCGTGGACGTGCAGGATCCCGTCAAGTTCGGCCGAAGCAGGAACCCCATCACCGACTTCGGCCTGGCCCGCGTGGCCAAGAGGACCATCGATTCACTGAATGACCCGCAGATGCGCAAGTCCACGAAGATCACCTACGAGGGCATCGTGCAGCTTCAGCCGATCGACCGGCCGGCATACGCCTTTCGCATCGATCGCTCGACCGTCCCCGGCACACGCTATCCGCGCCAGGACTTCTTCGTGGACGTGCACACGCTCCTGCCTGCCGGAACAGACCTCTATCTCCCCGACGGCGCCCTCGACACGCGGTACCGCTACACGGACGTGAACGTTGACGTGAACCTGACCGGCGCGGACTTCCAGCTCGCGCGATAGTTTCATTTCGCCGCGACGTCAATGTCCGCAGCATCAGGCGTGCGCGTGACCTTGTTTCCCCAGTTCTTGTATCGCGGGCCAAGCTCTCCCGCGCAGCTCCCGACCGGTAGAACTTCTGACTCCAGGCATGGGCTCACGAATCCTGCTAATCCTCGGACTCCGGTGCCCGCCCGCCCAGCTCGCGATCGAGCAGGAACAGCAGATGGGCATGGCCCTCGATCGACTTGAGCTTGTCGAGGATGGCTTCCGCGCTCTTTTCCTCCTCCACCTGCTCGTTGATGAACCAGTGCAGGTGCGTCTGCGTGGGGTAGTCCCGCTCCTGGATCGCCAGTTCGTAGAGCTGGTGGATCGATTCGGTCACCTGCCGCTCGTGTTCGAGGATCTGCTCGAAGATTTCGGCCGGCGTACCGAAACTGGCCGGCGGCGTGTCGATCCCGCCGAGCACCACGCGCCCGCCGCGGTCCAGCACGTAGTCAAACAGCCGCATGCCGTGTGACGTCTCCTCGCGAGCCTGAAGTTTGAGCCACCGGGCAAAGCCGGGGAGCTTCTCATGCTCAAAGTGAGCGGCCATGGACAGGTACAGGTGGGCCGAGCTGAACTCGTTGTCGATCTGTTCGTTCAGCGCGTTCTCGATGGTGGTTTTGAGCATACATGTCTCCTGATGTGCACAGAAACGCTCCCCGAAAAACACCTTATCCGACGTGCCCCGCCCTGCCAACTCCGTTTTGCCGTATGATGGTATGCCCATGACCGACATCGGGCTGTACATCCACGTGCCGTTCTGCGCCACCAAGTGTGGGTACTGCGACTTCTATTCGCACGTCCCCGCGCCGGGGGCATTCGAGCCGCTCGTCGATGCGCTGCTCGCCGAGCTGGCGCAGCAGGTCCTCGCCCGCGATGTGCGCGTGGTCACGCTCTTCGCCGGCGGCGGGACGCCGACCCTGCTGCCCCCGGCCTCACTCCGGCGACTTTTCGCGGCGCTGCGGCCAGTGGTCCAGAGGCACCATCCGATCGAATTCACCGTGGAAGCCAATCCGGCCAGCCTGACCGACGCCAAGGCGGCCATCCTGCGCGAGGCGGGCGTCACCCGGATCTCGATGGGCGCTCAGTCCTTTCACCCCCACGAGCTGCGAGCGCTCGACCGCATTCACTGCCCCGCCGACATCCCGCGCAGCGCGGAGATCATCCACCGCGCCGGCTTCGAGCACTTCAACCTCGACCTGATCTTTGGCATCCCGGGCCAGTCCCGCGCGAGCCTCTTGGAATCGATCCGCCGCGCCGTCGATCTCGGACCCGATCACCTTGCCGGCTACGGTCTGACCTATGAACCCGACACGCCGCTGCGCGCCCGGCGCGACGCCGGCCTCATCCGGTCCGCCAACGAGGATCTCGAGGCCGACTTCTATGAACTCATCATGGATCGACTGGGGCAACTGGGCTTCGAGCAGTACGAGATCAGCAACTTCGCGCGACCCGGCGCCCGCTGCGAGCACAACCTGCGCTACTGGCGGAACAAGCCGGTGCTCGGCATCGGGCCGTCTGCTGCCGGCTACTTCCAGGGACGGCGCCGGCGGAATGTGCCCGATACGGCCGAATACGTCCGCCGGATGCGGGCGGGCGTCGATCCGTCCGTCGAGTGCGAAGAACTCGATCCCCTGCAGCGCGCCGGCGAGACGGCCATGCTGGCTCTCCGCCTCATCGAGGGCATCTCCATCCAGGCATTCAGAGAACAGACCGGCTTGGACCCCCTCCAGCTCTTCGCCGAGCCCGTCCACCGGCACGCATCCGCCGGCCTGCTGCTGGCGGACGACCGGCACATCGCCCTGACCCGGGCAGGACGGCTCGTGGCCGACGACATCATCGCCGATTTCCTGCTCCCCGGGCCGCCCGGTGCCCTTCCCAGGCCTTTTCCGGCCGGGCGGGAAGCCGCCCGTTCCTGACCCCGCGGGTGCGTGACACTTTGGGCGGGGTGGCATGGGCAGCTTCGGCTTCGCTGAGCGA
>CAZQEN010000414.1:0-6179 GCA_964591605.1 uncultured Planctomycetales bacterium
CGACTTCTCGCATGACAACGTCGACGTCAGTTGTCTGTCGAGGATAGTTGTAGGAGTTCAGCGCGATACCACCGATGATGACATAGGGAATACCTTCTACTTCAAGCCGCTTCTCCAAATCGCGCAGCGTTTCCCAGACCGGGCCGGTTTTCTGGAAGAACATGTCCACCTCGGCCAACCAGTGAAGTTGTGATCTCGTTGCCACGACACCCCCACCTTCCTCACCTGCGTTCATGGGTGGTTACTTCTGCTTCTCGCCGCTGCCTTTGAGTGATTCCAGCTCCGCGCGGAGGTCGGCGATCTTGCCGAGCTCCTTGGCTGCTTCCGCCTCGCCCTCGGCGGCGATCATGCGGTCGATCTCTTCGTCGCTGACGACCTCGGCGGGCGTGGCCTGGACGTCCTGGGCGGCCATGTCCTCGATCGATTCGAGGAACATGGTCATGCGCTCTTCCATCGTCTGCGACTGCATCATGGCCTTCTCCCAGTCGGCCTGCGTCTTGACCAGGTCGGTCTCGCCGAAGAGTTTGCCGATCTCGACGGCCATCAGGCCCATCGCTTTCGTGAAATCCGCGCTGGCTTCGGCCTGGCGCTTGATCAGCAGGGCGTTTTTGACGGCCAGGAGCTGGCGCTCGAGCACCTTGCGGATGGTCATCGTCTTTTTCAGCGAGTTGCGGATGAAGGCGTACTGGTTGTTGTCGCCGATGGCCCGGGCCCGCTGGGCGTTGCGGACGAACTCGTCGGTGAACTTGCCCTGTTCGCGGATGGCCCGCTCGATCCGCCGGATGCCCTGGCGGATCTTCATCTCACGCTCGATGCGACGCTCTTCGCTCGACTTGAAAAAGGCCATGCGTTACTCCCGACGAGTCGTCATTCTGCGATTGCTCACCTCGTCCCGGCGAGAAGGTGCGAAGGTGAGAAAGTGAGAAAGAAGCTCCAATCGCTGCGTGGCTCTTGGTTTCTCAGCCTTTGCACCTATCGCCGTCAACTTTCAACGCCGCCTCACATCGCTTCTCAGGTTTCACCGCCTCGTCGATCCGCCGAAACTTCCGCGTGTATGCTGACACATCTTCCGTCCGGCAGTCGTTTCATGCCGATCTCGACCAGGAACTCCTCCCATGACATCCGGTTTCGGTCCGCATCGCGGGTAAAGCGCATGCCGGGGAGGGTCTGGGCCGTTTCGATCAGGTGTTTGATGTAGCCCGCCAGCATCCGGGAGACCTCGAGGCATCGCGAATGCAGCCACTCGAATGCCGTCTCGTCCAACAGCCCCACATCATGGGCATTGATGACCTGGCTTCGCAATTCGCCGGCCGAACCCTTGGAATAGAAACAGAACTCGATGTACTGGACACGCGATCCCCGCTCATGGCCTTCGGCGATGTTGCTCGTGATGCTCACCGCGGCACGCGTCATCTGGTCGATCAGCCCGCGATCCTCCCTGAGCGCCTGTGTGCGGGTCGCCCGATACACGCCTTTCACCAGTTCGCGCCCGACCTGCCAGACCTTAAGGTCCTCGAACTGCTGAATGGGGGATCGTGTGCGTGCCATCGGGTTCTCCTTTCAAACGTCTGATCAATTACCCCCCTTATCAGGTTGTCTTTCTCACCTTCTCACTTTCTCACTTTCCCACCTTCGCACTTTCCCACTATTCACGCCTCCGCCTTCGCCGACTGCTTCTCGCGCACGCGGCGGTCGGCTTCGTCGAAGGCTTCGGCCTGGTCGGCGATGAGGCCGGTGTCCATTTTTTCCCAGATGTCCATGACCTGCTTGCCGGCCTCGCTCAGGCCGGCGGCGCCTTCGTCGACCTCGGCGCCGATGGCCAGCACCTCGTCGAGCCGCTGCTGGTACATCTCGGCGCTGATCGCGTCGTTTTCGATCAGTTTCGCGAGACGGATGAGGTCTTTCTCGCTCACCAGACCCAGCTTTGTCCCGTGAAGTTTGGCCCGCTCGGCGTTTTCGCGCAGCATCCGCAGGCGTGAGACGGTCATCATTTCCTTGCTGCGGATGTTGAGCTGGCGGGCGAGCATGAGCTGTTCGGACGTCTTGAGCTCGAACTCCTGCGCGAGGATGCGGCGGACCTCGGGGGCCTTCTCACCGGCGCCCTTTGAGAACAGCGACTGCTTATCGGTCGCGATCTTCTCGATGCGCTTGAGAAGCTGCCCACGCTCCTTCTCCAGGAGAAGCTCCTCGCGCCGCAACTCCTGCCGCGTCATTCTCGACAGGGGCTTTTTACTTTTCACCAGCCATTCAAACATGAAACGCTCTCGGCTATCCAGGGAATTCAATCACGAAAACACGAAAGGGAATAACACGAAGACACGAAGGCACGAAGAATAGGAACTCCTCTTTGCACTCTCTCTTCTTCGTGTCTTCGTGCCTTCGTGGTTTTCTTGATCTGATTTCGTGTTTTCGTCCTTTCGCGCTTTCGTGATGTCTGTTTCCAATAGTCAGGTCATCCCGGTTCGGGCTTGGCGGGCCGCTTCTCTTCACCCGCGACTTCGCGCGATGGCGACTGGCTCGCCGCGATCTTCGATGGCGGCGCGGCGCCGGTGTCCGCGGGTCCTTCGAGCTCCTTGAGGATCGCGAGCTCGTCATCGGAAGCGGCCCCGACGCCCACGCCGACGCTCAGCGTCTCGGTGAGCTGCACGTCGGAGCCGAGCTGCTCGAGCATCTCCTCGGCACGCACGGCGTCCTGCGTGATCTCCTCGCTGCTGGGCAGTTTGGCGAGCTTGCCCTGCTGGATGAGCGTCAGGTTGTGGATGTGCGTGTTGACCACGTCGACCTGCTGGCCCATGACGCGGGCGACGGCGGTGAGCCGCTCGATGTCGTCGCGCACCTGCTTGATCTGCGTGGCCACGCGGCGCTTCACCACCGGCGAGGGCGACTCTTTGCCCTGCTTGAGCAGGTCACCCTCGCGGGTTTCGAGCTGGGCGATGTCGTTGTAGAGCCGCTCGCGCCGCTGGGCGAGCAGGGCGCGCCGCTCGGAGAGCGCGTTGATCTTGCGTGTCTCGTTGCCCTCACGCGAAAAGAGCTGGCGGAGCCAATTCACCATCGACATGTCGGAGGTCTCCAGGGACGCGCTGGCCCCGCGATAGAGCAGCACGTCGTCGCGCTGCCGGCCGACCCGCAGCTCGGGGTCGTTGGCGGCGCACTGCTCGAACGCGCTGGCCACCACCTGCCGGGAAAGGCCCATGTGCTCGGCAATGGCCGCGGCACTCAGCCCGCCGGTGAGCAGATCGACGCTGCGGCGGGCAATCTCCTCCCGGACGCGCTGGATCTTACTGGCCGTCGCCTCCGGGTCAAAAAGCCGGGCGTCGGCGGCAGTGGCCCGCGGACTCGCGGGCGTGACCCGCCAGCCGCCCTCCTCCCGCGGCTCGACGAGGACGAGGGCAATGTTCGGCAGGTCCAGGCCGCCGCGGCGGACTTCTTCGGTGAAGCCGCTGGGGCTGCAGACGCCGACGACGTGGGGCACATCGGCCTCGCCGACCAGTTGCCGCACGCAGGCCGACAGCTCGGTGAGCCCGGCGGGCGGGACCGGCTCATCGCTCTTGACGTAGTGTTCGAGCGGCGAGAGCGTCGCGGCGACGGCCACGCAGGAGCGCTTGTACCCGATCAGCCACCGGGGCACCTGGCCGGTGAGAATGCGGGCGCCGTTTCGGGGCAGGATGCGCAGCAGTTCGCGGTCGTATTCACCGCGGGCCGCCAGCAGGTCGCGCACGCGATCATTCTGATCGCGCGTCTGCCAGCGCCACCGGGTGCCGCGGAGCCGGGCGCCCTTGGCGGCGTTCAGATTCGCTTCAACACCGGTGAGGAAGGCGGTCTCCAGTTCGGCGGCTCGCGCGGCATGTGGGTTCATCGTGGCCGCTTCTCCGTTAGGCCGCCCGCTCATCTGCGGTATCCAGACCGGGTCTGATGGGGACGGGGCCGCCGAGCGGTCGGCCGCACTGGGCGCAGAACCGGGCCTCGGGCACGTTCACGCGACCGCACCGCGGATCGGCGCAGGCGCGGCGAGACGTCCGGTAGCTGACCGGCCCCCGATGCGGCGGGATCCGGGTCGATGCGAAACGGCGCGGCGGCGGTTCACCGATGAGCCACCGTCCCAGGCCGATCAGCATCCGGATCACGATCACCCAGAAGCCGATGAACAGTGCACCGAAGAGCAGGGCGCCGAACGTGAGCGGGGGCGCGCCGGCGCTCAGCAGCACCAGCACCAGGATGACGATGGCCAGCAATGCAAGCATGATCGTCCCCCGTCAGGCGGACCGCCTGAGATTCGTCCCGCACAGGATGCAGAAATTGTCCGCGCGGCCCACGTAGGCGTGGCACGTCGGGCAGCGCGGCACGATCTCGACGAGCTGCAGCCCGCAATGGATGCAGAACTGGTCATCCGCCTGGACGCTGCCGTCGCACACCGGGCAGAGCGTTCGGACGCCGGTGGTGTAGGCGCGGCTGGCGGCGGCGGCCGTCGTGTTCCAGCGTCCGGCGAACTGGCCGTAGCGATCGACGGCGGTGCGCATTTCCGCGGCGGAGCCGAAGCGGCGGTCGCGCCGCGTGTAGCACCGCTCGAAAATGCGGTCGAGCCAGCGCGGGATGTCCGGCCGGATGGCGCTGGGGATCTCGCTGCCCTGCGGCAGCACGCCGGTGAGCATCTCGAAGAGCACCAGGCCGAGCGAATAAAGATCGCTCCGCGCGTCCAGCTCGGTCACGCCGTCGCGCTGCTCGGGCGACATGTAGGCGATGGTGCCGCTCAGATGCCGGGCGGCCTCGCCGTCGAGCGAGCCCGACTGTTGAATCGACCGCCCCGCGTCGGCGCAGTACCCGAGGCCGAAATCTCCGATCTTGACGCGGGCGGGGCTGAGCTGGGCCAGGTCGCCTTTTCCGGAAATCAGGATGTTCTCCGGCTTGATGTCCCGGTGGATCACGCCGGCACGATGGGCCACGTCGAGCGCCTGAAGCACGCCGTAGAGGATCGCGACCGTGGACTCGATCGGCAGGCCCTTGGGATGCTCGCGGATCAACTGCCGCAGCGAGGGGCCGTCGACGTACTCCATGATCAGGTAGGGCGGATCCGCGTAGGGGTCCATGTCGAGGGCGCGGATGATGTTCGGGTCGCGCAGGCCGTGGACGGCCGTCCCCTCACGCTGCAGATGGCGGACGTATTGCGGGTCGGTCGGGATCTTGATCGCGACCAGTTCCTTGAAGACGTGGTGGTGTGCTTTCCAGACCTCGCCGAAACTGCCGGTACCGATCTGCTCGTCGAGCAGATAGTTGTTGATTCTATCCCCGTTAGAAAGTCGAGCCACGGCCGTCAGCGCCTCCCTCATGACAGGGATTCGTCCGCGCGCTGCGCGAGGAACTCGCACACCGCGAGATTATAAACCGCCGCGATGAGGAAACCAAGAATCATCGCGCCCGTTTGCCAGCCTGCGCCCATCCGCCCTCCGGTCAGATACAGCGCAAATGCCATATCCAGCCCAAGGTAGATCAGCAGGGTGAGCGCACTGATCCAGTTGCTCTCCGCCCGGACCACACGGGCGGGCACAAAGAACAGTGCCCAGGGTAGTACGATGACGAAGCCCAGCCAGATCAGCGCACCGCGGGCCATTTCCCAGATTTGGGCGCGGGCCTCCGGCGGCAGCCGCCAATACCACACCACGACCAGGATAGAAGCCACGCCCAGCACGGCGGAGAGGAGTTTGCCGCCAATGGATTTTGCGAGCCCCTGGAACATCAACCGCTCCCGTCGTCCGCAGCAGGCGGCCTGGCCGTGCCGGATGCGACCGCCTGACCGCCGTCGTGCTCTTGCCCGCCCCTCCTTTTCGCAGTTCGTCCGGCGTTCGGGCCGCCGGGCTGTGCACCCTTCCGCTTCAACTATGGTATCGCCCCCCGGCCCCGCGCCGATTCCAATTCCGGAGATTCTTTTGAAGGACGGCGGCGACGCGCGGCGCCCTGGGCCGCCTCCGCGGGCTTTTCGCTCGCAGGGCGGTGCCACACCTGGACTTAACGCATGTGCGGAAGGGGGCGTGAATGCCGTACGGACGGGCGAGGCGGTCAGGCCGCCCCAGCAGTCGCTTCCACCATGCGGCCCCGGCCGGCCTCCTTGGCCGCGTAGAGGGCCAGGTCGGCTTCGTGGATGAGCGCCTCGGAAGAACGGGCCCGGGTGGTTCGAAGGCTGGCTA
>CAZQEN010000415.1:0-6102 GCA_964591605.1 uncultured Planctomycetales bacterium
TCAACGGTCGCACAGGTCCGTGGTGACAAGCAGTACCGCGTGTTCACCAAGCAGCACGACCGGATCGCCGTTGTAGCGGAGGCCTCGGCGGCGGAAGTGAGCGCGCTGCTGCAGAGCGGCGGGGACACGGTTCGTCGCCTTCGGCGGGGTCTGGCCAATGCCTTGCGGTCCGCAGAGAAACGCTGGTGGCGGGATGACCAGGTGCGCGGCCTGCTCTCACCCCGCACGCTGTATCGGCTGTGCACGGATCGGGCGCGGCTGGATGTCTTCCGCGTGCGGTCGATGATGCAGGGTCGGGCGACGGCCGTGGGTATCGTGCTCGATGCCTCGGGCAGCATGACCTGCCGCAAGATGGACGTGGCCCGGGATGCCCTGCGCGTGCTGCTGGAGGCCCTGGGCGACCTGAAGATCGCCACCGAGGCGATCACGTTCACCACCGGCGATGCGTTCAGCCTGCAGCAGGCCTGCCAGATCAGCGGCCAGGATTCGCACCAGCTCCAGGAGCGCTTCAGCCGCTTCGGAAACCTGGAGATCGGGCTGATCAAGCAGTTTGCCGAGCCGGTCAGGACCGCGCTGCAGCGCCTGCCCACGATCCGCGGCACCGGCCTCACGCCGCTGGGCGAGGCGATGCAGATCGGAGCGAGCCGGATCAGCCACCGGCCCGAGTCGCGCCGGATCCTGCTCGTGCTCACCGACGGAAAGGCCGGCTGCGAGGGCAGCGGGGATTCTTCCACCCTGCACGCTCAGGAGATCGCCCGCCGGATCACGCGGATGGGGATCGAGCTCGTCGGCGTGGGCATTCAGGATGAGAGTCTGTGCACGATCGTGGCGGACACGATCGTCATCAGTGAGATCGAGGAACTGCCGGCCCGGCTGTGCAAGCTGCTGGGCCGCACATTACAGAAGGGAGTCCAACATGTTGGATAAGCAGACGCAGACCATCCTGGCCGTAGCCGGCCAGCTCACGGCGGAGGACCTGGACCTGTTGCGGGCTGTCCCCATTGGGACTCAAGCCCTGGCGCCGGACCAGGAACAGGAAGTTGATCCGCCCGGTGTCTCGACGACGGACGAATCCATGCCGGTGGCCGAGGACTTCCGGCCGCAAGTGGACCATCCCGGAATCGCATCGCGAGGGGAGTACGAGCGCACCCGAACGCGGGCGTCCAAGGTCTCAACGGCCTGTCTGGGTCATGAGCGCGAGAAGCATGCGTGGTGGCCGGTGGGGACCGAGCTGGCGGGTGTGATCGGCTCGGAGCGCTTCACCGCCCTGGTCATCGAGAACGCCGCCGTCAAAAGCGGCCGGAGCCTGCTGATCACATCAGGAGCCGCCAGCGGCCGGCTGTGCCTTACGCCCACCCGCGCCGCCATCGAGGCCACCGAGGCCTGGCGCCAGGCGCACAACCTGGGCCGCGGCGGCGGCGTCACCAACGGCTGGGAATTCTGGCAGCCCGTCCATCATTAACCACGACATCTCTCTGGACTTCCCTGTGTCGTGTCCCGAACCCCCGGGGGGCGGGCCACGACGGCCCGCTCCCCATGTAGTCGCCATTTACTCCTTCACAACGAATTCTCACCACCCCTGGCTGTGTTCTTCCTCCCTACGAACCACCACAGTTCCAGTCGAATCCTGGTGTTCTTCTGTTCACTTGCTTTCGGGAGCTTCATGCGATGTTCGCGCCCTGGCGCCGGTCGATTCGTCCTCATACTCGATGCCGACCCCCGTTCCGCAAAACGCTCCGCCGCGGGCCATGCCGGCTGCCGCATGAGGCGGTAGAATCCGTCCAATGCTGGGGCAAGGATCGAAGGTGGGATCCAAGGCATTGGATTGTTCAAGCTTGGACCGACCATCCAAACGAACTGCACCCCTGCCAGTCCATCCGAAGGCGGTGAAACAGGATGAGGCGACCGGCCGCAGCTACTTGGTTCGGGGCCACAGAGAAAGTGCCTCGAACGCCATGCCTCCTGATGAGAAAGGGCAGCCTCGGACCTCAGGCCTGACCACACCGCACATATGGAGGAACTCGATGAAGCCCGAATCCGTTGAAATCCCAATGTCGCGCCGCCAGTTCATCGGGACAGCTTCAGGACTGGCGTTGGCGGGCTCCGTGCCTGCAGCACTGGCTCCGGCTGGCCAACCGGCGGGACAACGCGACAAACGCAGCACCGTGGGCATCCAAATCGGGGCCGTGTCCTTCGTGGACGAAGGCACACCAGAGGTACTCGACCTCCTGCAGGAGCGAGGGGCCGTCGATACGATTTACCTGACCACCTTTACCTATGGGCGCGGGCTTTCCGGGCGGCAGGTTCCCGGACAACCGTTTCCCGACCACGGCGTGCAGGAATCGGACGAGGGCTTCTTTCACGGCGGCAACTACGCCACGCCGCATCCGGAGTTTTACCGCGACACCGTGTTGAAACCGACGCACGCTCCTGACCACGGAGACCTCGACATTGTTGCCACCGTTCTGCCTGGCGCCCGCCAGCGCGGCCTGCGGGTCTTCTGCTCCATCGAGGATGCGTTCCGCTCCGATGTGCCGTGCGCGAAGGAAGTGGCCGAAGTGGATCTCCAGGGCCGAAAGGCCAGAACGCTCTGCCTGTGCCATCCCGATGTCCGGGCGTTCTGGACCGGCCTGGCGACGGACTTGTGCAAATCGTACGACATCGACGGGATCCTGTTCTTCAACGAACGGAATGGGCCGCTGTTAAACGCGCTTGGGGCCAGCCACGCTCAACGGATTGCGTCGTCCGGCGTCACGTGTTTCTGCGAGCATCACCAGCGGGCGGCCAAGGAAGGCGGCATTGACTTTCAGCGCACCCGGCAGGCTTTCCAGGACCTCGACCAGTTCATCCAGGCATCGCTTCAGAATAAGCGACCGAGCGACGGCTACTTCGTCGAGTTCTGGCGATTGCTTGTCAAGTGGCCGGAAATCATCGCCTGGGACCGGCTGTTCGATACCGTCAAGCACGAGGTCCTCGCCGAAGTCAACGCGGCCGTGAAGCGCGTGCGGCCGGGGCTGCAGGTGGGATTCCACATCGAGCATGTCAACTCATTCAATCCCATCTTCCGGGCCACGCGCAGTTACGCGGACCTTGCGACAAAGGCCGACTTCCTGAAAGTCGTGGTCTACAACAACTGCGGAGGCGAACGTTATGCGAACTTCATCCGCAATGTGGGATCCACCGTTTTCCGGGACGTGCCGAAAGAGGAGCTGCTGCGATTCAACAACTGCCTGCTGAACTACGGCGACGAAGCTTCGCTGGATGAGCTGGCCACCGCCGGACTCTCGCCGGACTACATCTTTCGCGAAACACAGCGCGCCCTCGCCGGCGTGCAAGGCAAGTGCAGAATCCTGCCGGGCATCGACATCGGCATTCCGACCGGTAAGAACAGCCGAAAGGCCGCACCGGACGACACCTACGCCGCCGTGGCCGCCGCTCTGCAGGCCGGGGCAGATGGTCTGATTCTGTCGCGCAAGTATTCCGAGATGCAGTTCGCGAACCTGGCGGCGGCGGGACGGGCCGTGCGCGATGCCGCGAAACGCTGAAGAAGGTGGAATAATGATGAGGCAGACAAGTCTTCTCGGATGCCTGACCCTGCTCGTCTTCGTTCCGGCGGGTCTCACTGCGACGCCCCCGACGTCAACACAGGCCATCGCCCGGCCCATCGGAGACGAGGCCTTCCGGGTCCTGATCTCCTTCTACGAGTACGACCCGGAGATTCCCCTTGACGCGCGGGTGGTGGAGCGGAAGGAGACGGAGATAGCCGTGCGGTGGAAAGTCGTGTTCCGCGGCGTGCGGAGTTTCCTGGTGCCGGGGTACCTCGGGTTTCCGAAAAAGGCCAGGCCACCATATCCCTGCGTGCTGCTGATGCACGGGTGGTCGGGGTCCAAGGAAAACTGGTGGGAGAAGGGCAATTACATCTGCGGAGCTGAAGCCCGCGAGGCACTGCTGGACAAGGGCTACGCGGTGTTCGCCCTCGACGCCCAGGGCCACGGGGATCGCATTGCGGAGAACGATTACAGCGTGGTGAACCGCTATCAGGAGCCGGGAGTGCCACCGGAAAAGAACTACTTCACCCTTCGAGAGATTGTGACGCAGACGGTGATCGACTACCGCCGCGGCCTGGACTACCTGGCCACGCGCGGTGATATCGACATGAAGCGGATCGCCGTGCTCGGTTACAGCATGGGGGGTTTTCAGGCGTTCACGCTGACGGCCGTTGAGCCGCGGATCAAGCTCGTCGTCGCATGCGTCGTCCCCGTATCCTGGAGCCGCGATGTCGTGCTGGCTCCTGCCAATTACGCGCGGGGAATTGGGGATCGGCCATTCTGCATGCTCATGGGTCGCGAAGACGGCATGTGCAACGATACCCAGGCTCGCCAGCTCTACCGGCTGATCGAACATCCTGATTCCAGGCTTATCAGTTACGACGCGGGTCACAAGCTGCCGGCGGACTACATCCGTGACGCCGCATCATTTATCGACTCGCATCTCTGAACGCGGCGCCCTCTCGGCCGCAGCGGCGTCTCTTTCAGCAGGTCTGCCCATTCGACGCGATCGTCATCGCGCATCTTCTTCGGCTTTGGAGTCGCAACCGTTCTTGAGCGACTCTCAGACCAGCCATTGAGCAATGCCGAGGGCCCGGGTTACTGTCCAGATCGGTGGAGTTCGTATCGCAGGGCGTGTAGGGGCGGTCGCTTACCCAGCCCACTGAGATGCCAGCCATCGGCTCTCATTTCCCGCAGCCGGGGCTCGGGAAGCCTTGAGCTCCCGAGTAGCAGCGTTGGAACCGTGCGAAATCTTCGAGGTCCACGTCGTGATCGCGATCGCCGTCGGCAGGAATGAAGCCCTGCGGATCGGCGCTGAGCGTGCAACCGGGAGGCAGAGCGGCGGGGTTGTAGGGAATCTGCGGGCCGGTTGCACAGCTCCGGAAGATGTCGAAATCGTCGGAATCGACGTGGCTGTCGCCGTCGAAATCGGCCGGATTGCTGACGCTGCCCGTCCACAGGGCCGAGATCGGCAGAGCCAGGTCGCCACACCCGACGGCGGCGGCTGCGATCACCACCGGTGAGCCCATGGACCAAGTCGTCGCCGCCGGGATGCGGGCCAGGCGAGGCCACGTGAAGATGGGGTTCGCGTTCTCGAACAGATCGGGAAGCACCGACGGCGACTGGAAGCCAGTCACGTGTAATGTGGCGGTGCCGGGCTCTTCCACGATGGCCGTCACCTGCTGCATGTCCGTGATTTGCACCTGCCCGTCGAGCGAGATGGCGGGCCCCGCGCGCTGGAAGGCCAGCCGAAGGACCCGGGTGTCGATTCCATCGTTTATCGAGGACGCCACATACAGCGCGTCCTGTGTCGGCGAGGCGAGAAGGGCGACCGGGGCCCTCAGGAGCGGCGAGAGACTGCCCAGCGGCACGCGCCATTCGGCACCCGAGCCAGTATCGAAGATCAGTAGCCAGTCATTTGCGTTGAGCCCCATCGCGCTGGCGACAAAGAGGAACTGGCCGTCTTTGTCGATCTCCAGGGCC
This sequence comes from uncultured Planctomycetales bacterium, assembly GCA_964591605.1. Taxonomy (GTDB): domain Bacteria; phylum Planctomycetota; class Phycisphaerae; order UBA1845; family PWPN01; genus CAYLLT01. The sequence continues at coordinate 5,532 of CAZQEN010000415.1, forward strand.
CGCAGCCGCTGCACATCATACGGGGAGACCTCCGGCGGGCTGGTGGTGACGTTGGGATCGAGCCAGGGATCCGTGCCGTAGGTCCGGACCAGATCGCAAGGGCCCGTCGGGTTGAGCCGCAGCTTGGCAATCGCACGGTAGCGGTGGGGCGGGATCTGTCCCTGTTGCGGCACCGAGATGACCACGGGAACCACGTACAGGATAGTGTTGTCGGCCGGATCGAAGACCGCATCGGCCAGAGGCAGGCCGTTGAATGCCCCGCCGCCGGTGGGTACCAGACCCACGTACACGGTCGAGCCGGCTGAACTGAACTCCGCCGGCGCGACCGCCACCCGGTCATCGGCCAGGTGGACCAGTCCGAGCAGGCTGTGAAGCTGATAGACGACGCCGCGTGCATCCTGCACCAGGCGTCCGCTGGCACGGGAATCGGCCCCGCCCGCCGGCAGCAGATCGCTGCCCGAGCACGCCCCGTCGGGAGCGATGGCGCGAAGCAGGTCGAACTGCAGCCCGAGCGGGGGCTCCACACTGGTGTCCACGCCGTTGGGCTTGCCCGCCACCAGCAGCGTGCTGG
>CAZQEN010000416.1:0-1474 GCA_964591605.1 uncultured Planctomycetales bacterium
CAGCCGGAAACTCCCGGACGCGATGGTCGTAATGCCGGGCGAGCAGGAAGTCATCGGGTGACACCGCGGCGTTGGCCGCACACTGCTGACGGAATCGCTCCGTGAACTGCACGTTCGGCACGATGTGCACAACGCAGCCGGCCGGCTGGCCCTGGACCACCGTGCGAATGCCCGGCAACCGCAGAAGCAGTCGGAAGGTCAGAACCTGGAACTCGCGGCTCTCCGGAATGAGCAGGCTGGCGGTCAGGGTCAGCACGAGAGCAGCTCGGGCGAGGTGGATCCACCCGCATCTCAGCCGGTCGTCCATGGGGCACCTCGAGCCTGGGGCGGTCGGATGGAGTCCGCTGCCCGGCGTATTGTGCCCCCGACCACGTGTCGGCCACAACGCGCCGGGCGCCGGCTTGGGACGTGACCGGAAAGGGCACCAGCGGTTCGCGCGCTCGGGCGTTGAACGCCGTCGGGGGGGCACTCCCTCGCTCCGCGGCCGGGCGAATTCCTGCAGATGGGGTTGTCACATCGGCGGGGGTTCTGCCAGAATAGGGATAGAGCAGCCATCCAGGCCGCCCCCCGCGGCGGCCTGAATCGGAAAGAAGGGCCGGCCGTGGCGCCCGCACCGTCCATACGCGGGCCACCACGGTTCACATCTTCCGCAGATCGACCTCTTCCGGGCCTCGGCCCGGCGCAACCGGCTCAACCTCCGGTTTCGCCGGCGACATCGTCTCACGGCAGTCCGGCGGACGTCGGGTCGTCCGTCCCGCAGCACCACGATCAGCAGTACAGGGCAGCCTTCGGCACCCGCGAAGACGGCGATCCCGAAGGCCTGATTCCGGAAAGTGGCACCATGAGCGAGTTCCCCGCTGACTCAGGGCAAACCGAGACGCTCCAGGAGGCGTCGCGCGACGGTTCGCCGGGCGCGTTCGAGCAGCTCTTCGCCCTGCACCGTGACTACATCAAAAGCGTGATCGCGCTGCGGATGGATCCGCGGTTGCGGGCGCGCCTCGATGCCTCCGACCTAGTCCAGGAGACGCAACTGGAGGCGATGCGGCGGGTGGAAGCGTTTGCACGGGAGCGGCGGGTGCCCGTACGGCTGTGGCTGCGCCAGATTGCGTATGAGAAGCTCCGGGAGGCCCGGCGGCGGCATCTGGGTACGGCCGGGCGGCGCGTCACGCGCGAGGTTCCGCTGCCGGATCGCTCGGCGCGGCAACTCGGGCTCCTGGCCGAGTCCTCGAGCCCCAGCGAGCGCGCCGCCCGCCGCGAGCTGGCGGTCCTGGTCCGCCGGGCCGTCGGACACCTGAGCGAGACGGACCGCGAGATCCTGCTCATGCGCAGCACCGAGCGGCTCGACTACGAGGATATCGGGTACGTGCTGGGAATCGACCCGGCGGCCGCACGCCAGCGGCACGCCCGGGCGCTCATCCGGCTGGGAAAGCTGCTGGCCGAGCACGGTCTGCGGGAGTCGCAGTTGTAGCAGCGG
>CAZQEN010000416.1:1574-6101 GCA_964591605.1 uncultured Planctomycetales bacterium
GAGCTGCGGGAGTCGCAGCTATGAAGACGCGATCAACCTCATGCGAGCCAACGGCAGCTTCGCTCGTCGCCCGCGCGGCGGACGAGTTTCTCGATCTGCTGGACCGGGGTGAGGTGCCCGACGTGGAGGCGTTCGTGGCGCGGTATCCGGAGGCGGCGGACGTGCTGCGGCGGGTGCTGCCGGCGCTGGAGGCGCTGGGGGCGGACTCACTGGAGTCCGATCTGGAGCCAGGGGGCGCCGCGCGCGACGATGCGCCGCGGAGACGATCCCTGGGCGATTTCGAGCTGCTGCGTGAGCTCGGCCGTGGCGGCATGGGGGTGGTGTACGAGGCTCGGCAGCTCTCGCTCGACCGGCTGGTGGCCCTCAAGATCCTGCCGCTGGCGGCGGTGCTCGATCGGCGGCAGCTTCAGCGGTTTCAGAACGAAGCCCGGGCGGCGGCCCACCTGCATCATCCCAACATCCTGCCCATCTTCTCGGTGGGCTGCGAACGCGGCGTGCACTACTACGCAATGCAGCTCATCGACGGGCCGACGGTGGCGGAGGTGATCCGATATCTGCGCCAGCAGACAGATCTGAGCAACCTCATGAGCGCTGCCGGCGGGCGGGACGCCCGGCCCCCGGATGCCCGGGCGCCACGACGGACGGCCGCTACGGATGTGTCGCTGGATGCGCGCGAATCGCCGCTGTTCAGCGGCTCGTCGGACGCGGGGCTCGGGCCGGCCTGCAGCGAAGGGCCGTTGGGCGCGGTGTGCGTCGATATGCCGCGCGGGCTGTCGGCCGCGCTGAGCAGTTCGCTGGGGGAATCGACGACCAGTCCCGCCTTCTTCCGCGCGGTGGCGCAGCTTGGGATCCAGGCGGCCTCGGCGCTGCAGCATGCGCACGATGAGGGCATCGTCCACCGCGACATCAAGCCCTCGAACCTGCTGCTCGATGGGCACGGAAAACTCTGGATCGCGGACTTCGGCCTGGCCCGCGTGGAACACGACCCGGGCATGACCATGACCGGCGACGTGCTCGGCACGCTGCGCTACATGAGCCCCGAGCAGGCCCTGGCCCGCAAGACCGAGATCGACCATCGCACGGACATCTACTCGCTGGGTGCGACGCTGTATGAGCTCCTCGCGCTCACGCCCGCGTTCCCATTACAGGACCGACAACAACTGCTCCAGCAGATCGCCCAGGACGAGCCGAAGCCCCCACGGCAGATCAACGGGGCGATCCCGGCGGAGATGGCGGTCATCGTCGGCAAGGCCATGGCCAAGGTGCCGGCCGAGCGCTACGCCACCATCCAGGACCTCGCGGACGACCTGCAGCGGTTCCTGGACCACAAGCCGATCAGGGCGAAACCGCCCACGCTGGCCCAGCGCATCGCCAAGTGGTCGCGGCGGCATCAGCCGGTGGTCTGGTCGGCGGCCATCCTTCTCGTCCTGACCACGATCGGCCTGGCGATCAGCAACGTGATCATCGCCCGCGAGAAGGGCCAGAAGACCGCGGCCCTTGAAAAAGCTACGGAGAATGAGTCCCGGGCGCTCGCCGAGGCGGCGAAAGCCAAGGCGATCAGCGATTTGCTCCAGGAGATGCTTGCCTCCGCCGGCCCGAGCAAGGACAAAGCGGCCGACTACACCGTGCGGCAACTGCTGGATGACTTCTCGGCCGGTCTGGGCGATCAGCTCAAGGATCAGCCGGAAGCGGAGATTGCCATCCGCAAGACAATTGCTGTCGCCTACCAGCGGCTGGGTGTATGGGAAAAAGGCCAGCCCCACTTCGAGATTTCCATCGACCTGCAGCGGCGGCTGGGGTCAAACCCTCTTGAACTGGCCGACACACTGATCATTTACGCGTGGAATCTGGCCGCGAATCGAGATGCAGCCGGGGCCGAGGCTCATGCCCGCGAGGCGCTGGCCATCTTTCGGCAACGAGGCGCTGATGCCGGAAGAATCATTGGGGCGTTTCACTCCGTGCAGCAGTTCCTCAAGGGCCAGTCGAAGTACGACGAGGCCAATGCGGTTGCCCAGCAGGGACTCGCCTTCGCCCGGGAGGCCGGACAGGAGGAACACGCTCAGGTCGCCGCCCTGCTCCAGGGGCTTTCGGATACGAAACGACTGACTGGTCGCCTCGCCGAGGCGGAGGATTTTGGCCGACAGGCGGTGGCACTGCAACGGCGTCTGCATGATGCCGACAGTACAACAACCGCTTGGGCCTATATAGTGCTTGGAACCAGTCTAGACCAGCAGAACAAACGAGAAGAAGCCGAAACATGCTACCGCGAAGCCCTGGAGATATTCCTCAGAAACAACTTCGAGTGGACGCATCCGAGCGTGGCGACGGTGGTGGTGAAACTGACCAACCTCCTGAAGGCTCGCGGCGACCAGGCGGGCGTGAACGAGTTGCTCGAACGGCAGAGTGCGGGGCTCGCCGAGGCTATCGCCCGGACCCCTGACGACGTGCCGCTTCGTCTCCGCCAGGTCCAGCTCCTTCGCGAACTGGGAAGACTGGACGAGGCGATCGAGGCCTGCTCCGCGGTGTTGCAGCGGCAACCGGACCTGGCCGAGGCCCGGTACCAGCGAGGCGACTGTTACCTGCAGAAGCGCGACCATATCCGCTCGGCCGATGACCTCCTGGAGGTCATTCGGATCGGCAGCCGTCAGCCGGAGGCGAACGGCGTCCAGGCCGTCAATGCGGCGACGATGCTGATTCGGCTCCTCTCGCAGGCTGGTCAGGACACTGAGTTCCCGGGTGACGCGGTCGAACAACTGGCTCAGGAAAGCCTAAAGGTAATCGAGGGCATGCTGGCCGCGCTGGATCGGCCGTTTCCAGCCGCGCGCGGGGTTGAAACAGGGCGGGCGCTGCGCCTGCTGGCGGTGGCAATGCGCGACAGCGGCAAACTCGAGTTAGCGGAAAAAGCCTCTCGGGTCAGCGTTCATCACCTCGAGCATGCGGTACGTGAAGCGCCGGCGAATGTACAGTACCGCCACCAGTTGGATTCAAGTCGTAATGCCCTCTTCGAGACACTCTGGAGGCAAAACAGGATCGAAGAGTCGACCGCTGTGGTTCGCGAAGCCATCGCGGGTTTGCAGGCGGCCATGAGCGAACTGCCGCAGCATCGGCAACGGTTCCGGATCGGACAAGGTCACAATTACCGGTATCTTGGCTTCCGGCTCGCCGCCCTGGGTGATCAATCGGCGGCACGAGAGGCGTTTGAGGCCTCGACGCGGGTTTTCCGGGAGGCGGGGCTCGAAGGCGCGCCGGGAGACAGGGCCACGGCCCTCCGCGGCGAAGCGGACAATCACAATCAGATCGGAGATACGTGGGAGGCGGAAGGGCGGATGGTTGAAGCCCGACAGGCCTGGCGGCAGGCACTCGAGACCTTTGAGCTCATCGAGACACAGCGCCTGACGCCTCACATCACGCCGGGCTGGGTCAACAACTACCACGAAGACTTTGCCATCGTGCTGGAGAAGGGGTGCCCACCTTCGGATGCTTCCCGATTTGCCCGTGCACTGCGTTCCCCTGAGATGAAGCTGGATCCGAGTGGTTGGAGTGGTTTAGCCCGCTGCCACATGCAGCTCGCCAGGCTCCTCCGGAAGTACGGCAGCGAGGATGAGGCGACGGCGCAGCTTCAAAAGGCTGCGGAGGCGCTCACGCGGGCCATTGAGCTCAGGGAGCGTGACGTGGACCTCTGGAACCGGCGTGCGGGTGTATACCGCGAGCTGGGCCAGCAGGAAAACGCCGAGAGCGACGAAACGAAGGCCAAAGCGCTGCGGCGTGAGGAGGTTACGTCGCTCGAACAGCAGCTGGCCCGGGCGCCGGATAACGTGGAGCTGGGGATCCGTTGTGGAAAGGCTCTCTGTGCGATGGGCGAGCTGGAGAAGGGAATCGAAGCCTACTCCTCCATCCTGGCCCGGCATCCCGAGCGCATGGACGTCCGGGCGGAGCGCGGGTGGGGCTATGTCAACACCGGCCAGTTCGCCAGAGGCATCGAGGACCTGTCGGCGGCGATCGAGGCCAAACCGGACGAGTCGTGGTATTGGCGCGATCGCGGCTACGCCTACGCGGGCCTGAGCCGGTGGCGAGAGGCTGCTGCTGACCTGGCCAGAGCCGTGGAACTGGCTCCCGACCAGGCACTGCTGCGCTATCAGATGGGCCTGGCCTGCCTGGGGGCCGGAAACCGCGGCGGCTACCGGAGGGCGTGCGTTGGGCTGGTGGAGCGGGCGGGGCAGAGCTCCGACTCCGAGACGCGTTACTGGGCGCCGTGGACGTGCATTCTGGGTTCGGATTGCGGAGTTGAGCCGGCGCGGGTGATCGAGCTCGCCGAGCGCGTGCGGGCGGGTAGTGCGCTCGCCCCCGACTCGCTGCTGCTCGTCGGCGCTGCGTTGTACCGCGCCGGACGGTTCGCGGAAGCGGCCGATCGCCTGGCCGAGGCCCAGGCAACGTTTCTGTCCGCCGAGAAACCCCGCGGAACCGTCGCCTACAGCCAGCTCTTCCTGGCCATGGTCCATCAGCGACTCGGCCATTCTGAGCAGGGCG
>CAZQEN010000417.1:0-6094 GCA_964591605.1 uncultured Planctomycetales bacterium
GTGAGAAGGTGAGAAAGTGAGAAAGTGAGAACGGGGGAAGGGGAGACCGTGAGACGGGGAGAAGGGAGACGGTGTGGTCTCGGGGGGAATCGGGTTTGATTTGCGCTGGGGCAGGGGGTGGGAGGGGGCTGGTATGTCGGGTGGGGTGATCGGGCGGGCGGTGAAAGAGAAAGAAAGTGAGAAGGTGAGAAGGTGAGAAGGTGAGAAAGTGAGAAAGTGAGAACGGGGGAAGGGGAGACCGTGAGACCGGGAGAAGGGGAGACGGTGAGAAGGAGGAAACGGTGTGGTCTCGGGGGGAATCGGGTTCGATTTGCGCTGGCGTGAGGTGGCGGGCATGGGCGCTGCGTTCTCGCTGCGGGGCGTCTCCCCTTCAGTATGTGAACACGGCGGATGCTCCGCCAAGGGGGTTAGAGGTCGAGGAGCTGGCAGGTTTTTTCGAGGTAGGTGCAGCCGATGTTGATGCAGTGGAGGTGGTGTTTGCGGCATTGGAGGGGGAAGTGGGTGTGGCCGCAGTAGACGTGCGAGATGGCGGAGTGGCGGAGGAGGGCTTCGCCGATGCGGGCGCTGCCCATGTAGGGGGCGGTGAAGTTCCACTTGGGCTCAGGGCGGCGGCCGGGCGGGGGCGGGTTGCCGGAAAGGACGGGGACGAGCTCGCGGAAGGGGACGTGATGGAGGCCGACGACCACGCGGCGGCAGCGGCGGGAGGCCCAGTCGAGGTGCGATTCGAGGCGCTGGATCAGGCGCTGGCAGAAGAGTTCGTCGGAGATGGGCAGGCGCACGTGCTCGCCGTCCATCCAGCGGGTGCCCATGTCCCAGGCCCAGTCGGGCACGTCGGAGCGGTTGGCCAGCAGGTCGTCATAACCGCCGAGGCGCTCGGCCGCACCGGGCGCGATCTTGGCGTGATAGAAGCGCAGCGGGATGCGGGGCTCGGGGGGCAGGAAGGTGTAGTCGTACCAGCCCATGGAGCCGACGAGGCCGACGCCGTCGATCTCGGCCGGCTCGCAGTCGAGCGGATGGAAACCGGCGTCGCGGCACGCCTGCGGGAGCGAGGTCTCGAAGCGTTCGAGAGAGCATTCGCCGGGCTCGGTCCAGATGTCGTGATTGCCGGCGACGAAGAACCGGGCGCCGCGGAAGCGGTCGAAAAGATGGAGGCACTCACTTACAATGCCGATCTCGCGTCCGGCGACATCGCCGAGGACCAGGAGGGCGTCGGCGTGCAGGGCGCAGATCTCTTCGGCCAGCCGTCGGGTGGGTTCCTGGCTGCGGGCGATGTCGTAGTGCAGATCGGCGGTGACGACGAGTTTCACGCGAATGCTCCCCGCGGCAGTTTACGCTGAGGCGGCGGGTTTTTCATCGGTTCGGCCTTCGACGGATTCGGTGAGACGGCGTGAAACTCTGGATAGTCTCCGGGGTGTCTGGAGATCTGTGCGGCGCGGTTGTCTGACTGAGGGTGGTTTTGGGGTGTGGGGAGGTTTGCGGATTCCCATCATCGTGAGCCCATCCTTCACTGCGCGAAGGGTGGGCCACCCGGCCGTTGATGCATGAGTGTGCGTTCCAGAGCGGACACTACTGATTTGAGATCTGAGATTTGAGATTTGAGAAGGCGCGAGCGTGGGGCATGGACGCGGGGAGACACTGCTGACGCACGGTTGGAGACCCGTCATCGCTTGATGAGCGTACTGGAGATTGACAATCTGGCGAAGACGTTCTACCTCGGCGACGAGGTGATTCATGCGCTGCGCGGGGTGTCGCTGAGCATTGATGCGGGGCAGCTTGTGGCGATCATGGGGGCGAGCGGATCGGGCAAGAGCACGCTGCTGCACCTGGCGGGGGGGCTCGACGTGCCGGACTGCGGCACGGTGCGGGTGGAGGGTCAGGACATCACGCGGCTGTCCGATCGGCAGCGGACGCTGTTTCGGCGGCGGCGCATGGGGATCATCTTCCAGGCGTACAACCTGCTGCCGACGCTGACGGCGGCGGAGAACATTGCGGTACCGCTGCTGGTGGACGGTCTGGGCATGCGGGACATCGAGAAGCGGGTGGGGGAGATCGCGCGGCTGGTTCACCTGGAGCACCGGATGAACCATCGCCCGCAGGCGATGTCGGGCGGGGAGCAGCAGCGGGTGGCCATCGCCCGCGCGCTGCTGAACGATCCGGCGCTGATTCTGGCGGACGAGCCGACGGGGAACCTGGATTCGATTCACGCAATCGAGATCTGGCAGCTCCTGGCCCGGCTCGCGCATGAGCTGGGCAAGACGGTGCTGATGGTGACGCACGAGTCGGCCGCAGCCTCGTATGCCGACCTGACGTACGTGCTCAAGGACGGGCAGATCGTCGGCACGATTGAGAAAGTGGAGCCCGGCAATGCGGCACTGGTCGCAAATCGGTATACGCAACTGGCGGGTTAAACCGGGTCGCACGGCGGGCGGGCTGGCCGCCATCGCGCTGGGCGTGGGGGTGGTGATCTGGGTGACGTGCGCCTATGAGTCGGTGCGCCTGGCCCTGCAGGATCAGGTGTGGCTCTGGACGGGGCGCAGCCATCTGTCGGTTGAGTCGGTGTCGGGGCCGGAGGGGACGATCAACCAGAGTCTGAGCCAGCCGATTGCCCGCCTGGGGAACGTGCAACACGTCACATCGCAGCTTCGCTACCGCGCGCTGGCTCAGCGGGTGGACCCCGCGCAGCCGGCGACGAAGGAAACCGAGAAAGAAGCCGCGTATGAGGTGTCGGCGATCGGCATCGATCCGGGCAGCGAGCCCTTCTTTCGTCAATACGATGCCTCTCGAGTAACAGGACGAACGATCAGGCCGGGGGAGACAGGGGCGGCCATGATCGAGCACGGGCTGGCCGCCAACCTGGGGCTGAAAGCGGGCGATACGATTTATCTGGTCCAGAAGACGCCCGACATTCTGACGCCCGGGCAGCGGCGCTCGCTGGGCCTGAGGATCGTGGGCCTGCTCGAGCACCGGCGGGTTGCCAAGCAGCAGCTTCCGGTGGTGGTGGCGCCGCTGGATCAGGTGCAGCAGCTCGCGGGCTACGACCAGGAGCCGCGGAAGGTCTCGAAAATCGACATCATCCTTGCGAAGGCCGAGCGGGCGGATCTGCAGTCGGCGGAACGTCAGATCCGGCTGCTCGTCGGGCCGTACGGGGGCGGGGTGCGCTCGGCGGAGGCGAAAATCAACCAGGTGCGGGCCGCGGAACAGCAGACCAGCTTCGTGCTCCTGCTCATTTCGACGGTGGCGCTGTTCACGGCGTTCTTTGTGATCCTCTCGACGCTGAGCATGGGGATGGTGGAGCGGATCGGGCAGCTCGGCACGCTGCGGTGCCTGGGGACGACGCGGCTGCAGCTCGCGGCGATCGTTCTGGCGGAAGCAGCGCCGCTGGGGATCACGGGGATTCTGCTGGGCGTTCCGGTTGGATTCGCCCTGGCCAAGCTGAGCGTGATCCTGGTGCCGCAGTACATCGGGCAGTTTGCGGTCAGCCCGACGGGAGTGATGGTGGCCCTGATCGGCGGCGCGGTGACGACGCTGATCGGCACGGTTCTGCCGATGCTGCAGGCGATGCGCGTCTCGCCGCTGTCGGCGTCGCGTCCGCAGGCGCGAGCGCCGCGGGCGGTGCTGGACTGGGTGACCGGGGTCATCGGCGCGGCGATGATCATCGCTCATTCGTGGATGGTGCGCACGACGGTTCCGACGGCGTGGTTCGAGCAGGTGTGGGGTTCGATCCGGGCGATCAGCGTGGTGGTGCTGCTGTACTGCGGGTATGCGCTGGTCACGCCGCTGCTCGTGCGGCTCGTGGGGCATCTGGCGGTGTATGTGGCGGCGGGGGTGCTGGGGGTCCGGCATCGGCTGCTGAGCGACCAGGTGGGGCGGGCGACGTGGCGGTCGGCGGCGATCTGCTGCGGGTTGATGGTGGGGCTTTCGCTGATCGTGTCGCTGGTCGTGCACAGCAAGTCGCTGGCGGCGGGGTGGGATTTTCCGAAGGATTTCTGCGAGGCGTTCGTTCATGTGGCGCCGCCGGTGCCGCGCCAGGATGCCGACCGGGCGCGCCGGGTGCCGGGTGCGGGCAAGAGCGCGATCGTCAACGTGAGTACGCAGATCGACATCTACGGGCGGGGTTTCTTCCGATTCCCCTTCTCGCGATTCATTTCCGGCTCGCCGGAGGAGTTCTTCAACATCGCCAAGCTCGAGTTCCTGCAGGGGACAAAGGACGAGGCGGTCGAGAAGCTCAAGCGGGGCGGGTGCATCCTGGTGACGCCCGAGTTCACCCGGTCGCAGGGGCTGGGCTACGGCGACAAGGTTCGGATTGCGGCGTCGAACGATTCGACGCGGGCGTTCAACTTCGAGATCGTCGGCGTGGTGACCTCGCCGGCGCTGGACATCGCGGCGAATTACTTCAACGCCGGAGGGATGCTCGCGTCGCAGTCGGCGTATGTCGTGCTCGGCACGCAGGCGGACCTGGTGCGGTATCTGCGCGCGCCGGACGCGATCAGCATGTTCCTGCTGGATTTCGACCTGCCGGAGACGCCTCCTCCGCCGGAGTTCCGGCAGGATGAGGGGCCGTGGGACATCTGGCAGGCCGCGCCGTTCGCGCGGCGGCTGGAGTCGTGGGCGGGGCAGCTGCCGGAGCGGGCCGGGGAGATCGCGACGATCCGACGGCAACTGGCGGCGGCCCAGGCTTGGCCGTCGTCGCGTCCGGAGAGCGAGCTGCCGGTGACGGGAGGAGGAGGGAGGGGCGCCGGAGATCGACCGCCGGCGACCGCCCCATCCGAACCGACGCTGAAGTATGCGGATGTGCCGATGCTCGACCTGTTCAAGCGGGCGCTGGGGGAGAAAGTTTACCCGGACTGGGCCAAGCTCAGCCCGGCCGACCGGTGGCGGACGTATCGCGAGGAGCTTGTGCTGCGGCTGGTTCCGCGGCGGGCGGGGGCGGCCGACGATCAGCATGCGTCGGTGCGGGCGCTCAAGATCCAGATCGACCGGGATCTGGGCCGGGCGACGATGATTTTTACGGCCATCCCGATGGTGGCGCTGATCGTGGCGGCGCTGGGGGTCGGCAATCTGATGATGGCGAACGTGAGCAACCGGACGCGTCAGCTCGCGATGCTTCGGGCGGTGGGAGCGACCAAGTCGCAGATCACGCGGCTGATCATCGGGGAGGCGATCGTACTGGGAGCGCTGGGGAGCGTGATGGGGGTGATGCTGGGCCTGAACGCCGCGATCGGGCTCAACCACATGACCGAGGCGATCTGGGGCTTTCGTCCGAGCTGGACGATCCCGTGGACGTGGGTGACGGCCGGGATCGGTTTTACGCTGGGGGTCTGTCTGATCGCCGGTATCATCCCGGCCCGGCATGCGGCGCGGAGCAACATCATCGACGCGCTGCAGACGACGTGAGTTGAGCCCACTTGGCATGAGACCTCATCGTGGCGCGGAGGGGCCGGCGCGGGCCGGGTCGGCGACCGAATCTGAAATCTGAGATTTGAGATTTGAGACGGGCCAGACCCGGAAGATCGACCACCCATGAACGCCGATCATCGAGGACGTCACAGTGGGTGTCGGGAAAGAGTGTGTCAACACAACAAGGGGTTGCGCGTTTGTCATGCAGAGATTTGAGAGTTGGGATTTGACCACTGAAACAGGGTTGGTCCCTCTTCGGCCTTGGTGCCTCTGCACGGGATTGTTCTGCGTCCCGGTGGTTCAACAGGGCAGGAACGCAGAAGGATTCACCCGGGGCGGCACGGGCCATGAGTACATTGGGCGTGCCGCCCTGTTCGATGGTGCCATCCATTGCGCGTTTCTACTGGTAATGAACACCAAGACAGGAGAACATTGCGCGAATGGTTAAAAGATATAATTGGAGTATATAAGGTATAACTGGGAACTCCGCAAGACGGACTCCTGCCGTTTTCGGTATGAGAGTTTCACGCTGGGTGCGCGAGGCCCGGCATTCATGCCGGGTCACCGGGCGGTATCGAATTGCCGATGCCGGTTCACCGGCATTCTCGTCCCGGCCTACGCCACAGGCCGGCGCTAAAGCAGGAAGAGAAGCCCGCTGGAAGCGGGCTCGAGGCCGACGGGACGCCCCGAACCCGGC
>CAZQEN010000418.1:0-6084 GCA_964591605.1 uncultured Planctomycetales bacterium
CATGGGGAGCCAGCCATTGCCGCACCGGCTCGGGCATCAGCGAAATACCGACCTGCACATGACCGTTGAAGCGGAGATAACGGGGATATCGGATCTTCGTCAGAAAGAACGGCATGACCTTTGCCCGTGCGCAGGCATCGATGACGAACTGGATCATGGATCCATCGCCGTTCTCATCCGTAAACCACTCATCGTATTCCACCAGGCCGCTGGTCTCGCCGAAGCTGATGGGATACTTGAACCCCAACCACTTGTCCTCCAGTTCGCTGGCCAGATCCTTCCAGTTGAGCGCCACGTCCATGCCGTCGGTATATGAAATCCGCAGATAGCAGAAAGGGCACTCCACAGGAAAGAATCCGACAGCCAGCATGCGTGGTTGTGATCTCGACATCTCCGAATGTGTGTGGACCTACCGACCTGCCTCTCACACGACGGAGCATCACAGCCACGAACGCCTGATCTACCCGAAGTCGCATGATCAAGGGATCATGAACCATCCAACAACAATACCGACAAGCGGATAGAACCTTCGGCCAGATGAAACGTGCAGGCTTGTCAGAGTTGAATGCGTGCGTCGTTCGGTGGCGGAATCCAAGCTCCGTCGAAGGCTGAACGCGAGAGACTCAGGGGATGCAGTGAACGACAGACCCGCTTTCGACAGAACTTGGTCGCGAATCTTGCCTGCCCCGTGTGTTTGGGCTATCCCTGGGGTATGTCGCCGGGCGATCCATCCTGGACACAGGGGTCTACCCCTGCCTCGACGGCCTTGCCACCCGAGAATGCCGAACGGGTCACTGCCTTGCCGCTGGAACCCGATATCGAACGGCCTCTGGGACCGCTTGAGCTGATGGTCTGGCACCTCGATCAAGTCTGCTGTCTCAATGTCGTCGTTCATGCTGAGATCGAAGGCCGGTTGTCGTCGGATGCCCTGAGGCGCGGGCTCGACGCCCTTCAGCGCCGACACGCTCTGACGCGGGTCAGGCTGGCGCCGGATGCCGACGGAAACACCTGGTACCGCTCCGGAGTGGGTCCCATTCCGCTGCGCATCGTGGAGAGCGGCCCGGACGACTGGCAAGACGTGCTCCGGTACGAGGCCAACACCCGAATACCCGCCGAAACCGGCCCGTTGGTCCGCGTAACGCACCTGCGACAGACCGCCGATCGCTCTACGCTGCTTATCACATTCCATCACGCGATGGGAGATGCCCTCTCGGGCGCTTACCTGGCGCGCGACCTGGTGGAAGCGACGGCGCTGGCATGTCAGGGCCGCGAGGCGACTCTCGCACCTGTGCCACCGGGGCCCTACGTGGAGGCGCGCTTTCCCAGGCGGGTGCGCGGGATGGTGGGTTGGCTGAAATACTTTGACCTGGTGGCAAGGATCATCCTGAATGCCTGGTGGCAGGGCAGGCCCGCAACGCTGATCCCGGATCAACCTGCCGCCCCCAGTGACTCTCGCTGGTATTCGCTGTCCTGCCGCCTGGAGCCGGATTTCACCCGGCAGCTCGCAGCCCGGGCTCGGCGCGAGAGAACGACCGTGAACGGGGCTCTCGCCGCTGCACTTGCGATGAGCGTCGCCCGGGAGTTCACCTCCGACGCGCCCGTCAGGTTGAACATGGGTATGCCCGTCGACGTGCGACGCAGGCTGATCCCGCCGGCGGGAGAAGAATGCGGAGCGTTCGCCACCGGCATTACCTGTCTTACAACCATCAGGCCCCGGCATGAATTCTGGAATCTCGCGCGAACGCTGGATCAGGATGTCAAACGGAGCCTTGCCCGCGACGCTCACTTCCTGCTCGTTCCCAAAGCCTGGAGAGTGTATTTCTTCTATGGCAGGATGCTGACGTGGTTCCTTCGGCGAAGGCGCGGCGCGTCAACCGTCATTAAGAGATTCTTTCCGCCACCGCTGCCGGTATCGTTGAGCAATATCGGTCGGGTGGATATCGCCTGCGGGCACGGTCCCCTCCGCATTCTGTCGATGGGTTTCGTGGCGGGAGTATCGGTGCTTGTCCGCCTGTACGCGACCGCTACGACTCTCGACGAAGTTCTCTATTGGCACATCGGCGGAGTGGAGCCGATCCTGAGCCGGCGCCGCATCGAGGGTCTCGCGGCCGGCGCCCGATCGATCCTGCAGGACGCGGTGGGCCAAACGTGTTCCTCCAGCGCTGCGCCCTCCGAAGGCATGCAGACGATCGCCTGACGGCCCCCCCTTGGGTGATGGCTGGGGCACCTGCCGGCGGACCTGTACACACATTTCCAGAAAAGAGCCCAATCCTCTCTTGACTCCGCGAGGAGCGGCCTTACCTTGGTGAGCACATCGGCATCTCAGGATTGAATCCAGCCATCTGTTTGGACACGCGCGGTCTCTCGATCTGAAACGGATGTCTGACGTGATGACAGCTCATCTGGGAAGTTCACGCTCGCCCGATCCGACACACGGCCGGAATGATGGCCGCCATGCGCCTCGTGAGCCCATTGCGATCATCGGCATCGGCTGCCGCCTTCCCGGCGGCGCCGACAGCCCAACCCAATTCTGGTCGCTCCTTCGAGAGGGTGTGCATGCGATCAGGCGGATTCCCGACGATCGATGGGATCTGAACGCGTTCTATCACCCGAAGCCTGGAATGCCGGGCAAGAGCTCAAGCTGCTGGGGAGGCTTCATCAACCGCATCGGCGAATTCGATCCCGATTTCTTCGGAATCTCTCCCCGTGAAGCGGCCCGCATGGACCCTCAGCAGCGGCTGGTGCTGGAGGTGGCCTGGGAGGCGTTGGAGGACGCGGGACAGGTGCTGGACGTGCGGTCGGGCAGTGAGGGCGGCGTCTTCATCGGCATGTCGAATCATGATTACACCCTGCTCCAGAACACCTGCTGCGACCTGACCGATATCGACGCCCACTCCAACACCGGAGCCGCCCTGAGCATCACGGCCAACCGGCTGTCCTACTACTTCAATCTCCGCGGGCCGAGCATGATCGTTGATACGGCATGCTCTTCGTCCCTGGTCGCGGTTCATCTGGCTTGCCGGTCGCTTTCGAGTCGCGAATGCCGGTTTGCACTGGCGGGTGGCGTGAACGTGCTGATCAAGCCCGAGCCGTATGTGGGCTTCAGCCGGATGTCGATGCTCTCGCCTGACGGCAAGTCCAAGGCCTTCGATGCCAAAGGCGATGGAATGACGCGCAGCGAAGGCGCCGCACTCGTCGTGCTCAAGCGACTCTCCGACGCCCTCGCGGACGAGGATCCGATTTATGCGCTCATTCTGGGATCGGCGGTGAACCAGGACGGCCGGACACCGGGGATCACCGTCCCCAATCAAGAAGCCCAGGAAGCACTGGTCATCGAAGCCTGCCGCGACGCCGGGGTCGAGCCGGCACAAGTTCAATTCGTCGAGACGCACGGGCCGGGTACCCGCGTAGGGGATCCGATCGAGGCCCGGGCGCTGGGCCGGGTGCTCGCCGCGAACCGGCCGAAAGGGGACTTCTGTTTCATCGGCTCGGTCAAGACGAACATCGGCCATCTCGAGCCGGCTTCAGGAATCGCAGGTCTGGTGAAAGCGACTCTGGCCCTGCAGAATCGCGCCATTCCGCCGAACCTGCATCTGGAAACGCCTCACCCCGATATTCCATTTGATGAGCTGCAACTCCGCGTGCCGCTGACCCTGCAGCCGTGGCCGCCACACACCGGTCGGGCGCTGGCCGGCGTGAACTCCTTCGGTTTCGGCGGGACGAACGCGCACATCGTGCTGTGCGAGGCGCCCACTTCGGCTGAACGCGCGGCAAACGATACAGAGCGCACCGGCCTGGATCGGCCCTTTCTGCTGCCGATCTCGGCCCGCAGTCCGGAAGCGCTGCAGGCGGCCGCGCGCCTGGTCCGCGACGCGCTGGCCGAGAAGGGTGAGCTGGTGGGAGTTCCACTGGAAGACGTGTGCTACACCGCCGGTCTCCGCCGAACACACCACGAGCACCGCCTGAGCCTCGTGGCTCGCACGCGGGAGGAACTGCTCGGCCATCTGGACGCGTTCCTCGCGGGTGAGCGGCGACCGACGACGAGTACCGGTCGAGCGGCGACCGGCCGGCGGCCCAGGCTCACGTTCGTCTGCTCCGGGCAGGGCCCGCAGTGGTGGGCGATGGGACGCCAACTGCTCGAACGCGAGCCCGTCTTTAGAGACGTGGTTCATCTCTGTGATGAGCTGATGCGCGGCCACGCGAGCTGGTCGCTGCTGGGCGAACTCACCGCGGATGAATCCCGGTCGCGCATGGACATCACTTCCATCTCTCAGCCAGCCATCTTTACACTCCAGGTGGCTCTGGCCGCATTGTGGAAGTCCTGGGGCATTGAGCCGGACGCCGTGGTCGGCCACAGCGTGGGCGAAGTGGCAGCCGCATACCTGGCGGGGGCGCTGAGCCTTCCGGACGCCGTTCGCGTCATTTTTCATCGCGGCCGCTGCATGGAGCTGGCCGGCGCCGAAGGTGCCATGCTCGCGGTAGGGCTGGACGCCGATGAGGCCCGGCAAACGATCGCCCCGTATGGTGGCCGCGTGTCCGTCGCCGCGATCAACGGTCCGACGAGCGTGACCCTGTCGGGCGACCGCGAACCGCTGGAAGCCATCCGCCAGGCACTGGACGCCCGACAGGTGTTCTGCCGTTTTCTGCAGGTCCATTACGCCTTCCACAGCGCCCACATGGATCCGATGCGCGGCGAGCTGCTGGCGTCGCTCGAGGGCATCGAGCCAAGATCTGCCGCCATCGATCTCGTTTCAACCGTGAGAGGCGACATCATCGACGGCCGCGATCTGGGCCCCGACTACTGGTGGCACAACGTGCGGGATTCGGTGCGTTTCGCGGACGGCATCGACAAACTGCTCGAGCGCGAGTGCGACGTATTCCTGGAACTCAGTCCGCACCCGGTGCTGGCCAGCGCGATCAGCGAGTGCCTGGATCGCCGAAGCCGCAAGGCGTCCGTCCTGCCGTCGCTGCGCCGCAAGGAAGACGAGCAGGCCACGCTGCTGGGTTCGCTCGGCGCGCTGCACGCGCTGGGCCATCCCATATGCTGGGAGGCGTTGTCGCGGCCGGGGAGCCGGTGCGTCCGCCTGCCCCAGTACCCGTGGCAGCGCCAGTATTTCTGGCACGAGTCGAAGGAATCCATGGACTTTCGGATTCCCGGCAAGCAGCACCCATTACTGGGGCGCCGGCTGAATGCATCACATCCCACGTG
Organism: uncultured Planctomycetales bacterium; assembly: GCA_964591605.1. GTDB lineage: Bacteria > Planctomycetota > Phycisphaerae > UBA1845 > PWPN01 > CAYLLT01. Next base: position 5,210 of record CAZQEN010000418.1, read on the forward strand.
GGAATCCAGGGTGGATTGCCGCCTGTTCCCATACCTGGGCGACCACCGCGTCCAGGGTCACGCACTCCTGCCGGGCACCTCGTACCTGGAGCTCGCGTGGGCAGCAGGACGCGCGGTGCTGCTCGGCGGTCAGGACTCAGCGCCGGGCGCCTCTCTGATTGTTGAGAATCTCGAACTGCCCAAAGCCTGCTTCGTTACCGACCAGCAGCTCGTGACGCTTCACACCGCCGTTGACCCCAGAGAGCTGACGATCCACATCAGCAGCCTGAGCGACCCGCAGCAAAGGACCTGGACGACCCATGCCCGCGGCAGAATCCGAAAGGGCGATGGCAACGGCGAGCTGCGACGGGTTGATCTCGCCGCGATCCGACAACGCTGTCGGGAGGAGCTGCCGGCGGACGAGTGCTATCGGAAGCTCCGTGAGGTCGGACTGGACTACGGGCCGACTTTCCTGGGGATCGAGCGTCTGTGGAAAGGAGAAATGGAAGCGCTCGCCCGGGTACGTGATCCGGGCGAACTGGGGCTCGAAACCGTTGGATATCACTTCCACCCCGCGCTGCTCGACGCGTGCCTGCAGGCCCTGACGGGTGCGATTCCCGGGCGCGCTGACGACACACACCATGTGTACATGCCCGTCGAATTCGACCAGGTGCGCCTCTACGCGCCGCCAGCCTCCGGGCCGTGGACTCATGCACGCATCGTTGATGTCGCCCGGCAGGAGCTGGTCTGCGAGGTAGAGATCTTCGACGAAGCAGGCCAGCTTCTCTGCGAGGTCCGCGGCCTGCGCGTCCGCGCGGTGGACAGCGCTCCGGATGGCGCCTCCCAGGGGGCAGAGGACCTGCTGTACGAGTACCAGTGGCAGCTCAAACCGCTCG
>CAZQEN010000419.1:0-6061 GCA_964591605.1 uncultured Planctomycetales bacterium
GACCTCAACAACGACGGCCGGGTGGACGCGGGTGTACCGGGCGCCGGCAACGACGATCTGGACATCTTCATGGCGTGCCAGACCCGCGACGGCGTGCCCTATGATCCGAACAACCTGCCGGCCGGCTGCACGGTCAGCAAGAACTGCAACAACCGGATCCGCACCGACTACGACGGCGACGGCGACGTGGATCTGCGCGATTATGCGGTCCAGCAGCGCTGCTACAACGGGTCGTCCCCGCAGACGAACCCGAACTGCGGCGACTGAGGCCGATAACGGCCGGCGCCGGGCTCGCTGAGTTGAGCCGCGTTGGCCTGCCTGCGAAGCATGAGATGGAGCCGGTAGGCAGTGTGCGGCCGGCTCCTCCACTGCGCGCCGCTCGGTGTTATCATGGACCAGCGGCCATCCGGAGGGGATGGGAGCCGGATACATGCATCCGGCCTCCCCGGGGTCGATTCGCCGGCCGCTCAGACGCCGGACGAATCATACGTATCACAGTCTACGCGAAGGAGGCATTCGGCATGAGGACGGCATTCACGACTCGGTGGGTGGCGGTCGCGGCGCTCGCGCTGGCCGGCACGGTTCAGGCCCAGCAGGTGGTCATCAGCCAGATCTACGGCGGCGGGAACAATACCGGTGCGCAGTACACGCACGACTTCGTCGAACTCTTCAACGCCGGCCAGACCACCGCAATCCTCAGCAACTGGTCGGTCCAGTATGCCAGTTCGATCGGCGTGACCTGGGTTGTCAGCCCGATTCCCAGTGCCACGATCCCGGCGGGCGGTTATTACCTGATTCAACAGTTCGGCGGGTTCGCGAATGGCGTGCCCCTGCCCACGCCGGATCTGATTCCCACCACCACCTTCAACATGAGCGGCTCCACCGGAAAAGTCGCCCTCGTTAAGAACACCAGCCCCCTGGGAAGCGCCACGCCGTTGCCGGACGCCAACATCGCAGACTTCATCGGTTACGGAGCTTCTCCATCCGACTACGAAGGACGCACTTCGGGCGGTTCGCCGGCCCCGACCCTCAGCAACACCACCGCGGCCATCCGGCAGAACAACGGCTGCCAGGACAGCAACAACAACGGCGCCGACTTCACCGTCGTCGCCCCCATGCCGCGCAACAGCAGCTCGCCGCTGAACGTCTGCCCGCTGGTGACCAACCCCACCGGCTCGGGCGGCGCCAGCCCCGACCCCGTCTTCGCCGGAGACAGCGTGACGATGACCGTCCTGGTCACACCCGGAACCAACCCCACCAGCACCGGTATCACCGTCACCGGCAACACCACCTCGATCGGCGGCGTTGCCAGTGAAGCCTTCACCGACAACGGAAACAATAACTTCTCGCTGACCCGCGTGATTCCCTGCCTCCAGGCGCTCGGCACGGCTTCGATTCCCATCACTGTCGCCGATGCCCAGGGCCGCAGCAGCAACTTCAACCTCACGTTCGACGTGCAGGACGGCACGCTCGTCCTCGGCAATGCCGGCGCCGTCCCACCCGACGATGGCCAGCCCGCCAACGCGACGCGGTGCCCGGGTGAAACCGCCGCGTTCTCGGCCCGTGCCCTGGGCGGCGGACTCACCTACCAGTGGTTCAACGGCGCGAACATCGCGATGGTGAACGGCCCCACCGGTTCGGGATCGACCATCGCCGGCGCCACCACGCCGAACCTGTTCATCACCAACGTGACCGTGGGCGATGCCGCCGCCGGCCCCTACAAGTGCACGATCACCCGTGCATGCAGCTCGACCAGCGTGAGCACCAACCCCGCCGCCCTGACCATCGGCGTCGCGGCCACCGCCGCCGACAAACAGATCGTGATCTCGCAGGTCTACGGCGGCGGCGGCAACAGCGGCTCCCTCTACACCAACGACTACATCGAGCTCTTCAACAAGGGGGCCGTCCCGGTCAACGTCACCGGCTGGTCCGTCCAGTATGCCTCGTCGGATGCGGCCAGCACCTCGGCGAACTTCGACCGTCCGCCGCGCGTGACCGTGCTCACCGGCACCATTCAGCCCGGCCAGTTCTTCCTGATTCAGGAGGCTGCCGGATCGAACCAGACGGGCGCCCTGCCCGCGCCGGATGTCGATGGCACCGCCCAGGCCAACGGCGGGATCAACCTGAGCGCCCAGGGCGCCAAGGTGGCCCTCGTCAAGCACAGCGACCCGCTTGCCGAGATCTGTCCGTACGGCAACGGCGGATCGCCAACCGCCTGCAGCATCGTCGATTTCGTCGGATGGAACCCGACGACGAGCTGCGCCGAGGGCGGCAACCCCGCGGCGGCCACCGGAAACGCGACGGCCCTTATGCGCATCTCCGAGTGCGTCGATACGAACAACAATGGCAACGATTTCGTCGTCGCCGCCCCGCTCGCCCACAACAGCGCCTCGGCGATCAGCCCGACCATCCTGACCCAGCCGTCGAGCGCCAATACGTGTGTGGGACTCTCCGCGACGTTCACCGTGCTGGCCGACGGGCCGTGCCTGCACTACCAGTGGGAGAAGAACCCGCAGCCGGAGAACACCGGCTTCGTGCCCGTCGGAACGGACAGCCCGACCTTCACGATCGCCTCGGCCGTGGCCGCCGACGACGATGATCAGTACCGCGTGACGGTGACCAATGCCTACGGTCCGCCGGCCGTTTCGAACATCGTGACGGTGGACACCGGCGGAGCGAATGCGGCCGATCAGCAGATCGTGATCGCCTCGGTCTATGGAGGCGGCGGCAATGCCGGGGCCATCTACCAGAACGACTACGTCGAGCTCTTCAACAAGGGCACGACGCCGGTCAGCGTAGACGGCTGGTCGCTGCAATATGCGGCAGCCACCGGTTCGGGATGGAGCAGCAACAAGACCAACCTGTCGGGGACGATCCTGCCCGGCCAGTACTACCTCATCGCCCTGGGGCATACCTCGCCGGGCGGCTGCGCGGGCCCGACCTACTGCGGCATTCCGCTGCCCGCTGCCAATGTCACCAATCCGAGCATCGACATGAGCGGCAACAGCGGGAAGCTCGCCCTGCTCAAGACCACCGATGGCCTGCCCGCCGTCGCATGTCCCAGCGATTGCCGGATCGTGGATTTCGTCGGGTACGGCAGCGCCAACTGCTTTGAGGGCGCCAATCCCGCGCCGTCCATCGGCGGAGATGCATCGAAGGCCCTCAACCGCGTCCCGGTCTGCTCCGACACGAATGTGAACCTGACCGACTTCGCCATTGGTGCCCCGACGCCGCATGCGGCCGCCACCGCGGTCGCAGCGGACCTCAATGATGACGGCCGGGTGGACGCGGGCGTCACCGGCGCCGGGAACGACGATCTGGACATCTTCATGGCGTGCCAGACCCGCGACGGCGTGGCCTACGACCCGAACAACTTGCCGGCCGGCTGCACCGTCAGCAAGAACTGCAACAACCGGATCCGTCCGGACTATGACGGCGACGGCGACGTGGATCTGCGCGACTACGCGGTCCAGCAGCGCTGCTACAGCGGCTCGGCCCCGCAGACGGATGTGAACTGCGGGAACTGAGCCCTCGGGCACTGGCGCCGGTGCCTTCTTTGCGCTGCGTCATTCGAAAACAGCGGGAGCCGGTCGTCCCTGCGACGACCGGCTCCCTTTTTGCATGCGTCAGCGCTCAGTGACCCGTCTTCCGGCGGCCGGAACATCGGTCCCGGCTCGTGGCAGTATCGCACTGAGGGCCACCCGTCCGATCACACCTCCCAGCCCTTGCGGTATTCACGTTTGAGGAACGCATTCGCGGCCGGGACATTCGTGATCTTCATGTTCGGCCCGTCCCAGTCAATATGGTGATGCCGAACCTTCCTCTTTTTGCCCTCCGACTGCTCCGTCTCCACTTCCATGCCGGGCGCGACCCGCATCGCCACACAGCCGAGCACCACCGTCTCGGTCAGTGGGCCGGCGTACGAGAAGTTCGACATCGCCAGCTCGGGCTTGCCCTCGCGGATGGCGGCGAACCACTCTTCCTTGTGGCCCGGCGACCGCGGCAGCTTCTGCTCCACCTGCACGTCGTCGCGCTTCTGGCCTTCGGGCAGAAGCACCCAGTCATCGCCGTAGTCCGCCGGCGAGAACAGCGTGCCCTTCTCCCCGAGCAGCAGCGAACCGCTCCCGGGGATGTCCCGCCCCTGGGCCAGCTCCTTGAGCTTTTTGTTGACCCACGCCGGCTTGTCGCTCCCGCCGTCGTACCAGGTCCACTTGAGCGGGGGCAGCCCCTCCCGCTCCGGGAACTCGTAGCGGATCACGCTCCACATCGGGAACGTCTCCGGGTTGTACTCCGACATCTCCGCCTCGACGCGCGTGGGGTATCCCAGCTTACACGCCATGAAGGCCATGTTGGCGGTGTGGCAGGCCATGTCACCGAGCGCACCTGTGCCCCAGTCCCACCAACCACGCCAGTTGAACGGTTGATACTGCGGCTGATACGGCCGATATGGCGCCGTCCCCAGCCACAGATCCCAGTCGACGTCCCTGGGCTGAGGATGAGCCGACTCGCCATCCTTGAGCCCTGCCTTGCCGTGCATGGCGAAGCGAACGTCCGTCAGACCCAGCACCGCACCGGTGCCCTGCGGCCAGACCGGGCGGTTCGTCCACACGTGGACCTCCTTCACCGGCCCGATCATCCCCGCCCACACCGTTTCGACCGCCTTCCGCAGGCCGGCCGACGAGGTGCCCTGGTTGCCCATCTGCGTGCACAGCTTCCCGCCGCCCTTGGCCTTGAGCGTGGTGGCCAGCCGCAGCAGCTCCCGGGCCTCCCACACGTCGTGGCACAGCGGCTTCTGCACGAAGCAGTGAATCCCGCGCTTCAGCGCCATCATGGCCGCGGGGGCATGGGTGTGATCGGGCGTCGAGACGGTGACGGCGTCGATTTCCTTCTCCATCTCGTCAAACATCTTGCGATAGTCCTTGAAGCCCCTGGCCTTCGAGAACTTCGACGTCTTGTCCCCCAGCGCGCTGTCGCGCACGTCGCACAGCGCGACGATGTTCTGGCCCGACACGCTGTCGGTGTCTCCTCCTCCCATTCCGCCGGTCCCGATGCAGGCGACGTTGATTTTGCCGTTCTTCATCCGGCTCTGGGCCCAGACGCTCTGGGTGCCGGCCACCCAGTAACCCAGTCCGGCGGCCGTGGACGCCTGGAGGAACTGGCGACGATTGGATTTGCGGGGCATGTACACTTCTCCTTTGCTTTGAGCTGAGCTGGACCGGCCGCCGGTGCATCTGCTCGGAAATAACCGCCGGTCAGCGCATGAACCCGGTATGGTACGCGCGGCCGGAAAAACGTCAAAGAATCAATCCGTCATGGCGCGTCCGGCCCGGCAGGCCGGACTACGAGGCGCAGCCGCAACGGGCTACAATCAGGCCGCTGCCGGCGACGCAGCCACCCACGCGGGGTCATCGACCCACCGGGCCATTCGGCCCGCGGACCCTGCACGTGACGGGACGACCCGCCCGTGCAACGTTTCGGAGGACATCGTGCTGGTGCTCACCCGAACCATCGGACAGAAGCTCCTGCTCCACCGCAGCGGTGAGCTCATTGCGGAAATCCATGTGGTGGAGTCGCACGGCGACGGGGTTCGCCTGGGATTCGACAAGATGCCCGATGACTTGATCGTGACCCGCGGCGAACTCGAGCGTCTCTTCGAGCGGCGAAAGTCAGACAAAGAATAAGCCGCCGCCTTGCCGCCCGTGACATGCTCAATCCGATGAGTGCGCGGATGCAGGAAGCGTGCCGGGGGTCGCCGTTCGGGAGATCGCGTCAAGGCACTGCCGAAGATAGCCGGGCGCCGCTTCCCCGGCCTGCAGCGCTCGCTGAAACTCCTGCCGGGCCTCGCGCAGCCGACCAAGTGTCCAATAGCATCGTGCCGGTATCAAGGGTGACCCCGAGGCGCCGACTGGAGGCACCGTCAGCCGGCGGCATCTCCCTGCAGGGCGACCTCCCTATGCCCCCGCCGCTTGTCCAGACTCACCGAGGGGTCGGTCCGCCTGTCCGGAAGGGGTCCGTGACAGCTTGGGCGGGGTGGCATGGGCAGCTTCGGCTTCGCTGAGCG
>CAZQEN010000420.1:0-6048 GCA_964591605.1 uncultured Planctomycetales bacterium
CCGTGACCCACTCGGCACGGGCAGAGAGTACGCTGCCCATGCCACCCACCTGCCACTGAACTCTGGATGCACCCTGCGTCAACCGTGACCCGCCTCCGACCGAGTTGACGTTTTAGAGCTCCTTGGATAGGACGCTCGGGATGTCACGAGCCCCGTGGAGCAGATGCAGCAATTCGATTCCGGCCGGGATGAGTCGATAGAAGAGAAGATAGTTGCGAAAAGCCTTTATATGGATGACGCGGATGCCCGCAAGCCGCGGATTCTCGCTCTCATAGATCCGACCAAGTCTGGGAGTCTGTTGGAGTTGCAGGATTGTTGCTTCAGCGGCGGCGAGAAAGCGTTCCGCCGCGGCGGGACTGTCCTGGCCGATGTAAGTCGCGTTTTCGATCAATGCATCGATGAACGCGGGCCGTCGAACGATCATGTGATGGGGTCCTCTGGTCCATCAGGCGGGAATGCAGGGATCAACGCCGTTTCTTCGCCGCGCTGAGCCGTTTTCGCACCGCTGATCGGACGTGCCGCCAGTCCTGGGCCGTCATGATCCTGGCCGGGCCCCCATCCAGAGCGTCAATGAGCTTTCGGTCCAGCTCCTCGCGAGCCCTGCGTCTCTGATCCTCTCGGACGAGGGCGCGAAAGTACTCACTGGCTGTGCCGTAGCCTTCATCCGATACACGCTGTTCGACCCATTCGCGGAGCGACTCGGGGAGTGAGATATTCATGCTCGATTGTGGTGTGGCCATACCAACCCATGATACGATCATGGCAGAAAATGTCAAATCCTGCCATATGACTCAGCCTGACCCGACCTCGGGGAGGCCGGCAGCCTGCGGTCACGTCGGTTCACGGGGCCGGACTCGTCGCCAGCGGCACCGCCGGCTCGATGCTGCGGATGCGGACCAGCGCTTCGCCTTCACTGCGGGCATGGGCGTCCGGCCCATACCGCACGGCGAATACCCTGCCCACCGCGATCGGATACGCTGAGCGCCCGCTGCGTCGGATCTGCTCCGCAGGGACGCTGACGCGGCCGTGCTCGAAATCGTCCGCCGGCGCAGGCTTGAGCCGGCCGTTGACACCCTGGATGTGGGCCGTGGCCCCGTACCATTCGCTCAGTTCCAGGATGCTCGCGTTCGCCCCCCACATGTTCAGGGGCAACGAATCCCCGGTCAGCAGCGTGCTGGTGCCCGCGGTCCATTCTCCCTCACCTGCGGGGACTCGATATGCCCACTCGATCTCCACGCGCCGCCGGGCGAAGACCTGCAGTTCCATAGTGCGTGTTTCGCCGGCTGCCACGTTCGCCTCGACGCGCGGGCCGCACAGCACCCCCGGCTTGTCCACATACAACTGGCACGATCCTGCGCCGAGGTCCTCGATCAGACACGTGCCATCAGGGCCCAGGGCCGACCCGCCATCACGCCGGGCGAACCCGCGGCCCATATGCACGCGAGCACCGCTGAGCGAGAGCCCGGCCTCGGGTGTGACGCGTACCAGCAGGTGGCCGAGTTTCTCCCGTGGAAGCGCGCGGACGATCAACTCACCCGCGTAGATCACCTGGTTCTCGGGGATTTCGATGTCGATGCCCGCGGCCGCATGCCGGAGGGCATGAATGTCGATGCGCCCCTTCTGAACGCCGCTCTGATAGGCCTTGCCCAGCAGGACGAAATCGCCGTCGGCCACGGCCTGGTATCCGCCATAGCCCCAGCAGCAACTCCAGGTGTTCAAGTCGCTGGCCCGGACGCCTACCTTTTCCTCGCTGGCCGGATCCTCCAATCGGATGCGCACCACGGCCACCCCTGCGGTCGCCTTCGAGCGTCGCTGCTGATCCAGAATCTGCTGCGCATCAGCCTGCGGCTTGGGAGCAAGAGGCGCGATCGGCCTGCGCACCCACAGGTAGCCGTCTCCGACGCTCACCTCCTGCCGCCTGGCCTCCTCCAGGACGGCGCGCTTGAGAGAGCGCACCCGTGCCGCGAGGGCCGGGGTCAGACCTGCGACCTCGCGTTGCAGGCGCTCCAACGCCGATGCCGACTGGAAAATGTCACGATCGAGCAGCAGGTTCTCGAGGGCCACCAGGTCCCTGCGGAACTGCCGACTCGGAGAGCCCGCCGGCACCCGAGCCATGGCCGACTCAGCGGCCGGGGCGGAGGCAGCCGCCTGCGGTGATTCGGGCGCGGCGAACCGCCAGGCGGCCCCCATGCGATCCTTGAAGAGATTCTCGTCCTTCGGAGGCGAGTGCAGGCCGCTCACAAACCATCCCATCGTCGCTCGGAAGGAGGTGATCGGCTGCCCATCGAGAAAATCCGCCTCATACAGGAATTCCACGTGCCCGATGAAGGGAATATGCCTCTCGAACAGCTCGGGATCGCGGGCCAGGGCCCACTTGACCACGGCCTCCTCATCGTTCGTCCAGGGGACATCGAGCGTGGAGTACTCGGAGACATACTTGCTGTACTCCGTCCGCTCCGACATGGGAATCTGAATCGTCCCGCTGAAAAGCCGCCCCTCCCGCTTCTGCCCGCGTGGATCCGCGTCGCCAGGCTGCAGGGCCTGCCAGGTGGACCAGTGTCGAAGATCCGGAGAGTAGCGGACGTAGACCGTTCCAGGGCCGGATGGTATGCGCTGACCGCCCGGAAGCGTCGCAGCCGTGGCCGCAGCCTGGATCTCGACACGACATGACATCGCGGTGATGGGCCGCCAGGAGAGCCCCACACCGATCGGCCGGGTTTGAATGGAGGCTCTGCAGAATCCCCTGGGTGAACCTGACCACTCCAGACCCGCCGGCGTGGCCGTCAACCGATCGGCCGGCGCCCAGACGCACTTGCTCTCTGCCTCCTGCGGGTGGGTGAAATCGATCTCCAGTTCATTGCGCCCCCCGATCACCGCCTGAGCGGCAGTGGTCGAAACGAATTGGAGTACAACGCTGCCAATGACCCGGCGGAAATATCTCATGGCCGGCTCCACCCTGCCTGAATGCCCTGCAGGGCCGGCGTCCGCGACGGGGCGCTTTCCTGAGCAGCCCGCACAAGGCGAGGCGTATGCCGTCCTATTGTAAACGACGTACCTGCGAAGAATCGATTCCTACCATTATTTGCCCGCGGGCGGGTCTGGCCGTTCTGCCGGGTGCCGTCGGGCACGGCCTGCCCAGGCGGATCCCGGAACAAGTGCAACATTCCGCCGAACGCTCAGAACGGCGCCGGCTCGTCCTCGTCGCCTTCGCCCATCTGTGACTGGTAAGTGTCGCCGGGGCCGTCGGGGTTGAAAACCGGCTCGGGGCGCTGGTAGGACTGGCCGGAACCGCCTCCTAAACCCTCGCCGGTGCCCCGTGCGCCGTGGGCGCGGCCGCCGGTGTCGTAGGACTCCACCTCCGGCACCTGCTGGGGTACATAACCGCCGGCGTCTGCCCCGTAGGCGAGATTGTCGAAGCGGGTGAGGCGGTTGTTGAAGAGGAGCTTGACGACGCCGGTCGGGCCGTTGCGCTGCTTGTCGATGATGATCTCCGCGATGCCCTTGAGCTCCTCGGGGCAGCTCTCCTTCTTGTAGTACTCCTCGCGGTGAATGAGCATGATCACGTCGGCGTCCTGCTCGATCGCGCCGGACTCGCGCAGGTCGCTCATTCGCGGGCGGTTGTCGGTGCGGCCCTCGGGGTTGCGGTTGAGCTGGGCGAGCACGACCACGGGGAGGTTGAGCTCGCGGGCCAGGGCCTTGAGCCCGCGCGAGATCTCGCTGACCTCCTGCTGGCGGCTCTCGCTTCGGGCGGGGGAATGCATGAGCTGCAGGTAATCGACAAAGATGGCCTGGATCTGATGACGGGCCTTGAGCCGCCGCGACTTGGCGCGAAGCTCGAGCACGCTCATGCCCGGCGTATCGTCGACGTACAGCGGCACACTGGCCAGCTCGTCGCACACCGCGGCCAGACCCTGGATCTCGACCGTGCTGAGCATGCCGCGCCGCAGCTTGTGCGAGTCGACCCGGCCGTGCGAGCACAGGATGCGCTGCACCACCGACTGCTTGCTCATTTCCATCGAGAAAAACACGCACGGCCGGCCGTGCAGGGCGACGTGCTCGGCCACGCTCAGCCCGAACGCCGTCTTGCCCATCGACGGCCGGGCCGCCACGATGATCATCTCGCCGTTCTGCATCCCGCTCAGCATGTCGTCGAGCTCGATGAAACCGGTGGGCACGCCGGTGATGTAGTGCCCGTCGCGCGACTCGATCTGGCGGAAGATCTCCTCGAGCTCGCCCGAGATGGGGGTGATCTGCTGGCTGATGCGCTGGTCGGTGACGCGGAAGAGGAATTCCTCGGCGCGGTCGAGGATTTCGACGGCCTCGTCGTGGTGGTTGTAGGCCTCCTCGGTGATGCGCCCGGCCGCCCCGATGAGGTCGCGCAGCATGGCCTTGTCGCGTACGATCCGGGCGTAAAACTCGGCATTGAGATGGCTGGGGACGCTCTCGGCGAGCTGCACGATGTAGTCAACGCCGCCGATTTCGGCGAGCAGCCCGCGGCGTTCGAGCTCGCTGCGCACGGTCACGAGATCGACGGGGTCGCCCCGGTCGTACATGTCCACGAGGACTTCGAACAGGCGGCGGTGCGCGGGCTGATAGAGCCGTTCGGATTCGTCGCGGTGGATGAGCGGGAGGACGTCGCCGATCGCGTCGCGGTGCAGCATCATCGAGCCGAGCAGGGACATCTCGGCTTCGAGATCCTGGGGCGGGACGCGGGCCAGCAGCGGGCTGGCGGCCCCGTCGCCGGACCGGCCGCCGCCGTTGGCATCAACGATGCGGATCGGAGGCCGGGCATCCGGCCCGCGATCCACGACCTGCGGAGCCGGGCCGCTCGATCCGTCGCTGACGGGTCGCAGGCCCGGGCCGCTGTTAGAGGTCGGTGTCGAGGGCGTCGACACCGCCGCCGTAGAACCGTGGTCCTTCCTCCCTGCGGGGTTCATCGGCTTTCGCCTCCTGCTTTTGTTCCGACGGCTCTTCCAGTTCGCCGCTGCCGGTTTCGCGCACGACCCAGACCTTCACGTCGACCGACAGGTCGTCGCCGAACTTGACGGGGACGGTGAGCGTGTCGATCCGCTTGATGGGCTCGCGGAGCTGTACCTGTTTGGTCTCGACGTCGTGACCCAGATCGCGCAGAGCGGCCGCAATCTCGCGCGGTCCGACCGAGCCGTACAGATGGCCTTCGACGTTGCACGCGGCCGAGATGGTGACCTCCACCTCGCGCATCCTGGCCACCTGCTCTTCGAGGCGGGCCCGGCGCACGCGGCGCTCCTCTTCGGCCCGCTTCTTGTCCTCCTCGACCATCTTGAGGTTGGCCTTGGTCGGCTCGACACCCAGATGCTGCGGGATGAGATAATTGCGCGCGTATCCTTCTTTGACGTCAACAACGTCGCCGGCCAGGCCGACCTTGGCGATGTCGCGTCGCAGTAACAGTTTCATGCGGTCACCTCTGTCTTTATATCATGCGGGCCGTCGGTGTGCATCGATAATCCGCGGCCCTCAACCATTCGTATGTGAGTTCTTCGTCCGTCCCCATCCCCGGCTGCGGCGGGCACGCGCTCAGGCTTTGTCCGCAGCGAAGGTTGCCGTCCAGTCCCGCCCGAGGCGCGCGTCGTGTTCACGCATGTGGACGCCGCACCGCTCGCGCTTAGAACGGGATCTCCGGATTCTCCGGCGGCGGTGCGTCGTCCATGGGCGGCGGTGCGTCGTCCGGAGCCGGGGCGTCGTAGCCGCCGCCTCCCCCACCGGCGGGGGCCGCCGGGGCACGGTTGTATCCGCCCCTCTGTCCCCCTCCACCCCCTTCGGCGCCGCCCCCGCCGCCCTGGCGGTCGGACAGGAAGGTGAAGTTCTCAACCGCCACGTCGAGCTTGCTGCGGTTCCGCCCTTCCTTGTCTGTCCACTGGCGGTACTTGAGATGGCCTTCGACCAGAATCGATCGGCCCTTCCTCATATACTGATTGATGACCTCTGCCTGCTTTCCAAAGGCGCTCAAATCGACGAAGCAGACCTCTTCCTTCGAGTTGCCGTCGCGGTCGCGCCATCGGCGGTTGATGG
>CAZQEN010000421.1:0-4939 GCA_964591605.1 uncultured Planctomycetales bacterium
CCTGACGCGCTCGATGTCGCGGACCAGCACGCCCGCCCCATGGAGGAACAGCACCAGCGGCCAGCGGGACCCGTCGGCGCCGTATCCTTCCGGCAGGTAGAGCAGATACGGCAGGGCGGCCACCTGGCTGAGCGTCCGCTCAAACCGCAGAACATGCTGCCCCGGCTCAAATGGCGCCTTCTGTACCTCGCGCACCGGCGTCCCGGACTCTGCGCACCCGCTCATGAATACCCAGCCTCCCAAAAACAGACCTGACCAGTAAAGCAACCGTTTTGTCATCGCAGCCACCTCGCAACCGGCCCGGATCGGCGTCGAACAGATTACTCGAGCGGTTCTCCCACCGTCGAGAGCATCACGCGCATCCGGGGACGAGCCCCGGAGACGGCCGTGCAACCGACGCTCACTGTATTCTCGCCGAGCGCGAGCACCAGCGGCGAGCCCTCGACTTGTGGGGCCGGCAATTCCTCGCCGGCCGGACCATACAGCCGGCAACGACCGGAACCATCGAGTTCCAAATACTGGCCCGTCTTCATCGACGTCCGGAGAGTGATCCGCTGTCCGCCGGATTCGAGGACAAAGTCTCTGGCCTCGCCGTCAACCAGGGGGAACGTCTCAATCGGCCCGATGAGGCATTCGGCGGCGGATCCGGGCGGGATGTTGTTGTACCAGAGCCCCACCGACGCAATCTGCCGGTGGTCGATCTCCTCGCGGTACAGCCCGTAGCTGTTGCCGCTGTGAGGCCACGCGTAGTCGCCGCAACGGTCGCCCTCCAGCTCAATCAGCTCCACGTACCTCCACCCGGTGAAATCAATGGGCACGTAGTGCTCGCCGATGCCGGTGACCAGGTGCGGCGGGCATCGGAGTTGAACATTGAGCACTTCGCCCCGCCCGTCACCCCGGATCCACAGACCCAGGCCCGGCCGCACCGAGATATCGACGGGCGGCGTGAACGACTTGCCGACCATCGACCACGCGCCCTGCGCCGCGGTGCCGCGGTTTTCCGCCCGGTAGCTCAGAGCTTTGACGCCCTCGGCCGGCTCTTCGGACGCCGCCGCAAGGGTGATGCCCACGTGGGCCGCGGACGAGCGCGTGGGCAGCTCGTCGGGCTCACGCATCGAGGTGAGATCCAACCGATTCGACCCTTCGCCTTTTCCCGCCGACAGCAGCATCGCGATCCGCACACGGGGCGGCTGATGCCGGAACGGGTTGTCGAACCGCAGCACCTGCGGCTGGCCCGCCCCCGCAGTCACCGTCCCCCGAACTGACTGGACCGGCCGGAAACGCGGCTGAGGCCCGCTCTCGTCGAGCGTGAACTCGGCTTTCGGCTCGCGCAGGCGTGCGCGGACCGTTTCGGGCACCTTGCCCGAGTAGCGCAGCCCCTCGTAGCGGCGCATGATCTCCGCCAGCCGCGGCAATGCCGGCGTCTGCTGGATCGTCGCGGGGTCGATCCCCTGCAGCGAGAAACCCTCCCCGCGGCCGAGGCACTTGCACAGGAGGTATTCGATGTCGTCGGGATATGTGGGCTCGAACTGGGCCCCGCTCCACGTACGAACCCGCCACCAGCCCTGGTGGCCGGGGAGAAACATCCGCGATGCCTCGTCATTCGCCTGACTGTGAAGGTCGATGAACGGTTTATACCCCCGGTTCGGATGATCCCACGCGACATACCGCGAGCGCAGGTACCAGAGATGGTGATGGAACGTGCTCATTTCCATGAGGGCCGGGCGCTTGAGGTGCCTGGCGATCTCAAACGCGAATTTCGAGCCGTAGTGCCACCCGGCCGCCCCACCGGCGATGATGCCTTCGCCGTCGAGAGCGTCCAGGTAGATCATGTCGAAGCCGGCTTCGTTGAACATCTCGGCCGTCTTGCGGGCCAGCTCCGCCAGCAGATCCGACTCAGCATCCGGGCAGAAGCGGAAGAACAGCTCCTTGAGGTGATGCACCTTCGAGCCCTTCGCGTGTGCCGCGACCGCCGTTCCATGCGCGCCGCGCTGACAGCCCGTGAAGGCGTACGGGGCCTCCTTCGAGACACCGGTGTACGTGATCAACTCGTCGTCGATCTGAAGCGTCACGCTGTTCATCACGAAGAAGCCGGTGGTGGTGGACATCTTGTCCGTGGATTCGAGCACCGGAACCGACTTCGCGTCGGCGGCCAGGTCCGCGGCGAGCGTGAACACCGCATCCTTGCCCAGGCGCGGATCCGGGCGCGGCGTCACGTACGCGGAGTCCTTGTCCACAAAGAAGGCGTACGTATGGAGCCCTGCGGCAATCCCGGCGGCGTGGAGCTTGTCGATGACCGCTTTCAGGCTGGCCATCCCCCGGGGATACGTCTTGGGGTTCAGGCGCAGATCCCCGAAGCGGAACGAGCTGCCGCCGTGAAAGTCGATCTGGTTGAAGCCGATGCGCTGGGTGGTCTCGATCCATCGATCGACCGCCTCTTCGGAGAGGTCGCCGAAGTTGAACAGGTATGATCCGCGATTGATCGGCGCGTCCATCGCCCAGGGGCCGCCGAGTTTCGATTTCGGCAGGTCGGGCGCGTCGCTCACCGCCTGCTGCATGATCGCCCGCAGCTCGGACGGCGCGCAGCCGATCAGGGCAACCCGGGCGCCGGTCATGCCGAACTGGGGATAGCACGTCGCATGAACCGCCGCGCTGGGACCGGGGAGCTCCGGCACGTTCGTCTTGAGATTCAGCGCCAGCGCGCACGCGCTGAAGGGATCGTCCAGCCGGCCTTTCAGCGTGGTCGCCAGATTCAGAAACCGGAGTTCTTCCACGCCATCGCCGGTGACCTCCTTCACCTCCAGGATCACGTACCCAGGCTTCGTCGCGAGCAGCAGATGCACCTGGATCGGCTCCTCTCCGAATCGCAGCACGAGCTCCTCGCCGCGGCGGATCAGGCCCGTGACGGCGACTTCACGGCCGGCACGTCGGATCACCGCAAGCGGGGGCGCCTTGGCTTCAGCATAGTCGCGCCCCGCGCGGCGGTCCGCGAACCGCACGACACGGCCGTCCGACGACAGCGACATCTGCAGGTGGTCCGTCTGGATATCGATCGTGGCCCCCGACGCAGCCGCGCCGGGCGCGGTCTCCCCGCGAACATGGGAGCCCGCCACTGCCGAAAGGCTCCACACGAGAACCGTCAGCCACGGTCTGGACATGGTTGCGCCTCCACAGGTCCCTCACCGCCACCGCCGGAGTGTACGGCCCGGAGGTCACGATGCAACCGTCGGCGCTTTCTACAGACAAGGACCGGCAGAGATCAGGTCTGAAGGAAGGTGACAAAGCGACGCGGGTTGCCGCTATACTGCGTGCGTCCGAGAGGTGTGAGCATGCAGACACAGTCCAGCCTGAGTATTCGCCCCGCGGTTCAGTCGGATCTCGACACCATCACCCGGTTCAACATGGCCATGGCGCTCGAGACGGAGTCCAAGCGGCTCGACCCGCAGATCGCCCGGCGCGGCGTCCAGGCCGCTCTCGATCAGCCGGAACTGGCGAGCTACTTCCTCGCCATTCTCGATGGGCAGGTCGTCGGCCAATGCATGATCACGCACGAGTGGAGCGACTGGCGGGCGGGGCTGTTCTGGTGGATCCAGAGCGTCTACGTGCCGCCTGAACACCGCGGCCGGGGGGTGTTCAAACGCCTCTTCGAGCACGTGCGGCAACTCGCGCAATCCGACCCCAACGTCTGCGGGCTGCGGCTCTACGTCGAAGAACACAATGAAACGGCGATCAGCACCTACCGCCGCCTGGGCATGCGCTCAAGCGGCCACGTCGTCTACGAGATCGACTGGTCGCCTTCGTTGACAGAGTCCCCCTGAATCTTCATACTGGGCATTCTGGGCGCCTGCCTCGGCCGAGGGCCTGCTGACCGGCGCAATGCACCCGAGCGGTCGGGCGGTCCCGCCTCAGGGTTTCAAACACCATAGTCGAGCATCGGCGGGACGAGTCCGTCGGCCACTGGGCGGCGGCAACAGCAAGCCCTATAGTCACAAGAGGTTGCGAATTCATGGCTGAGACGGAGCTGGAACCCAACGTCACTCACGACGAAGAGACCAACGAGTGGATCGCGTCTCTGGAGTATGTGCTCAAGACCCGCGGTGCGCAGCGGGCTCTTCAACTGCTCGATGAACTCAAAGAGCATCTGCATCAGGAGGGCATTCGCCTCCCATTCACGGCCAACACACCCTACGTCAACACGATTCGCGCCGAAGAACAGCCCCCCTACCCGGGCAGCCGCGAACTCGAACGACGCATCAAGAGCCTGGTACGCTGGAACGCCATGGCGATGGTCGTCCGGGCCAACCGGGAATCGTCCGGAATTGGCGGCCACATCTCGACTTACGCGTCAGCCGCGACGCTGTACGAAGTGGCCTTCAACCACTTCTTCCGGGGCAAGGATCACGCCAGCGGCGACCAGATTTATTTCCAGGGCCACGCCTCACCGGGTATTTACGCCCGTGCCTTCCTGGAAGGACGGCTTTCCGTCGAGCAGCTTGAGAACTTTCGGCGTGAACTGAAGCCGGGTGGCGGATTATCGTCTTACCCGCATCCGTGGCTCATGTCGGACTTCTGGGAGTTCCCCACCGTCTCGATGGGCCTCGGACCGATCATGAGCATCTACCAGGCCCGGTTCAACCGCTACCTGCAGGACCGGGGCATCAAAGAGACAGAGGCATGCCGCGTCTGGGCGTTTCTGGGCGACGGCGAAATCGACGAGCCCGAGACCCTCGGCGCCATCACGCTCGCCTCGCGTGAGAAGCTCGACAACCTGACGTGGGTGGTCAACTTGTTCAATGACGACGCCGTCATCGGAGGCGAAGGTTTCGGCACCCATCCGCATCAGAACATGGAAATCATTTCGATTCCATTGGAGGGGGCTCTGGTCCACGCAGATAGCATGGGGAATGGAAAGTCCATCCATACAGGCGAAGTCCAGGTA
>CAZQEN010000421.1:4949-6028 GCA_964591605.1 uncultured Planctomycetales bacterium
GCCGGCTGGAACGTCATCAAGGTGATCTGGGGCGACGACTGGGATCCGCTGCTGGCCATGGACAAGGACGGCCTGCTCGTCCAGCGCATGGGCGAGGTGGTGGACGGCGATTACCAGAAGTACGTCGTCATGCCGGGCTCGTACATCCGCGAACACTTCTTCGGCAAGTACCCCGAGCTCGCCAAGATGGTCGAGAACGTCTCCGACGAACATCTGCAGCGCCTGCGCCGAGGCGGACACGACCCCGAAAAGGTGTACGCGGCGTACAAGGCCGCCACCGAACACAAGGGCGCGCCGACCGTCATTCTCGCCAAGACGATCAAGGGCTACGGCCTGGGCGAGGCGGGCGAGGGCCGCAACATCACCCACCAGCAGAAGAAGATGAACGAGCAGGAGCTGGCCCAGTTCCGCACGCGCTTCGGCATCCCGATTTCGGACGCCGAGGTCGCCAAGGCGCCCTTCTATGCACCTCCGGATAACAGTCCCGAAATGCAGTACCTGCGCAAGCGCCGCGAAGAGCTCGGCGGCTGCGTTCCCAGCCGGCAGGTCAGGAGCGGGCCGCTCGCCACCCCGCCCGTCGAGACTTTCCAGGAGTTCTTCGAGGGCACCGGCCAGCGCGAAGTCTCCACCATGATGGCATTCGCCCGCATGTTCGCGCGCCTGCTCAAGGAGGAGGAGCTCGGCCGGCTGATCGTGCCGATCATCCCCGACGAGGCGCGGACGTTCGGCCTCGAGCCGCTCTTCCGCCAGACCGGCATTTATTCCCACGTCGGCCAGCTCTACGAACCGGTCGACAGCGACACCCTGCTGTACTACCGCGAATCGAAGGACGGGCAGATCCTCGAAGAGGGGATTACTGAGGCCGGCTCGATGTGCTCGTTCATCGCCGCCGGGACGGCCTACGCCACCCACGGCGTGAACATGATTCCGTTCTTCATCTACTACTCGATGTTCGGCTACCAGCGGATCGGCGACCTGATCTGGGCCGCGGCCGATATGAAGTGCAAGGGGTTCATCATGGGCGGCACCGCCGGCCGCACCACGCTGGCCGGCGAGGGCCTGCAGCACCAGGACGGACA
>CAZQEN010000422.1:0-6015 GCA_964591605.1 uncultured Planctomycetales bacterium
CGTCGGGCGATGGCGAGGGGCGACAGCGGCGGCCCGGCGGCCACGACGGCCACCGCGCCCGGCGCGCCCGGCGAGGCCGGCGGCCCGGAGACGACGAAGATCTACTTCGAGAAGAAGCTCAAGGCCATGCGCATGGATCTGTATCGACACCCGCCGGTGGACATCATCAAGGACGGCTTCCGGCCCGTCGGCAGCGCCGTCGCTGATTTCGCGGTCATCCACCACGACGGCCGCGAGCACTTCTTCTATATCGATCGACGCCTCCAGGAGGGAACGCCGTTTTTCCCCGGGCATGAGATCTTCTTCGGCCATGCCTCCACGGCTGACTTCTTCGAGTGGGAGGTGCACGATCCGGTGATGCACATCCGCCCCGGCACGTGGGAGGGCGGCCACGTCTGGGCTCCCTTCATCCTGCGCGACGGCGACCGCTACGTGATGGCCTACACCGGCCTGACGCCGGAGATGTCCCAGAACATCGGGCTGGCCTTCAGCCGCGACCTGTTCGAGTGGCAGCGCTGCGAGCGCAACCCCATCACGCCGCTCGGCCGGGCGAAATGGGCCGCGTGGTGGCCCGATGACATCTGCAGTTGCCGGGATCCGTTCCTCATGCGTCACGACGGCCGCATCTACATGACCTTCACCGCCAACACCCGCGAGGGCGCGTCCTGCGTGGCCCTCAGCAGCACCCGCGACTGGGCGAGCTGGACCGACCACGGCCCGATTCTCGTCGGCCCCCGCACCGGCTACGAGCCCAGCCTCTGGGGCGCCCACCGCCAGGGCGCGTGCGAATCCACCGTGCTGCTCCGCCACCGCGACCGCTGGCTGCTCGTCGTGAGCGTCAGCATCCGCGACCGAACCCGCGGCTCGCATGTCTTCATCAGCGACCGCATGGACCGGTTCCGGTTCGAAGACGCCATACACATGTGGCACGGGGGCATCCTCGAAATCGTGCGCGACGACGGCGATCGCTCGCTCGTGGCCGGCGGCGTGGGCGGCCGGATCAAGTTCGGAGAAGTGAACTGGTCAGACCCTCGACCCGCGGTCCGGGACGTCTCGCGCGAGCAGCTCAAAGCCTGGCAGTCCGTCCCGCCGCGGATCGCCTGACCCGAGTGCCAGGCGGCGAATCGTCTGACACACCCATCCCTGCGAACAGGGTGCCATGGGTCCCGGCGCGCCGGGACCCATGCTACCCCGCATACAGTTTTCATAACTTCTATTCAGAAGAAAATGTGCGGATGATGTAGAATCGGATTCCGCACTGGGCGGGCGGTACAACACCGGCGCGTCACCCCGGTACTCACGGTGCCGGTGCCAGCCGGATTTCCACATGGCGGGCTGTCGGCTTTGTCCTGACCTTCAGCAGAGAGAGGCCGTCGGAGGTCGGGGCCCAGCATTCGTCCTGCGATTCGAGGTCGTCGGCACGCGGCCACTCGCGGCCATCGACCCACATGGCGGGATGGTCACCGATCCCGGCCACAATGACGCGGACATGCGTCCAGAGGGGGTCGCTGAGGGAAAACGTGAGCGTCCGGCCGTCCAGCTTCACGTCGCCGGGCCGCGACGACGAGGTGAGGTGGCAGCGGAGCCCGCCGTGACGCACGATGACGGTCCGCGGCAGGGGCGACCAGCCGTCGTGGTGCCTCAGCACGGCATCGAGCAGCTTGGCCGGCGAAAACGCGGGCCCGCTGGGCGTCCAGGAATCGAGACTGAAGGCGTCGGGCAGCAAGCCGGTATAGGGATCCTTGTCGAAGGACTGAGCGGCCGCGCTGGCGAGGATGCCCTCGGCGACTTTTTTCCACGGAAAGCCCGAGTCGTATTCGGCGAGCACGATGAGATCCTGCGCGTAGACCAGCGGAATCCACTGCACCAGAAGCCCGAACCAATGGTGGCTGAACTGGCTGGAGCCATAGCCGTAAAGGCCGCCGTAGAGCATCACGTCGCGCCGGGCATCGCGATAGAGCGCGTCGCCGGGAGGATTGAGCTTCTGCTCGGTGTGCACCTGCGCGGCGGTGACCTGCCGGGGCGGCAACGACCACAGATAGATGAAGGGCAGGCCCGTCCGCGCCCAGTACACCGCGCGATCGAGATACTTCCTTTCACCGGTCAATCGATACGCGCCCAGATAGGACCGCAGAGCCAGGTACGATCCATGCAGGGAGGGCGCCGGAGGGCACTCCTCCTGGCGATACACCGTGGGAATCGTGTAGCGGTCGAGGTCGGCCAGTCCCTTGAGGGCGGCCTGCCAGGCCGACTCGTCGCCGGTGAGCAGGACATGGTCGATCAGGGGGGCAACTTCGCCGGCCGTGTACCCCTGGCTCTTGTGGCCGGCCGGCGCGATTTCACCGGGTTCCGGCGGGGCCTGAAGGGCGGCCAGCCCGCCCTCGGCCGTTTCACTCGGCACGAACGACCACGATCCATCCGCATTCTGTGCCTTGATCCGCGCCTCCGCCCGGGCCCGCTCGGCTTTCAGTGCGGCATCGAGCTGGCCAAGCCGCAGAGCCACGGCGAGCGGCCGCTCGGCGTGGGCGGCCAGAACGTCCCGGGCGATCCGCTCGGCCCGAGCGGCCAGATGGCGGTCCTTGAGCAGCGGAGCCGATGCCAGAACCGCCAGGGCCACGTTCATCGAGGGGGAGGTGCGGGCGTTCCCGCCGAAGCCCCAGGGCCAGCCTTTGGCCTTCTCGTCGTAGGCGCTGGTCGTGAGAGCGCGAACGAGCATGCCGAGCGTCGCGTCCGCGTCGAGGGCCCTGCCCGGCGGGCCGCCGCGACCCTGGAGATACAAATCGACCGCGTCCACGGCGTGCGCTCCCGCCGCGGCGAAGATCTGAGCCGTGATCGACACACGCTGGCCGGCCTGAACCACCGCCGGCGTGTGGGCGCGCAAGGTGTTCTCAGCCGCGAACTTCGGAACGCCGGGCACGAACAGGCCCAGCAGGTGGTTTTCCTGGCTTTGGATCCAGTTGGGTGAGGCGAAGACGGCGGCCGGGCACGTCTCCTCGCCGAGCCACTTCTGGAGCGGATCCCACATGAGGCCGATCATCCGATTCTCGTGCACGATGACCATGAGGGGAATCGTGATCCGGGCCGGCGTGGGAACGAACTGCAGTTGTGAATCGGGGGCAATCGCGGGGTTCCGGCTGGAGCGATCGTGCGGACCGAGGTATTCGAGGCCGGGAAACAGCGCCTCGTCCCGTGCGGCGCCGAACGCCGCCTGCCCCGCCAGGAGACGCGGGCCCCACATCTGCAGCAGTTCCCGCCGATCCGACGGGACAACGGCATAGGTGACGTCGATGATCGGGCGGTCGGGTTTCACGGTGAAGGTCAACGTGAAATCCCATCGCACGCGGTCCATGTCCCAGCGCGTGTCGGTGAAAACGACGCTGGCCGACGCATCTTCGCGCTGAACGGCGGCCGTCTGCGGAAGAACATACGCCAGCCAGTCCCGCCCCCAGCCGGAACGGTAGCAGAATGAGGTGAAATACGGCGCAGAGGCCATGGCCGCCCACCCGTCGGCCGTCTTCAGCTCGATCGTGTAGCCGGTATAGCCTTTGGGGAAGAGCTTGAACTGCCGCGGGCCGGGGGCATGGAATCGGACGCGCAGTCCATCGTTGGCCAGCACGATCTCGCCGGTTTTTTCGTCCTTCTCGGCAAGCAGCGTCCCGGCCGGCAGATGCGAAGCCATCCCGCCCAACGCGGCACAGGCCGCCAGATAAACCGATACTGCACGTTTGGACGTCACAAATGCCTCCCCAATGCTCTGGACCGGTCACGACCTGCGATGCGACGGCCGCCGAGACGGCCGGCGGCACACGATACCACGGCCGGGCTGTTTCAGTCGAAAACAGGCGCGGCAACTTCTCAGGGAATGAGGACCAGCATCGTGGTGCAGCCGTCTCGGCTGCACCGCAAACAGCGGCCGCTGCCCGGGAAAAACCGCCAGACCTTCGAACACCGAGAATCGAGCAGGAGGCGAGAAGCGGCAAGGCTTGCACGGCGCGGGCAAGGTCACATGGGCAAAAAGAGACCTCCCTTTAGCACCGGAGCATGATGGTATGGCTTGTCTGATTAAACCTGCAACGCTGGTCAGTCATGAATCACCACGAGAATGGCCGCAGAAAGGCACAGGAATCACAAGAGGATTCTCTTTTTGCGAGTTTTGTGCCTCTTCGTGGCAGTTTCTGTGGGCGTTGCCGTTTTTTCCAGACGAGCCATAAACCGTGAGCCGGCGCCGGATGTGATCACGGCGGTACCGTCACATCCCGCCCCACGCACGTGTGGCCGACACCCCAGTCGAGCCAGCAGTATTCGACGTGGTACACGCCGGGCGTGATTCCGCTGACGATGGTGGTTCTGTCGTAGCAGCACAGGCACGAACAGGGCAGCGGCACGATCTCGGCCTCGAAGAAACGCAGCGTCCGGCCCGTGGCGGCCAGCATGACCTCGATGTCGGTGACGCAGCAGTTGTAGGCGGCGTTGCGGTGCGTCACCTGAAGACCGGCCCCCTGCACGAGCACGTCGATCTGGTCATCGCCGCACCAGGGGTAATCGTCCGCCATCACCCGCGGTTCGCCCGGCCGGCAGGGGCTGCGCGACGCATCGACGATCTGAGGCCCGGGGATGGCACAGTCGGCGTCCGCGATCAGCCCGGGGCCGCTGTAGCATCGCTGCAGCACACCGAAATCATCGTGATCCACGTCGCCGTCGAAATCGAAATCCGCATAGGGGCAGTCGGAGGTGTACGACAGAGGGATGGCCGGTCCCGAGCGGCACGTGTCAAAGAGGACCCAGTCCGCAAAATCGACGTGCTGGTCGCCGTTCAGGTCGGCCGGCGACAGCGTAGCGAGCGCGACGTTGTCGATATAGTGGGTAGAGGCGTAACCCTGGACGAGTTCAATCCGAATCCACACCTGCGTCACGTTGGCCAGCAGGGCCGGCCAGCTTCCCGATTGCATCTGCCAGCGCTCGGGAACCAGCGGCGCCACGACGTGGACCCATCGGTAGATGAGGGGCGACTGGCCTGACACGAACAGGGCGCTGCCGCCGGGGCCGGAGATTCCGGCCGCGAAGGCGGATACGTGGCCCTGATACCCGAAATCAGCGGAGAATCTCTGATCCCACGTCAGCGCCGCCCGCCGCTCCAGGAATGACCAGCTCCCCAGGAACCGGCTCGGGGCGCTGATCTGGGCGAGGCCGGGGCCAGTGCTCCGAAGGAACAGGCACCCTCCCGGACCATCCTCCGATGGCACCCACTGCAGGCTCTCATACGCCGGCCCCAGGAGCGTCCAGCCGTCGAGATCGGTGTCGAACGTGCTCGTCTGGGGAAGTGTGACGCCGGCCGCGCCGCCCGCCGCGGCATGCATGGCCCCAACCCCTATCGCGATCAGCAGAGATCTCATGGAATCCGTCGCCTCCTTCGCAGGGAGAGCAGGCCGCCCCTTCATGAAGGGGGCTCTGCGAGGGTGTTCACCGGCCAGATGCGGGCGCCGCAGGGCGAACCGCTGTCCCGCGCGCCCGACGAGGGCATCACCGGCGCACGGCGGTTCCCCGGCCATCAGTGCGGAACTCATGAACGAAAGGGATCAGACAGGGCGGCGGTCATCGGGCCCGAATCGTAGCCCCGGCGGGAACGGCAAGGGGGGAGCTTCAATCATGTCAGGCCGTCGCGCATACTGGCTGAGCACATCTTAACGGTGCACGCCCGCGAATGGAAGCAGCAACACCCGGCCACGTTCTCGGCGTGTCCCCGGTTTCTCGGGAAGTCAGGCTGACCTTGTGGTGCAGCCGTCTCGGCTGCACGGTGCCGACGAGAGTCGCCGCGCCGACCACCGCAAACGACGGCCCTGCCCCCCAAAATGGTCAGACCCCGTTCTCCCGGTCCGGGAGGCAGTGCAGGCGATCCGCGGAAAAGGGCACGGGCTCGATTTCGACCCCCGGAGTTGACAGCGGCATCACCCGCGATCAAAACGCAATCGCATGAGCGATCGATTCCAGATCGACCTGCGGGGCATCATCGATTTC
>CAZQEN010000423.1:0-6010 GCA_964591605.1 uncultured Planctomycetales bacterium
AGAACTGGGCCAGTTCCTCAGGCGACAGATACCGGATCTGCTCGCCGAAGTGCTCATAACGCGGGCGTTTTCGCGGAGATTTCACATTTGGCAAAACCGCACCATTCTGGTGCGAATACACGGTAGGGATAGGGTGCTTGGACTCCATTTGCTTCACATATGGTCCCAAATGTGAAGTCGGGGGGCTTGATAAACCTGCCGGTGGTGCCAGGGAAAGTGAGGGTCGGGCAAATGGCAGTGTCGGAGCACCTGAACGGTTCACCGCTTTTTCGGGGGCTGCGGCGTCGGCTTAAGAATGTGGCCCGCACGGCGTTGGCCGGGCTCAAGGCCGAGCGCCGCGCGGTTATTCGCGAGGACCTGATGGAGGCGGATAAACTGTCTGGAGTGTCCCCCGTGCTTGGCTGTGGGGCCCTGGGAGGGGCCTGGAATGGCGCGGGGGTGGCGTGTGCATCCGTCGACTGCTCGATCGGCGCGTGCTGCTACGTGAACGGAACCTGCACGGAGACGACGCGGGAGGCCTGCACCGCCGACGGCGAGAGCACGTTCGAGGGCGTGGGCTCGTTCTGTGCCGTCGTCACCTGCCCGCGCTGCTGCACCACATACCCGGACTGCGACCGGGACGGCGACGCCGACATGGACGACTTCGGGTGCTTCCAGAGGTGCTTCAGCGGGAGCCGCCCGTACGAGCCCGGCTGCGCGATCTACGATCGGCCGGAGCCCGGTTTCCCGAACGGCGACGGCGATGTGGACTCCGACGATCTCGACAGCTTCACGCGTTGCCTGAGCGGGCCCATGGTCCCGATCGATCAGACCTGCGACGATCCGCCGCTGTGACGCCGGCACTGGCCGCGGAGCTGGCGCTGGGGGGCGGCATGCAGGGGAGCAGAGTGCATCGGCGGGCTCCGGCCGGTGGATCCGCTCGAACTCGCCCAAGCTGCGTGCCAAGGTGTCGTGGTTCGTCACCTCCCGGGCCGGATGCAGCGTGCGTCCGGAGCACTTCGGCGACGACGGATCGATAGCCTGCTCGGGCACCTCTTTGATCGTGGACCGCCAAAGCCCGGCCGCTTCGCCTCAAAGTGTCCACGGCGATCGCATCGGGCGGCGCAGCATGCGGTTGACGTCCTCATCGGAACTCTTCTCGGCAAGTGGATCCCACGCGAATCTCCGCTTCAGGAGCTGAGAGATGTTTCCCAGAATGCACAGGCTTGCGGTGCGATGTCCCACTTCGACCGGCTCGATCGGGTCTTGGCGGCTCTTGACCGCATCGAGGAAGTTGCGGACGTGGTCCGCATCCACGTCGTCCCGAACATGCTTCTGGCGGGCGGGATTGCTCATCGGCAGATGAATCTCATCTGGTCCGATGACCGAGTCCCGGAGGCTTTCCGGAGAAGTGGTCAGCGCTCCTCCGTCGAGGGAGATCTCCAGCCATCCCTGCGTCCCCTCGAACCGGGCGGCCGAGCTGCTGCGGGTCTCGCAGAGCAGCTCAATTCCGCCGGCATAGCGGGCGCGGAAGGCAGTTTTCGAGGCGGCCGTGAAGAGACTTCCCCGCGGCAGAAACTCGGCGCCGTTGTCCGCGAACTCCACCGGGCCGGTGTGCTGCGTGTCCAGGGCCCACTGGACGATGTCGTTGGTATGGGCGCCGAAGTTGACCGTCTGACCGTTGGAATAGTCGAGGATGTACCGCCAGCGGAAAAAGCACCGCTCGCGGTGGAAGGGGGCCGCAGGGGCAGGGCCAAGCCAGAAGTCATAATCGAAGCCGTCGGGAACCGGTTGGGGCCGCCAGCCGGGTCCGGGGCTTTCAAAGCTGTTGGGATCAACCCAGGTCAGTACGCGGCGGATCTCACCCAGCCGGCCGTTGCGGACCAGTTCGCAAGCCTTCCGCACCGTGGGGCTGGAACGGAACTGCGCGCCGGTCTGGAAGATGCGTTTGTATTGCCGCACCGCTTTGACCATCTTCTGCCCCTCGTGTATGGTCAGAGCCAGCGGCTTCTCACAGTACACGTCCTTGCCCGCTTTCAGGGCGGTGATGGCGATCAGAGCGTGCCAGTTATCGGGCACCACAATCGCAACCGCGTCGATGTCATCCCGGGCAAGGAGTTCGCGGAAGTCGGAATAGGCGTCGCATCCCTTGAAACACCCCGAGGTGCTCTTCCGGGCGTAGTGCTCCTCGACCCACCGTCGTGCTGTCTCCCGGCCCAGGACCTGACCGGGGTGGTAATAACCGTCCCCCTGTCGATTGACGTCGCACACGGCCACCATCTGGACATCGCGGTGGACCAGAAATGACGGCACAATCCGCTGGCTCTGATGCCCGCAGCCGATCAGGCCCACGTTGATCCGGTTGCTGGGCGCCGCCGAACCGAAGACCGAACCAGGCACGTACTCGGGCAGGGCGAACGCCGCACTTAGGCTGGCGGCGCGCTTCAGCCAGTCGCGCCGTGTCGCGCACCGGGAACGGCCGGGGGATTCTATTACGCTGCTCATCGTCGATTGCCTCCCAGATGGAATGCCGTCATTGTGTCCGTCAGGCTGTAAGCAGTTTTGTGTCTTGCCATCAACCCCAGGCCTCGGGGCCACACCGCTGGACGTTGCCGCGTATTCAAGAGGGGCGACAGAAACACGATCAGCTCACCACTGCCCGCAGAACCGTCCCGTTCGTCATTGCTTCTTGAAACCACGGCCTCTGGTTCTGCGACGCCGGAAGGCTCTGCCGTTCCGCCGTGATCCGGATGGCGACTCGGCCCTCGCCCGGATTCGACAGACAACTCAAACAGGATGAGCGCTACTCAGAAGGGGCGGCTTGAGAACTCATCACGTGTTCATCTTGGCCCGAAACACCTTGTTTCTCCGGAGCCGTGATTCTTCCGTCATCCGTAAAGTCTCTCGGCTCCTCGCGAATGGCCCGGAGCAGGAAACGCAGGTCTGAGAGGCCGCCGATCGTCACCACGATCACGAACGCCATGCTGACAAACGTACTGAGCAGCACAAACCAGAAGATGAACCTGGACCAGAAACCGATCTGCTCTGAGAACTGGATCATGAGGTGATCACTCCCGGTTCATCTGATTGGCAATCTCGCCCAGATCCTGGAACTTGGTCTGCTGGCGCGACAACAGCGAAATCACAATCAGCAGCAGCATCGCGATGAGGTAAGTATAGAGTCCGGTGGTCTGCGGCTGGAGCGGATACTTCGCCTCGGGCCAAATCCCGATGTAGATGCGGCGTGCCGCCAGGTCGCCGATGGGCAGCAGCAGACAGGTGAACACGGCCGCATAGGCACCGGCCGTGCTCGCACGACGCCAGTACATTCCGAACAGCACCGCCACGCCCGTCCCGCCGATGATGTTAGCACACAGCCAGAGGTATTCCCACAATGGCAGTGTGGGCCTGTAAAAGAGCCCAAAGCCAAAGAAGAGCAGGCACAGTGCGACGATCGTGAGCCGCACTACGTTGAGGTGCTGGCGCACGGTAAACGGCGTCCTGCGGAACGGACAGATGCAGTCATTGACAATCGACGTCGACCAACTCAGCAGGTACTGATCGGTGGTCGAGGTGTCCGCCGAAACGAGCCCAATGAGCAGAAAGCCCATGAGAACGGGCGGTGTGACCTTCGCGAGGTAATACGGCGTCGCCATCGTGCCCCAGACGCGCTCGTCCAACGGCAGGTGATCCGGCACTTGCGGGCCGAGCACCGCCATAGCGACTACTCCCAGACCCATGATCGCAAAGGTCCGCCCGTTTCCGAAAAGTGCTCCAAAAAGGTACGAGCGCGAGGCTGTCTTCGGCTTGTCCATCGCCGCGTACTTCTGCAGATAGGGCCCGTAAGAGAACTGGAGCAGAATGCTCATGGTCATCATCCAGAGGAACCAGACCCAGCCATACGAGTTGTCTTCACCCGCGAACGGGTAGAATCCCGCAAGGCCCTTGGCTTGCTCCAGCGCGGTCCAGGTCGTCTGCAGTCCGGTTTTGTGGACCACCAGGAAGAGGAGTGCATAAAGCGCGCCGAGAGTCAGGATCATGTGGAAGAAATTGGTCACAATCAGCGTCAGGTAGCCGCCCAGGTAGGTAAAGGTGACATTGAGCGAGAGCAGAACGCCCATGATGATCCAGGCGGTCTGGATGTCCGCACCCCATATGCGGATGAACTCGGGTGCGTCGATGAGCACGCGCAGGAATCCCGCACCGACAATGGGGAATACGCACATCTGGAAGACGCCCGCAGCCGAGTTGAAGATGCCGGTGAGAATCCGCAGCCGCCGGCTGTAGCGCATCTCGATATACTGCGGCACCGACATGGCCCGCGTGGCACGGAATCGCTCGATGCCAAAGCCGAAGTATCCAAAGAGGGGAGTCAGAACGAGCATGGAGAGGATCGCGAGCAGCACGAAGGAATACCCGCGCAGGTACCCCTGCTCGCACATGGCGGCGATGCTCACCAGGCCGATCTCGCCGGCCAGGCCCGCGCCCATGCCCAGCCACATGCGGACTTTGCGGCCCGACACCAGATAATCCGATACGCTTCGACACTGCGCGTTGAGGTAGACCGCCATAGCCAGAAAGATGGCCAGAAAGACAAAGGCGATCATCCAGTCTGCGAACGAGACGTTCATGGGCACTCACGGATGCGCCGCTCGGACCAGCACCGGCGGGGTCGCACAAGGGTGCTTCGGGGTCAGCCGCTCAGCTCCCTGAAGAGGTGAACGCGGATATTCTTATCGCCGGGCTCGGCCGGGGCGTCGTGATGATACTCGACCCACACCGGCTTGTCCGGTCCGGGCGTATCGAACAGGCGGATCACGCCGGCCATGGCGTCGTAGCCCGCCCCATAGGCGTAGTCGGCGATGGCCGGAATGCCGGGAACGTGCTCCGGATGCAGCGCCACGTGGGTGGTCAGCCAGTCGCCGCCAAAATAGGCATCGAAATAAAGGTTGTAGCGTACGCGGCGGCCCAGATGTCCGGCCAGAAGTTGCTCGTCCTGCTCGTCGATGATCCCGTCGCCGTTGAGATCGAAGGCGGGGCAGTACGTGAAGCAATGGAGCAGTTCATCGGGCGGCGGCCCGCCGGTCTTGCCGGCGAAGCCGACGTGGCCGTGCGCGTAGCGCGAGCCCAGCCGCCGGCGCAGCCTTGCCAAGTGCTTCTCGTCGACGACGCCTTCGGGCTCCGAAAGCATGTAAATGACACCCCCGTACACCTGGCTCGACACCGGGCGGAAGGGCATATCCTGCATACCGAGCTTGGGCTCATCCAGTGAGATGCGCATCTGCTCGATGACGCGCTCGCGGTCGGTGCAGTGCCCGGTGTCCGGGTCAAAAACGTCCCGCAGCGGGTCCTCGGGCAGCACGGCCCACATCCCATAGCACTGGACAACCGGCGTATGCGGAGCGAGGCCGTACACCGAGTTGTGCATGCGTACGAGCTGCGTGACGCGGCGGGTGTAGAGGTTCGGACCCTTTCCCGCGGGGTCGGCCCACACGCCGCGCACCGCGCTGTTGGGCAGCGGGTAATGCACGTTGGCTTCGATCGTGCGGCTGATCGGCCGGCCCCGGACCTGCACCGTCCGGCCGTCACGCGCGTCCGTTCGGGCCTCTTCCAGGCGCACGTGCCTGCGGAAGTGCGTCTGCAGGTGCCCGTGAACCATGTCCCATGTGTACTCGTGCGTGTACAGGTTGTGGTCGGCGACGGGGTAGGCCAGCAGCGTGTGCGAGACGGCCCAGCGCGGCTGGCCGACGGGGTATTCGACGCGCGGATCCGACGGGTAGATCCCGCCGTCGGTGAAGGGATCGTCCTGCAGATGCAGATCGTCCTGCCAGCCAACCTTACCGGTCTTCGGATCAAGGAGCGCATCGGGAAAGAAGGTTGTGCGGCCGTCGCCGCTCAGCTCAATGCTGAAGCGCTCGGCCTTGCCCCACCTCTTCGGATTGACCCGCCACCCTTGCGGGGTCCAGATGCCCATCCAGTAGTAGGGATTGTGGATAATGTTGGGTTCATAGATCCGCTCGGGAAGGGGGCG
>CAZQEN010000424.1:0-6002 GCA_964591605.1 uncultured Planctomycetales bacterium
GAACCTCAACGCAATCAACGAATTACGCATTTTGACGTAGAGGAACTTCGGATTAAGGAGCGCGTCGCGTGAAGCGACGGCCAGCCCGCCCGGCCCGATTGACTCATCGCCCTGACCGACGAGCGGGCAGCACACCGATCTGAACCCCGAACGTCAGTGAGGGGCCTTGTTTTCGACCAGGGACCATCTCCGATCCTGCGCCAAGCCCGTCGCTGACGCTCCAGACGCTGATGGACCCCTCCCGAGTGAATACGGCAGACAAAGGAGCCGTCAAGAACTCAACCACCGCCGCGATCGGCGCGCTCGCCGGGCCCATGCATGCACGGTCAGGATACCCGTGCCCCATCGGCCCGGAACAATGGCCGCACCTCTGGAAAGTGCGGACGCCCCTGGTGCGGCCTCATCGTCTCATCGCCTGGCCCACGCCGGCCGCCAGCACGTCGGGCGCTTGCGGGCTGATCCAGCTCCAGATTTCGCCCTCCATGAAACCTTCTTCGACCGCCTGCTGCGTGGGGATGTAGCCCGCGGTGCATTCGCCGTAACCCACGCACATCACGAAGGAATCCGGCCGCAGCCGCTGCGCCATGAGCTGATACTCGACGAACGTCTCGCCCGGCATCAGCACCAGTTGCGCCGCGCCGAAATCGACCCCGGGCAGATCAATCGGCCTGCCCGCGGCCACGCGCTCGCGCCAGCTCAGGCCCATCGCCGCCAGCACGCGCTGGTATGTGACCGCCGACCCGTCGGCCAGGCGTTTCTTCAGCGCCGCCTCGGTGAAATCACCCTCGTCGCGCGGCGAAAACCGCAGAGCGGCGGCCCGGAAGCCGAGTTGCGTGAGCGGCTCCCGCCGCGTGACGCTCCACGCCTCGACCATCGCCCGATAGATTCGATCCGCCAACACCGGACGGTTCTCGCGAGAACCGTCGTTGTACTTGCCCGCCACCACGTCGCCGCTGCATCCGCAGACGTACAGCTGGAACACCGCCGGATCGTCCTTCTGACGCCGCGCCCGCGCCATCCCGACGAAATCGGTTGAGACCTCCCCCTGGCCGTAATAGCTCATCGGATGCGTTGCATACGCGTGCAGCGCCAGCACCGGCCGGTCGCCGTCCCAGAAGCTGAGCGTGCGCAGCCACGGGTCAATCACCCCCACGGGCTGGCCGCGGATGGCCGGGTCCCGCGTCGCGCTCATGCGATGCCATCGCCACTTCCCATCGGCCATGCGCACGCGCCGGTTCGAAGCCACTTCGCGGACCTCGCCGCGGCCCATGCCCAGATGCGTGACACGACGGGCGGTGGGCAGCGAATCCTTGAGCGCCGCCGCCGCGCGCTGCACCGTCCGCTCGTGGAAGTCTGCATCGCAGAGCGCCTTGTGCAGTCCGACGCCGTCCAGAAGCTGCTGTGCCCTCAGGTCGAACAGCGGCGCATCGTGCTGATGCACGCACGCCACCAGCACCCGCGACGGCCGCGTCCCCGCCGCCTCAGCCAGGACAGTCCGCCACCGCTCGTACGCATCGTTGCGGACCTCGCACCAGTCGACCGTCACGAACACCAGCGGTTCATCCGGCCCCAGCAGCACGAACCCCCGTGCCTCCAGCGGATCCACGATCGTCGTGGCCGGCTTGATGTTGCCGATGAGGCACGGATGGCCGATCGGCGGGGTCGCATCCGCGGTGAACGTGGCCAGCCGATAGTCCGCCGACCCGGCTCCAAGACATCCGGCGGCAAGAAGGCCGAGCACGGCCAGCGCCGCAACCATGGAATGACCTCGCACCATCAGCATCCCTCCCGCCGGCCGGCACACCATCGTCTTTGATCAGCGTGAAAGCGGTTGAATCCCGACCGCTGCATGCTCACGGTCAGGGCCGACTTGACCCCGGCCGGAGCTGATCCAACCTTCTCAGAATCCCAGCTCGCGCAGTTGCCGCTCGTTGAGCCCGAAATGGTGCCCGACCTCGTGCAGCACCGTCTTGCGGATCTCCGCGACCATCTGCTGGCGCGAGCGGCACATCCGCTCGAGATTACGCTGATAGATGATGATCCGTTCGGGGAAACGGCCGGAATCAGTGACGTGACGGTCGGTGATCGGCGTTCCCTGGTATAGACCCAGCAGTTCGCGCGGACTGCGCAGTTTGAGCTCCCGGCACGTCGCCGCATCCGGCTCATCCTCGATGTCCACCGCGATCTCCTGCAGATAGTGGTGAAACCCGGGCGGAATCGACTGCAGCGCCTCCTCGACCACCTCTGCGAATTCCTCGTCACTGAGCTGCATCATGGACCACCGTCAGGACACGCGGCTCTCCCAACGCCATAGCCACGTCCCACCGCCGGCCGTAAAATGCCGCCGGCATCGCCTTGAGAGGAGTATAACCCGTGACGGACCGTGTCCCCACTGACCCGAGATTCGCCATCGTCCTGGCCTGCGCCGCCCTGGCCGCCGGCTGCGCCCCAACCGCCTACAAGATCACGCCCGTCCCGGCCGACCGCGCGCTCGAGGAGACGACCCTCATCGACGAAGGCGGCCTGGCGCCCAGAAAGATCGTGCTGGTCGACGTGGACGGGTTGATCCTCAACAGCCGCAAGTTCGCCCTGCTCGGCGAGGCCGAGCACCCCGTCTCGCTTTTTACCGAGAAGCTCGCCAAGGCGGCCAAGGACGACGCGGTCAAGGCGCTGGTCGTCCGCATCAACTCGCCCGGCGGGAGCGTGACCGCCAGCGATCTCATGTACAACGAGATTCTCTACTTCAAGCAGCGCACGGAGGGCAAGCGCCCCGTGGTGGCCGTCATGATGGATGTGGCCGCCAGCGGAGGTTACTACATCGCCTGCGCCTGCGACCAGATCGTCGCCAACCGCACCACCGTGACCGGGAGCATCGGCGTCATCATGCAGATGGTCAACTTCCGTGGCACACTCGACCGGATCGGCGTCGAGACCGAGGCTCTCAAATCGGGCCAGATGAAGGACGCCGGCTCCCCCTTCCGCAAACTCAAGCCCGAAGAGCGCGAACTCTTCCAGAAACTCATCGACCAGTTTTTCGACCGGTTCGTGGAGGTGGTTGCGAAGGGCCGCCCCGGCATGGATGAGCAGCGCGTCCGCGCCCTGGCCGACGGCCGGGTCTACTCGGCCCCCCAGGCCCTCGAACTCGGCTTTATCGACAAGATCGGCACGCTCCGCGACGCCCTGGCCGACGTGAAGGACAAAATCGGCGCCAAGAAGGTCAAAGTCGTGACCTATCACCGCCCGCTGGGCTACAAACCCAACATCTACGCCGAATCACCCGCCGGTCCCTCTCAATTCAACGTCTTCAACCTCCAGCTCCCCCAGGACCTCACCGTTCTCGAACCTCAGTTCCTCTACCTCTGGTCGCCGGGGCTGTAATACCTGCTGAGTCTGGCAGACATGTGCGAGACGGCGTGCTGATGGAGCCCGAAGCGCGAGCGAGGGGTTTGCAGACAGGGTGTCGCCACCGCGCGAACCCCTCGCTCACGCTTCAGGCTCTATTGTTGGTGCGGCGAACGGTACAAACCCGTTTCCTCACGGTCCCTGCTCAGATCGACGCACCAGATACCGGTCCAGCCACTCGAGCACGAGCCGGCGCATCTCCGGCGTCTCTTCATGGGCGCACTCGAACAGCTCGATGCGCAGATCCTCGCCCCGCCCGTGCTTTTCATACAGCGGCACCAGATGATCGCGGATCCGCTTCACGCCGTTGGGCGGGGTGAGCGAGTCAAAACGTCCGTTGAGGCTCAGGTGCGGGCGGGGCACGATCAGCTCCGTGATCTGGTGCGTCTGGAAGTGCTTGAGCAGACCGGGGACGAAGTAGTACACGCCGTGGCCGCTGAGTTTCTGGTTGGCGATCAAGGCCTCGAAGTCCGTCATGCAGCACAGGTTGATGCAGCACGAGACGCGCTCGTCCAGAGCGGCGAGCCACCACGACTTGGTCGCCCCCATCGAGATGCCGAACGTCCCGATGCGCCTGGCATCCACCTCCGGCCGGCTGCACAGGTAGTTGAGCGCCTGCCACTCGTCGAACATCATCATGCCCCACAGGCACTGTCCCTTCCAGAGCATCTCCTTGAACGTGTCGAGCTCGCCGCGGTTGCCGTCCTTGGGGTCCGAGTACGGCCGCCGCTCGCCGAAGCACCAACTGTCGATCGCCAGCGCGACGATGCCCTTCTCCGCATACACCGGCGCATACGGCGGCAGCACGTTGCGCCCCGTGAGCAGCTCGTCCTTGCCGGTCGGATAGTTCCCGCCGTGCCAGTGGATGTAGAGCATCCCCGGCGCGGGGGTCTGGATCTTGTCGGGAATCAGCAGGATCGCCGGCACCGGCTGAATGCCGTTGAGATCCAGCTCCAGCCGCTCGATCCTGAAACCCTCGTGCTGATCGACGCCGAGCACTTTCGCCGTCGGCGTGCGCTTCGCGGGCAGATCCCCCAGCAGCGACCACAGAAGCGCCCGCCGCTGCCGCTGATACACCTGAAAGTCCGAAGGCGCCGCCATCGCTGCATCCTTGTATGAATGTGATTGTCTCTGGGATTCCGCATGTGGGTGTGGCACCGGCGGCCCGCCGGTGTTTCCTCGTTGTGGCACTGGCGTCTCGCCAGTGTTCCTCTGGTGTGGCACCGGCGTCTCGCCGGTGCGGCCAGCCTCGTTCGTTCCCCGTGGAGCGCACGAAGCGAAGACGACAAGCAGAATCAACACCGCAAGCCCCCCAGGATACCGATCGCGCATCCAGCGGGCCGGTGCACCGACTGTCTTTCTGCATTTCGCACCATTTCCCATGCCAACCTCCCGCCGCCAGAGGGGTATATTGAGGGAGAGTATACGGCTGATTCAACGAGCATCCACCCGGCCAGACACATGGTTAAGAGAACCACGCAACTGCTGCTGATCCTCGACGGATTGCTGCTTCTCGTTGTCGTCGCAATCGGCGTACGCAGCCATTGGGTTTCCGACTGTGTGACCTACGGTGGGACCTGCCCTCGATTCTGGCTCTGGACCGAAAATGGCTGGTTCTCCGTGTATGTCAGTCTGGCCAACCAGCCGCGTCAAACCGGTCTACATGGCTATCGACGCCAAAATATTACGAGCCGTGGGTTCTCCTGCTCGCGATCAGAACCAGGAATTCTGACTGCGACGATACATGCGCTCTGGCCTCAGCGGAGCGTACCGGGAGTCGCGTGTGCAGGAGGATTTCGGGGAGGAATGTGGAACCTGAAAGGCTGGTGGATCGTCGGGATTCTGTCCGTTTTTCCAGTGGTCGAATTCATCAGGCGATGGCGTAACCGACGATTTCGTGTTTCCGGCGTGTGCATCCACTGCGGCTACGACCTCCGCGCCAGCCGCGAGCGCTGCCCGGAATGCGGTGAGCCGATGGGGCAGAAAACTTGAACAGCAGGCGATCCATTCTGTTAAAGGTGGTGCAGCGCGTCGTGCTGATTACTTCACTCGGACTGATACTCGCGCTTTCGGGCATTGCGGTGCGCAGCTTCTGGGTGGGTGATCGCTTGACATGGTTCTGGACCGCTACCTGCCCCAAGGGCCAGTTGGAGCCCAGGTATTTTGCAGTGATGACCAGCCGCGGCTGGATCGGGATCAGTGCGCTGACCTTCGGCTGCTCGAGCGGCCCCTTTTCCGCACAGCCTTTCCAGTACAATACCGACACACCGCCCCTCCTCCTTACGGGATCTCTCTCCCAAAGTAGAATCGTACCAGGGCTCTATCTTGTACGCCTTGGACAGGGCGGAGCACCGGTGAGCCTGTCTCAGATGTGGGTCGGCGGCACCTTCACGGCCAAGACTGTATCCAGGGGCGCGTGGGATCGCCACGGTCACGCCATGCCGCGCCGCGCGCCCGTGCTAGATTCCCCGCTTCACGCGCAGGAGCGAGCGACATGACCCAGGGCTCGGTCGTCCAGCCCCAGTCACCCGAGGGGACCGCCCGGGCGTTCTCGCCCGTCGAGGAGCTGATCCAGGAGATCCGCGCCGGGCGCATGGTCG
>CAZQEN010000425.1:0-5962 GCA_964591605.1 uncultured Planctomycetales bacterium
GAGGCTCGCACGGGCAGCGTCGGCCTCGCTGCGCGAAGCCGACGCTGCCCATGCCACGCCGCACAAAGTGTCACGGACCCCACCCCGCCGGGCGGGCGGAAGGCGCGGGCGGTTGACGCGTCGGGGCAAATGACCGACGCTGGATGGCCGACATGAGCCCCGCCAACGGCAATCACGCGCGCGGTCTTCGCAGCACGCTGCTGGGCTTGTTCGTCAACGCCGGTCTGGCCACGACGAAGCTGGTCGCGGGGCTGGTGGGCACCTCATCGGCCCTGGTGGCGGACGCGATTGAGTCGATGGCCGACATCTTTGCGTCCGTCGTGGTCTGGCGGGGGCTGTCGATCTCGGCGCAGCCGGCGGACGCCGACCACCCTTACGGCCACGGCCGGGCCGAGCCGCTGGCGGCCCTCATCGTCTCCCTCATGCTGTTCGGCGCGGCGATCGCCATTGCCGTCCAGGCCGTCCGCGAGATCGTCACCCCGCACCAGCCGCCCGCCGCCTTCACCCTCTGGGTCCTGGGGGGTGTGATTCTCGTCAAGGAGGGTTTGTTCCGGTTCGTGAGCCGGGTTGCGGCGGACGTCGACAGCGGCGCGGTCCTGGCCGACGCCTGGCACCATCGCAGCGATGCGATCACCTCGGTTGCGGCGGCCATCGGTATCAGCGTGGCCCTGATCGGCGGCAAGGAATACGCCTCCGCTGACGAATGGGCGGCTCTCGTGGCGGCCGGAATCATCGCGTTCAACGGCTACAAGCTGA
The DNA here is from genome assembly GCA_964591605.1 of uncultured Planctomycetales bacterium. Taxonomy (GTDB): domain Bacteria; phylum Planctomycetota; class Phycisphaerae; order UBA1845; family PWPN01; genus CAYLLT01. Next base: position 757 of record CAZQEN010000425.1, read on the forward strand.
TGGTCCGCCCCCTGCGCGAGCTCATGGACACGGTTCCGCCGGAGATCGCCGGGCAGGTTGCGTCGATCGCGTCAGGCATTCGCGGCGTCAGGGGCGTGGAAAAGGTGCTGGCCCGCAAGCACGGGATGCAATACCTGGTCGATATGCACCTCGAGGTGGACCCGCTCATGACGGTGCGCGACTCGCACTCCCTGGCGCACGACGTGAAGGAGACGATCCAGCAGCGTCTCCCGGCCGTACAGGACGTGCTGATCCACATCGAACCGCTGAACGAACCCGCCAGCCAGCGTCACGCCGTTCAGACGAACGGGTCCGACGCTCCGCCCATGCCGACCCCGAAGCCGTGAACGCCCCGGCGCGCTGGCATTCAGATCGGGTCCGGACGCTCGCGGAGCGCGGCTTCGATGGTTTCGATGGAGTTACCTTCGAAGCGGTTATTGACGAAGGCGTAGATGGTCTTGTTGTCGGGCAGGGCCGCCTGAAGGAGGTCGACGAGTGCGGCGCGGCCTTCGGGGTAGGGGTCCTGAACGCGCTCGTAGGGCGAGAACTGCTCGACGGCCTGGGCATAGGTGCGGCCGGGTCGGAGGAGGAATCGGCCCACGGCGTGGGGGGCGGTGAAGCAGCCGGGGAGGCGCATCTGGGCGTCGACCGGCGGCATGCGCGTCCAACTGTTGAAGCAGTGGGCGACGCGGTGGTCGCGCAGGCACTCGAAGTAGCCCGGGCACTCGAGGAATTCCGGGTTTCGGACTTCGACGGCCAGATCGTAGCGATCGACCGGGAGCCGGGCGAAGAACCCGTCGAGTTTTGCGACGAAGTTCTTCGGTTCCCTGTGCGGCCCCGACCAGATGGCGGTGAATTCGAGAATGAGCGGGCCGAGCTTGTCGCGGTGCGGGGTGAGCAGGTCGAGGAGCTGGCCGCGCATGAGGGAGGCGTCCATGAAATGGGCGTTTTCGCTGCCGGCCCGCTGTCCGTAGCGTGCCTGGTTCGGGAAGCGCTCCATCGTGACGTCTTCGGGCACCTTGAGGCCCATGCGGAAACCGGCGGGGACCTGGGCGAACAGGCCGTTCCAGAAGTCGGCGGTCGGGAACTGGTAGAACGCGAAATCGCCGCAGACGGTGCGGAAGATCTTGGCGTATTCCGTGAGGCATTCCTCGTTGAACTTTTTGGCCGAGAACTTTCCGCGCGTCTGATACTTCAAGGGGTGATAGATCTGCCCCAGCCAGCCGGGGTATTTCCAGCTCGAGCCCCCGACGTAGATGCCGCGCTCGGCCAGGCGGCTCATCTGCCCGGCGAGCTTCTGGGCGCGGGGGAGCAGCGCAACGGAGTCGGCCTCCAGGGGACCCCATCCGAACGTGAGCTGGTCCTGCGGGTCAGCGGTCATGGGCCTTCACTCCCGTGAACATGGGATTTTAGCGTCACTACGGCCCGGACTTGAAGTTTGGCTTGTGTTAGGTATAGTAGAAATGTCCAGCCCGTTGTATGTGAAGCGAGCGCCCCATGGCCGTCGAGAGCGCACTACCGACCGTTTCTGCCGGCGTTCCCGAGGAGGTGGGGAACGGGTGCGCGCGGCTCGATCCGCAGGTGGTGCTGCGGTCGAATTCGCGGAGTTTTGCCCTGCGCGTGCGCGGGCAGTCGATGGTGAATGCGGGGATCTGTGACGGAGATATCGTGGTGGGCGAGTTCACGCCCCAGGCCGCGCCGGGGGCGATCGTCGTGGCATTGATCGACGGCGAATCCGCGATCAAGCGCCTGGTGAACCGCCACGGGCAGCTCAGGCTCGTCTCCGAGAACCCGAGCTGCCCCGATCCGGTGGCGCTCAGAGAGGTGGTGATCCAGGGAGTCGTGCACACGCTGGTCAGACGCGTCGTCTAATGAGAGCACTTGAAAAAACAGGATAACCACGAAGACACGAAGGCACGAAGAGGACAAAGAATAAGAATTGTTTTTCTTTCTTCGTGTCGTGTCTTCGCGGTTCAGTTCATTCGTCCCTGTGCCTTCGTGTTGAAATGGAATTTCAAGGAGATCCAGAATGAGCTATGGCGAGAACACCTCACCGGATATCGAACATGCTGCAGCGGCGATCGTTGATGCGGCGATCAAGGTGCATCGTGAGCTGGGGCCGGGCCTGCTGGAGTCCGTTTACGAGGTGTGCCTGGCGCGTGAGTTGACCAAGCGCCGACACAAGGTGCTGCGACAGCTCCACGTCCCGATCTTTTACGACGGTGAAGAGCTGGATGCCGACTTGCGGCTGGATCTGCTCGTGGACGATTGCGTTATCATCGAAATCAAAGCCGTGGAGAAGCTGCTCCCGCTGTTCGAGGCTCAGGTTCTCACGTATCTGAAGCTTTCCAACAAGCGGCTGGGACTGCTGGTCAACTTCAACGTGCCGGTGATCAAGGAAGGGATCAAGAGAATCATTCGCTGAACCGAAGAATGTTAACCACGAAGATACGAAGGCACGAAGAGGACAAAGAATAAGAATTGTTTTCTTTCTTCGTGCCTTCGTGTCTTCGTGGTAGACAAATTCGTCATGAGATCTTCGTGTCTGCGTGTTGAAATCGCCCGCTGGCCGAGTGCCGAATGCTGAGTGCTATTTCCCATTTTGATGCGGACGCGTTTTTTGCCTCGGTGGAGCAGGCGGCGGATCGGCATTTGCGCGGGAGGCCGGTGGTGGTGGGAGGGCTGCACCGGGGGATCGTCGCGTCGGCGAGCTACGAGGCGCGGAAATTCGGGATTTATACGCCCATGCCGGTGACGCAGGCGCGGCGGCTGTGCCCCCGGCTGATCGTCGTTCCGGTGCGGTTTGAGCTGTACGAGCAGTTTTCGTCGCTGATCTTCGGCATGGCCGAGGAGATGACGCCGCTGGTCGAGCGGCAGGGGGTGGATGAGGGGTATCTGGATCTGACGGGCACGAAGGCGTGCCTCAAGCGCGAGCCGGCCGAGCTGGTCGAGAAGCTGCGCCGGGACGTCAAGGACTGGCTGAAGGTCACGATTTCGCAGGGGCTGGCCCGCACCAAGCTGTTGAGCCAGATCGCCAGCAAGCTCAGGAAGCCCGACGGGCTGACGATCGTGCCCGCGAGCGAGGAGGCGGAGCTGGCGTTTCTGCATCCGCTGCCGGTGAGCTGGCTGCCGGGGATCGGCAGCGTGACGGCCAGGCTCATGGAGTCGGCCGGGCTCACGCGCATCCGGCAGGTGGCGGAGATGCCGCTACCGTGGCTGAGCGAGCTGCTGGGGTCGGCGGCCGCGCAGATTCGCGATTTTGCCCGCAATATCGACGATCGGCCGGTGACGCCCACGCCGCCCGAGGCGCTCTCGTACGGGCACCAGGAGACGTTCCAGGAGGATACGACGGACCTGGCGAAGGTGGATGCGACGCTGCGGCGCCTGGCCGATCAGGCGTTCGAGCGCGTCCGGGCCGACGCCAGGCAGGTGCGGACGGTGACGGTGAAGATCCGCTATACCGACATGGACGAGCACCAGGGGCAGCTCAGCCTGGCCGAGCCGACGGATGTCGAGACGCAGGTGTATCCGCTGCTCACGCGCCTGCTGAACCGGCTGTGGGACCGGCGGGTGCGGGTGCGGATGGCGGCGGTGAAGCTGTCGAACGTGCATCGCGGCTTCAGCCAGCTCGACCTGTTCGGCGTCAAACAGAAGGAGAAGGATCTGGTGCTGGCCTGCGAGGCGATTCGCCGGCGGTTCGGGCCGCGGGGGCTGATGCGGGCCCACGACTGGGTGCTCGAAGACAAAGCGGGGGCCGGGTATACCTTCAGCCGGGCGTGAGGTCGGTGACATGGCAATCCATCTGACAACGGCGCAGATCGAACAGATGACGCGCGAGGCACGGGCGGCCGATCCGGATGAATGCTGCGGCATCCTCGTCGGGCGGCGCGAGGGAGAGCGGGTGACGGTCACGGGGCTCGAACCGGCGGCCAACGTGTGGGAGGGCGACCGGCAGTCACGCTTCCTGCTCGAGCCGCGGGTGCACCTGCGGGTGCAGCGCGAGTGCCGTGCGGCGGGCCTGGAGATCGTGGGGTTCTATCACTCCCATCCGCACGGGCCGGCGGTGCCCTCGCGGTTCGACGCAAAGATGGCCTGGCCGGATCATTCGTACGTCATTCTTTCGCTGCCCGGCGACGAGCCGAAGGTGCGCTCGTGGCGGATGATCGAAGCGGGTCAGGAGTTTTCGGAAGAGGCCGTCACGATCGAGCCGGCGTGAGAGAAGCGCGTCGGGGGTGTCACTCGGGCCCGAATTCTTCGCCGGGCTGGGTGGCGGGCGGCCGGGTCTCGTAACGGCTGATGATCGTCGAGAGCAGCCGCTGTTCGGCGAACGCGTCGCGGCCCAGGGGGATCCAGTGGCCGGTATCGCGTGGCCGTTCGGTGCGGCCTTCGGTGGTGGGGGCGTCCTGGCTGTAGAGACGCAAGGCCGCGGCGGCGTTGTCGATCTGCCGCTCGCGAAGGCTGTAGCGGAGCCGCTGGACCTCGACATCGACGTCGTAGGCGCCGGGCTGCGTCGGCTGGGCCAGCAGGCGGACGGTGGCTTGCCGCTGAATGGTGCTCATGTTGGCTTCGAGCCAGTAGTAGCCGAGCTCGGGCTGCGGACGCCAGAGCTCGAACCAGCTCGCGCTGGTCTCGGGATGGGTGGTGAGGACGCCTTCACGACGGTCCTGGCGGTCGAGGCGGAAGAAGTTCTCGCGGAGCGTATCGGCGGCGGATTCATAGAGGCTGCTGTAAGAATCCGGGGTTTCAGCCTCGACGCGGGCAACCGTGGGGGCATCGGGCTCGGCCGGTCGACTGCAGCCGGTCCCCAAGCCGCCGACGAGAGCGGCCGTCCCCATCAGACATGCCATACGGGCCACCATGAGGTCCCTGTCCCGCCACGGGCGCTCGCCTGCCTCAGGCGAGGCCCGCGGCGCTGCCCCTTTTAACATGGATGAGCCGTCGTCGCCAAGGGGACGGCGGGGTTCGCCTGGACGGCGCGAGCAAGAGTGGCAGAAGCCGAAAGAACCCGAAAAAACGCGAAAGGCCGTCCGGGGCAATGGCTTGCGGCGGAAAAAGAGGCGGATCTTGTTCGTGTCAGTCGGTGCGGTTTTCGGGGGTTGGGGGCCTGGTCTGACACTTTTGCTCGCGCCGGGTGTCGGGACTCGAAAAACGCTCGACTGCCGTTCAATTCAGGACTTACGGCTTCGACGCGAGCAAGAGTGGCAGT
>CAZQEN010000426.1:0-5961 GCA_964591605.1 uncultured Planctomycetales bacterium
GCGCGTGGGCAAGATCGGCGTTTACATCTGCTACGACCGCCACTTCCCCGAGGGCGCCCGCTGCCTGGGGCTGGGCGGGGCGGAGATCGTCTTCAACCCATCGGCGACGGTGGCCGGCCTGAGCGAATACCTCTGGAAGCTGGAGCAGCCGGCGCACGCCGTCGCCAACCAGTACTTCATCGGGGCGATCAACCGGCCCGGCTTTGAGGAACCCTGGCGGTTCGGCGAGTTCTACGGCCAGAGTTACTGGGCCAGCCCGCGCGGGCAACTCCTGGCGGAGGGCAAGCGCTCCGAAGACGACGTGGTTATCGCCGACCTGGACCTCGACCAGATCCGCGAGGTCCGCAACGTCTGGCAGTTTTTCCGCGACCGGCGGCCGGAGACATATGGGGCGATCACGGCGCTCTGACCGCCGCAGCCACCTTATTCGCCTTGGCGCAGTGTGGTTTCTATGTCGCGGGCTCCGTGCAGCACGCGGACGATCTGCAGAGGTGTTGCCTCTGCGCGGTACACGATGAGATAAGAGCAGACCCGGCAGAAGCGGAGGCTCTGATCGGCCAGGTCTTGGCGGAGATGCCCGATGCGGGGGAACTCGGCGAGCTTCCTCATGGCCGCACGCAGTTCCTCTCGCACGGTGATGGCGGCCCGGGGACTGCGCTACCGGAGATAACCGAGGATCTCCCGGATATCGGTTTTCGCAGCGTCGGTGAGCCTGTAACGCGGCATGGATGGATCGTTCAGGCGGTCCTGCGGGTTCTATCCGGGAGTTCCTGCTCTTCCCGCTCAAGTTCGGTGAAAAACTCCTCGCCGTCCGTCAGCCGGCCGGCGTCGGCCTCGGCTAATCCCTGTGCGATCTTCTCGCGGAAACCCGGATAGAGCAGGTCGAGGTCCTCGGCGCTGAGGTCCGTGAGCCGTTGATACTGATCGAGAATGGACACCGCTGCGGTGACGAGCTCCTCCGGACTGCGGTACCTGCCGGAACGAACGCGCTCGTCAATAAGCCTCTCGATCTCCGGCGAAAGGGCAATACTCATGGACGGATGCCTCCTGGCCGTATTATAGCACGAATGCATGCACCACGGTCTTCTCGTTCTTGCCGCGGGCACACGCTTTCCGATAACATGAGAGAACCAACGATCTGCCACGTGTGAGAGCGGGCCGCACTATCGCGTCTGGACGGGAGCCTCTGATGACACGCATCTGCGTGCTGATCAGTCTTGGAGTTTTATGCCTGCCCGCATCCCTGCGCGCTGCGGGCGGCAACCACGTCGAATACAGCCGCGACATCAAGCCGATTCTGTCGGAGAACTGCTACGCGTGTCACGGGCCGGACGAGGCCAAGCGCAAGGCGCGGCTGCGGCTGGATACGCGGGAGGGGGCGCTGGCCGAGCTGCGCGGCGGGCGGCATGCGATCGTGCCCGGCCGGCCGGCCGACGGCACGCTCATCGAGCGGATCAACGCCGACGACGAGATGGACGTGATGCCCCCGCTGCAGACGGGCAAGAAGCTCACGGCCGGGCAGAAGGAGCTGCTCCGGCGGTGGATCGAGGAGGGGGCGAACTTCGATGCTCACTGGTCGTATGTGGCTCCGAAGCGCCCGGCGGTGCCCGCGGTGAAGGATGCGTCCTGGCCGGTCAACGACATCGACCGGTTCATCTGCGCCCGGCTGGAGGAGGAGGGTCTCTCGCCGTCGGGTCCGGCCGACCGGCGGACGCTCCTGCGGCGGCTCTCGCTGGATCTGACCGGGCTGCCGCCCACGCCCGAGCAGGTGCGGGCGTTCGAGCAGGACCCATCGCCGGACGCCTACGCGAAGCAGGTGGAGCGGCTGCTGGCCTCGCCGCACTACGGCGAGCGCATGGCCAACTACTGGCTGGATCTGGTCCGCTACGGCGACAGCAAGGGCTATCACAGCGACAATCCGATCAACGTCTGGCCGTACCGCGACTACGTGATCGCGGCGTTCAATGACAACAAGCCGTTCGACGTGTTCACGACCGAGCAGCTCGCGGGCGACCTGCTGCCTGACGCCAGGGACGAGCAGAAGATCGCCTCGGGCTACAACCGCCTCAACCTGCATACCGAGGAGGGCGGCGCGCAGCCCAAGGAGTACCTGGCGAAATACTTCGCCGACCGCGTGCGCAACACGTCGAGCGTGTGGCTGGCGGCGACAATGGGCTGCGCCGAGTGCCACGACCATAAGTACGATCCGATCACCACCCGAGACTTCTACCGCTTCGGGGCGTTTTTCGCGGACGTCTCGGAGGTGGCGGTGGGCGTGCAGCCGCCGAACCTGCGGTTGCCGACGGGGGCTCAGACGGCCGAGCTCCAGCGGATCGAGCGGCAGCTTGGCCCGCTCGAAAGGCGGTACAGCGCTGACACGCCGGAGCTCGAGGCGGCGTACGCCGCGTGGGAGCGGGAGATCAGCGCCGCACCAGGCATCACGTGGCGTCCGCTCACGCCGCTCTTCCGCTCATCCAGTGCCGGTGGGGCCGTGGTCCTGCAGCCGCACGACACGCTGATTGTCAACGGCGATCCGATCGACAAAGACAGGTATGTCCTGGGATTTCACACCGACCAGAAGTATGTGACGGGCATCCGGCTTGAAGCCCTGACCAGCACCGCCCTGCCGCAGCGGGGGCCGGGCCGGGCGGCGAACGGCAACTTCGTGCTCAGCGAATTCGAGCTGCACATCGCCCCGGCGTTCGAGCCGGGACGAAACCGGCGCGTCAGACTGCAGAATGCGTCCGCGGACTTCAGCCAGAAGGACTTCCCGGTGGCGGCGGCGATCGACGGGAAGCGGGAAACGGGTTGGGCCATTCTGCCGGAGGTGTCCAAGCCGCATACCGCCGTGTTCGAGGCGGCCGAACCGTTCGGCTTCGAGGGCGGCACGGTCATCGTGGCGACGATGGACCAGTCGTTCGGTGGCGATCACCTGATCGGCCACTTCCGGCTGTCGGTCACGTCCGACCCGAATCCGGCCCGGGCCAACGGCCCCGGCGATCTGCCCAAGGAGATCCGCCAGATCCTGGCCGTCGAAGCGGGCAAGCGCACGGCCGAGCAGAAGACGGCGCTGCGCAGCCATTTCCGCTCGATCACCCCCCTGCTCAAACCGACGCGCGACCGCATTGCGCAGCTCAAGGCGCGGCGCGACGAGGTCGAGCGGGGCGTGGTCACGATGCTGGTGTCGCAATCGGTCAAGCCGCGCGAGATCCGCGTGCTGCCGCGGGGAAACTGGATGGATGATTCGGGCGAGGTGGTGCAGCCGGACGTGCCGGGTTTTCTGCTGCCGATCAGCAGTAGAACCGCGCGCGTTGCCCTCGCAGATCAAGGCGCGGGCGTTGCGCCCGCTCAGCCAGCGGCGATTCCTGTGGCCGCGGCGTCAGATGCCGGGGCAAGCCCGGCAGACACGGCCGCCACGGGGGGCGGCCGCTACAGCCGGCTGGATCTGGCGCGGTGGATGACTTCGCCGGAGAATCCGCTGGTGGCGCGGGTGATGGTCAACCGGCTCTGGTATCTCCTGTTCGGCCAGGGGATCGTCAGGACGCTCGAGGACTTCGGCTCGCAGGGGGCCTGGCCCACTCATCCCGAGCTGCCCGACTGGCTGGCGGTCGAATTCGTTGAGAGCGGGTGGGACGTCAATCGCATCGTGCGGCTGATCGTCATGTCGCGGACATATCAGCAGAGCTCGAAACCGTCGCCCGACCAGCTTCAGCGCGACCCGGCGAATCAGTTGCTCGCGCGGCAGAACCGATTTCGGCTCGACGCCGAGTTCATCCGCGACGCCGCGCTGCAGGCCAGCGGGCTGCTCTCGGAGAAGATCGGCGGACCGAGCGTGTTTCCGTATCAGCCGGCGGGGTTCTGGTCGTTCCTGAACTTCCCGCTGCGCGACTGGTATCCATCGAAGGACGAGGATCAGTATCGCCGCGGGCTGTACACGTGGCGGCAGCGGACGCTTCCACACCCGTCGCTGATCGCGTTCGACGCCTCGAGCCGCGAGGAGTGCATGGCCGAGCGGCCGCGGTCGAATACGCCGCTGCAGGCGCTGGTTCTTTTGAACGATCCAACGTACGTGGAGGCGGCCCGCGTGCTGGCCGCGAAGATGCTGGCGGAGACACCGGGGCAGGATTTCGCGCAGCGCCTCGCGTACATCTTCGGCCGGGCGCTCCAGCGCGAGCCGCGACCGCAGGAGGTCAAGATCCTGGCCGAACTCTGCGGCAAGCACATGAAGGAATACGAACAGGACAGGGCCGCGGCCGAGGCGCTGCTCAAAGTGGGTTACGCGCCGATCCCCGGCGGTGCGAATGTTGCGGAACTGGCGGCATGGACGTCGGTCACCAGGACGGTGTTGAACCTGCACGAGGTGATCACGAGGAACTAAAGAGCCGCGGGCTTTCAGCCCGCGCGGCTCTCGACTGGCACTGGACGGTTCGCCTCCACGGGACAACCGCGCGGGCTAAAGCCACGCGGCTCTTTGCGGCTGTTTCGCGGCTCCTGAAACGGCGGTGAAGGGTTCATCCAGGCAGGAGGACCGCGCGGGCTAAAAGCCCGCGGCTCTTTGTTGGGAATCGAGGATCTTATGGAATTCGAAAACCTCGGTCTGAGGTTGACGAGGCGTACATTCCTCGGCAAGGCCACCACCGGCATCGGCACGATGGCGCTGGCATCGCTGCTTAATGAGCGGCCGTTGGCCGGGCAGACCGGTGCGGGCGCGGGCGCGACGGGTGCCGTGGGCAATCCGCTCCTGGCCAGCAAAGGCGTCATCAACCCGCTGCACTACGCACCGAAGGCCAAGCGCGTCATCCACCTGTACATGGCCGGCGGCCCCTCGCACCTCGAGACGCTCGACTACAAACCCAAGCTTGCGGAACTCCACGGCCAGGATATGCCCGAATCGTTCACGAAGGGCCAGCCGATCGCTCAGCTTCAGAACAGCAAACTCCGCTGCTACGCCCCGCAGATCAAGTTCCGCACCTACGGCCAGAGCGGCCAGCAGATGGGCGAGGTGTTTCCGTACCTGGGCGAGGTGGCCGACGAGCTGTGCATCATCCGCTCGATGAAGACCGAGGCCATCAACCACGACCCGGCCCACACGTTCATGAATACGGGCACGACGATCTCCGGCCGGCCGTCGATGGGTTCGTGGGTGCTCTACGGCCTGGGCAGCGAGAGCGAGAACCTGCCCGGCTTCGTCGTGCTCGTTTCGACCGGCAAGGGCGGCCAGATGCAGCCGATCTCGTCGCGACAGTGGCACAGCGGGTTTCTGCCCAGCAAGTACCAGGGCGTCCGCTTCCAGTCCAAGGGCGACGCGGTGCTCTACGTGAACAGCCCGCCCGGCGTCACGCCGCAGCGCCAGCACGACATCATCAACGCGGTCGCCGCCCTCAATAAGCTCGAAGATGAGACGGTCGAAGACCCCGAAATCGCCACGCGCCTCGCCCAGTACGAGATGGCCTTCAAAATGCAGACCAGCGTGCCCGAGCTGGTGGACTTCTCGAAGGAACCCAAGCACATCCTCGACATGTACGGCACGGCCGGCGGCGACGGCTCGTTCGCCTCCAACTGCCTGCTCGCCCGGCGCATGGCCGAGCGCGGCGTGCGCTTCATCCAGTGCTATCACCGCGACTGGGACCACCACGGCGCGGTCAAGCACAACATCGAGGTCACCTGCCGCGAGGTGGACCAGGCCGCGGCCGCCCTCATCAAGGACCTGCGGCAGCGCGACATGCTCAAGGACACGCTCGTGATCTGGGGCGGCGAGTTCGGCCGCACGCCCATGGCCCAGGGCGACGGCCGCGACCACCACATCAAGGGTTTTTCGATCTGGATGGCCGGCGGCGGCATCAAACCCGGCATCAGCTACGGCGCCACCGACGAACTCGGCTACAACGCCGCCGAAAACATCGTCCACGTCCACGACTTCCACGCCACGCTGCTCTACCTCCTGGGCGTCGAGCACACCAA
>CAZQEN010000427.1:0-5899 GCA_964591605.1 uncultured Planctomycetales bacterium
CCGACGAGCGACATCTGCCCCGCGAGCACGTTGAACAGCTGCGGCAGCTCGTCGAGGCTCGTGCGCCTCAGGAAGGCTCCCAGCCGCGTGCGCCGTGCATCGCTCCGAGCCGCCCAGACTGGCCCGGTCTCCTGTTCGGCGTTGGGCACCATCGTGCGGAACTTGATCAGGGTGAACTCCTGCCCGTCCAGCCCCATGCGCCGCTGGCGGTAGAAGACCGGCCCGGGACTCTTGAGTTTGATCAGGACCGCGATCACGCCCATCACCGGCAGGGCGATCACGAGGCACACCGACGCCACAAACAGGTCGAAGAGCCGCTTGGTCAAGGCGTTCCAGCCCACCAGCGGCGTCTGTCGCAGCGAGAGAATCGGCACGCCGTCCAGCTCCCCGACATCCGGGCGGATGGCGAACGACGGATCGACTTCCGGCACCAGCCGCACGTCGGCCATGCAGTTTTCGAGCGACGCCAGCACGGCCTGCGTCTGGACCGCCTGCACGCCCGGCAGCGCGACAAAGACGCAGTCCGCCGGCTGCTCCTCGAAGATCTCGTAGAAGCGGCTCAGCGGCCCCTTCACGGGAATGCCGCGCACCTGCCGCTGCGGCGTCTTGTGGTCGTCCACGAAGTAAATCACTCTCATCCCGATCCACGAGTGATACCGCAGGGCGTGCAGCAGGCGCTGAGCCGACCGCCCCGTCCCCACGATCACCGCGGTCCGGCTGTTCCACCCGCGCCGCCGCAGCGCATGCAGCAGCGCCCGGACCGTTCCGCGGAACAGGGCGAAACACGTTGTTCCCATGACGGCGTACGTCGCGATGAAGTGGCGGGAGATCTTGTTCGTCTGCGGCATTGCGTAGTCGATCACAATTACCGCAACCACCGCGACGATGAATGCCTTGACGATGTCCCGTGTCTCGTTGAGGATCGGCCGGTCGCGCCGCGGACGATACAGCCCGATGAACGTGAAGATCACCAGGTGCGACAGCGCCACCAGCGGCATCATGGTGAAGTAGTTGGACCAGAAACTCGGGATGCCTTTCTCCGCGTCCACGGGCAGCCAGCGGAAGCGGATCCAGTAGCTGAGCACCCAGGCGACGGCCACCGCGCAGGCGTCGGCGATCACCAGCAGGCTCACCATGACCTGGTTGTGTTGCTTGACCATGCCCGATCCGAATCCGATCGGCGCAAAGGGTTCCGGCCGCTACGATGAAGGCAAAGTTGAACCGACCGCGCCGTCAGTGGAGGGATTGTACCCAGAAACGGGTGTCCGGTTCAATGCAATGCTCGTCTGGAGCATCGCACGAGGAGTGTCCGTCGAGTTATGAATCTGACGCCGGCCGAGGAATACTGTGGTCTGCTGGTTCGGCGCGAGGTCTGGACGATTCTGGGCCGCACGTTCGATTTGACATGGCCGGCCGATATGGACGCGCTGCTCGACGCGCCCGAAACGCACCGCCGCTTTCGCCGCGATGAATACATGCCGTACTGGGCGCAGCCCTGGCCGGCCGCGGTTCTGCTGGCCGAGGCAGTGCTCCGCGGCCCGCGGGGTGACGGCCGGCCCGCCGTCGAGGTCGGGTGCGGCATCGGCCTGGCCTCCATCGCGGCGGGCATGATGGGCTGGTCCATCACTGCGACGGACTATGACGAGCGCGCGATCCAGTTCGCCCGGCTCAACGCGCAGCGCAGCGGCGTCGCCCTCGCCGGCGCGCAGCTCCTCGATTACCGCACGCCCCTGGAGCGGCCCATGTACGATCGGGTTTTCGGTTCCGATCTGCTGTATGAACGACGAAATGCCCGGCCCGTCGCCGGCTGGCTCGCGTCCGCGATTCGCCCCGGCGGTGTGGCGCTGCTGAGCGACCCCAACCGTTCGGCCGCCGACGGCTTTGCGGACGCCCTGCGGGTGGCCGGTCTGTGCGGGCGGGTCGAGCCCGCAGAGACGCAGTCGCCGGCCGGCATGCTCATTCGCGGGCGCATCTGGACCGTGACGCGGGTGGATCGCCCGTCCTGATCGAGTTCCGCCCATAGCGCCCGGCGGCCGAGGAATCACGAGCGTATGCCGAACCCGCAACCCAGCGATCAGGCCCGCACCTGGCTCCGCCAGAGTGATGCTGAGCTGCTCGCGGACTGTGAGGTCGATACCTACCGCGCCAGCGGTCCGGGCGGGCAGAAACGCAACAAGACTTCATCCGCCGTGCGCCTGCGGCACCGTCCGACCGGCCTCATGGTCACCGCTTCCGAGAGCCGTTCGCAGCACGAGAACCGCGCCCGCGCCGTCCGGCGCCTGCGGCAGATGATCGCCCTCACCCAGCGAAACCCGTTCCGGTCAGAAACCACTGAAGAGTTCTACACCGCTGCCCTCGCGCGAGACCCTTCGCTGCGGGTCAGCGCGAAGCACCCGGACTACTGGCTCATCGTCCAGCACGTTCTCGACGTTTTCGCCGGCTGCGGCGCGAGCACTGCCCGGGCCGCCGAAACCCTGAACATCTCGACGGGCCACCTCATCCGCTTTTTCAAGCACGACCCCAAAGTCTGGGAACAGGCCAATCGCCTGCGCCAGGCCGCCGGCTTCCAGGCCCTCCGATAGGCCGGTCTGCCCGGACTGCGGGCCCGATCTCACGGCGTTCGCCCTTTGCCCGGCTCGCGTCCGTTCGCGCCGGGGGCGGGCAACCCTTTTTCTCCTCCGCCGGCTTTCCCATCAGGGATACGCAGGGTCAGGCGCGTGCCCTCTCCCCGCCGTGATTCGACGTGAACATCTCCTCCGTGCCGCTCGATGATGCGGTGCACGAGGGTGAGCCCCACGCCCGTCCCGTCCGGACGGCTGGTGAAAAACAGGTCAAAGGCCTTGTGCAGCGTGGCCTCCGACATTCCAGTTCCGTGATCTTCTACAGTAATCTGCAGGTCGCAGCTTCCATCAGCGCCGGACCGGGACTCGCCGCGCACCCGGATCGCGGAGCCGGCGGGGCTGTGGTGGGCGGCATTGGTCAGCAGCTCCGCCACCGCCTGGGCAAGCTGCTCGCTGTCCACCTCAAAAAGCGTGTCGCGCGTGGCGTCCTCCACCTGGACGCACACGTCGCGGGCCTTCAGCAGAGGCAGCGCCTGCGCCTGCGCACTGGTGAGGATATCTGCGAACCGCGACGGGCGGCGCTGCAGCTCGATCGGCCGGCTGAACTGAAACAGCGTGGTGATGCGCTGGTCCATCCGGTCCGCCTGTGCCGACAGGTCGCGAAACGCCTGCCGCTGCTCCTGCGTCTGGGCCCGCCGTTCTCCCAGTTGGGCCGTCGAGCGAATCGCCGCGAGCGGATTGCGCAGCCCGTGCGCCACGTTCGCCGACAACTCCCCCAGGGCCGTGAGCTCGCGCGTGCGCACGAGGTCGGTCTGGTACCGGGCCAGCCCCTCCGCCATCGCGTCGATGCTGCGGGCGAGCTGCGAGAGCTCGTCCGAGCCCTGCAGCGGCACGCGATGATCCAGACGCCCCTTGCCGATGGTCTCTGCGGAATCCTTGAGGACCTGGATGGGCTGGATGAGCCAGTGTCGCACGATCAGCAGGTAGATCAGAAACAACAGCACCGTGAGCATGCACGCCAGCCCGATCGCGGCCTGGGCCAGCAGGCTGCCGTGGGCCGTCTCCACCATCGAGCGATACTGGGACAGATCGTAGAAGTCCCGCAGCTCCCGCAGATCCTGCTCAGCAGTCCGGACGAGCTCGGCCACCCGGGCCGGCTCGCGGTCCGCCTGGGCGAGTGCGACCAGCCCGCTGCGGATCCTCTCCCAGAGCCGCTTTTCGGAGGGGTCGGTGCTCTGGCGGATCTGGATGTCGATGTCATCGAGCGCCGAGGTGGGCCAGCGCTCCGGGATTGTGCCGGCCAGCGGTGAGCCGGGCCCGCTGGCGAGCTGCTGGAACAGGTGGGTGCGTACATCCGCGGTGAACTGCGACAGCTCGCGCATCCGCAGATACAGCCGGGTCTGCTCCGCATTCTGCCGCACCGCGCGGACCGTCAGCGCGGCCGCCCCCAGAAACACGGCCATCAAGGCGATCACGGAGAGGTTCAGTCGCCAGCGAAGGGTCATACGGACGCGCCCCGGCTCGATTCGGCTCGCCGAATTCCGACGTCAGAACGGATCGGGGCGGTGGTAGCAGAAGGAATGCCACACGCGGAAGATGTCGTACTTGGAGCCGTACGAACCGTAGGCCGAGCCGCCCGGCTTGCGATAGAAGCTCGCGTACGTGACATTGTCCGTTTCGTCATCCCAGTAGACGGCCCGTTTCCAGATGCTGCCGTCGACGTCCGGATACCACGACACACTCCCGTCGGTATACAGCACATTGTACCCGACACGGTGAGAGAAACGGCCGATCCCCTGGTGATCCGGTCCGGAGACGAAGTCGTCGGAAGCCATGGCCAGGTGCCGGATGGCGCTCAGCCGCGGGCTGTCCTCGGCCGGGATGTGGACGGCATACGCGTAGCTGCCGGAAACGAGCCCCTGCATGAACTCCTCGGGCCTGCCCCCGTAGACGAACTGGTCCTGACTTGGGCAGTAGAACTCCTTCGGGTCGGCGATCATCCGGGGCCAGAGCAGCCCGAGGTTCACCATCCGGCCCGGCGTGCTCAGCAGGCTGCGTGGAGAGGTCTTTCCCATCGGCGGGGCAATCGACGGCCCATCCTCCCGGTGGACGGCGGCATAACTGAACAGCGCGGCGCCGATGTGTTTCATGTTGGCCAGGCACACCGTCCGGCGGGCATCCTCCCTCGCCTTCTGCAGCGAAGGCAGCAGAATGGCCACCAGCAGGGTGAGCACCGCAATCACCACGAGCAGCTCGACCAGACTCAGTCCGCGCCGCTGCCCTGGGCAGGATGCCGAAAACCGACCCGAGTATAAGGGTAACTGGCTCATCCAGCGATCGTCCATTTCATGCCGGCGCAGCAAAGTTCGTGCCACGCGCGGAGCCGCGGGATCGGCCTCCCGCGGCCGGATCGCCGCGAACCTGCTCGCGATCTGCGAACCTGCTCGCACGCGGCGGAAACGCCCATTCGCCTGCGGGCGGGGCGCCGGATCTGCGCAGGCGTCTCTCAGCCTGCCTCGGTTGCGTTGCCCTTCCCATACCGCTCCAACCGGTAACGTATGGCGTCCCGCGAGATCCCCAGAACGCGGGCGGCCCGACTCAGGTTATTGTGACAATGTCGAACCGCAGACTCAATGATCTGGTGCTCCACATCCTCGAGTTTGGGGCAGGTTTCGCTGTCAAAATCCAGTTCCACCTGCTCCACGCCGGGCACCTCGACACGCAGGGGGGCCGGTCGGATGATCTGGATACCCAGATGCTCCGTGCCGATCGCCGAACCTTCGCTGATCAGCAGGGCGCTCTCGATGGTGTGCGAAAGCTGCCGCACGTTGCCGGGCCAGCCATAGGACGCCATCAGCGTGTAGGCCTCGGCCGTCAGACGTTTTCGCGGCACGCCAAACCGCGTGCTGTAGACCTCCAGAAAATGATCGGCCAGGAGCCGGATGTCGTTGCCCCGTTCCCGCAGCGCCGGCAGGTTCACGGTCAGCACGCGGAGCCGGTGATACAGGTCTTCGCGGAACTCCTCCTGGCGGATGGCTTCCTCCAGATCGCGGTTGCTGGCCGCGATCACGTGGACGTTGATCTGCCGCTCCGAAGTGCTTCCCACCGGGCGGATGGTGCGGTTTTCCAGGGCCCCCAGCAGCTTGGCCTGCAGGCCGGGCCGCATGTGCCCGATCTCATCGAGGTAAAGCGTGCCCCCGTCCGCGACCTCGAACAGCGCGAGGAGCCCGGTGGCCTCCAGGGCACGGGTGACGATGCGTGAGCCCGGGACGAGGCGCAGCGTGTGCCCCCGCCGGTCCGCACCGTCCTTCGCCGCGACGAGCACGGCGAGCCCCGCC
>CAZQEN010000428.1:0-5888 GCA_964591605.1 uncultured Planctomycetales bacterium
GGTCGCGGTCATAATCCATCAGCACGTCTTCAGCGGATTGGATCAGTGTTTCTGCCATGGCCCCTCGATGCCTCAATCAATCCCCATGCGCTCCGCCTGCTCCGGTGTGACACCCAGCGCCAGCCGCAAGCCGGCACTCTTCAGGAGCGTCTCTGCCACATACCCCCACAGGTAGATGGCAGCCGTCCCAGACTCAGCGCTCTCGACAGCCAAGGTCAATCCATCCCAATACCGCTGCTGCGCCGCGCGTTCCATCTCTGGCCAGGTCTCCGGTATGTCGCGTATCCTGGTCCAGAAGGACATCTCGCCCACCCTCAATGCTTCGGGCTCTTGTGCCCGAACTCGGTCGTTCCCGGTATTCCGTGGTACTCTAGGGGGAACTCATAGTCCTTCCGCAGCGGATAGCCCCCCCAGTCGTCCGGACAGAGAATCCGCCGCGGGTCAGGGTGGCCGTCGAACGTCACGCCGAACATGTCGTAGACCTCGCGCTCGTGCCACTCGGCCGCCGGCCAGACACCGGCCACGCTGACCACATGACCCCCGTCGCGCGGCACGCGCACCTTGACCGCAAACTCGTTGTCGGCCTTCCAGTAATCCCCGCGGCCCCCGGGCTGCATCGAGATCAAGTCGTACACGAGCTCGATCTGGTCGTCGGCCAGCCGGTCGATGCCGCTCAGGCACCGCAGCATGTTCAGCCGCAGCCGCGAATCGTCGCGGAGGAACGGGGCGATCTCGCCCCACCGGGCCGCATCGACCGTGACCGCCGGATGCGGTGTATCGAGCGCAACCGCCTGGACGGCGTCGCCGAAGGTCGTCTTGAGCAATGTCGCGATCTGTTCTGGTGACATGATCGTGCCGGGATTCTTCCTCTCAGTTGGTGGACGCCGCCGCGAGCAGTTTCTCCTTGGCCTTGATCTCCGGCGGCTTGGCAATGGTCTGCTGACGGATCTTGTCCTGCAGCCGCATGAGCCCTTCGATCAGCGCCTCGGGACGCGGCGGGCAGCCGGGGACGTAGATGTCCACCGGCACCACCAGGTCCACGCCCTTGACCACGTGATAGCCGTGCTTGAAGTAGGGTCCGCCGCCGATCGTGCACGCGCCCATGGCCATCACGTACTTGGGATCGGGCATCTGGTGATAGAGCCGCTTGACACGGGAGGCCATCTTGTAGGTCACCGTGCCGGCGACAATCATCAGATCCGCCTGACGCGGCGTCGCCCGGAACGCGCCCGCCCCGAACCGGTCCATGTCGAATCGCGAGGCCCCCGCCGCCATCATCTCGATCGCGCAGCAGGCGATGCCGAACGTCATCGGCCAGATGCTGTTGGCCTTCGCCCAGTTCAGCGCCCAGTCGAGCGAGGTGACGATCAGCCCCTCCTCAAATTTGTTCTCGATCCAGCTCATAACAACCCCAAAGAGCCGCCCCAAAGAGCCGCGTGGCTTCAGCCCGCCCGGTCTCACGCACGCGCTGAACCTCCCACTTCGCGATAAGCGCTGCCGCTCCGCATCTCCGCAGCAGCGACATGTGGAGGCGTCAGACTCGAACCGCCTCCCGCGGCGCCGCCGGCGGCGGCGTCACATGCTGCTCCGCCCGCTGGCCGGTGCTCGCCCGGACCCAGTCCAGGTAGCCGAACCGCCACAGGTACAGGAAGCCCACCACGATCACGCCGAAGAAGAACAGCATGTCGTAGAGCGCCGCGATCTTGACGCTCCGATCGGGCGTGCCGTACACCACCGCCCACGGGTAGAAGAGGGCGATCTCAACGTCGAATACCAGGAACACCAGCGCGACCACGTAGAAGCGCAGATCGAACTGGACCCAGCTCGTACCGATCGCCGGCTCACCGCATTCGTACGCGACCGACTTCTCGGGATGGGGCAGGCTCGGCCGCACCAGCCGCCCGGCCAGCAGCGCCCCGGCCGCCATCAGCGTCCCGGCGATGACGAAAATCGTCATGCCCTGGACCAGCTCGATACCACCTTCAGCCAGCATAAGTGCCATTCTCACGATTGGGATCCGAGATTCATGACGCCGTCGCCGCCGGCTCCGCCTTCTTGTCTTCCTTCTTGGGCGGCTTCTGCTCGGTCAGTGCCTTGACCATCTCCTCGCGCACCGGCTGAGCCCGTTCGAGCCACTCGCGGCGCCTCGCCTCCGCCCAGTCCGGCAGCTTCTGTTTCTGCAGCCACAGCGGCATCGGCGTCTGCAGGCCCTGTTTGGCCAGCTCAGTGAACTCCACGATCATGCTTTCGCGGTCGTACCCGGAAAGATCGTGGATATTGCCCATGTGGATGCACTCGGTCGGGCACGGATCGGTGCACAGGGCACAGAACATGCACTTGGAGTAGTCGATCGCGTACCGCAGCATCGCCCCGCCCAGGGCGACGCCGGTTTCCTGATCGATCTTGCGCGGGCCGGTCTTTTCGATGTAGATGCAGTCCACCGGGCAGGCCTTGGCGCACAGATCGCAGGCGATGCACTTCTCGATCTCGAAATAATGGAAGCCCCGGAACCGCGGCTGCAGGACGGGGGCCATGTCGGGATACTGCACCGTCACCGTCTTGGCAAAGCAGTACTTGAGGGTGATTCGCATGCCAATGAGGACGGTCTTGACAGTCAGGTAGATATTGCGGAAGTAGTCGCGCATCAGACGCCCGAACTCCCTGGGTGCTGTGCCGCCTCCGGCCTCGGGAAGGAGTCGGAGGTCAAGCCGGTCGGCGGCGATCGTACCCGCGGCGCACCTCATTCCGCCGTCGCGGGGAACCCGATATTATACGCCAAGCCTCCGGGCATCCCCAGCCCGGTCGTGCCTTTTCTCACAAAGTCACCCGGTCGGACCAATCGCACGTGCTGGCAGGCAGTTAATAGCAGAAGTCGTGAGGAGTTGCAACACACTCATGGGCCGGCGCCGGCCGGGAGAGTCTGCCTTATGGACAGGCCGGATCGCAAGCTTGAACCCACCGGACTGGCATCTGTCGGGCCCGAAGCAGACTGCCCTGCGGAGGTCGCGGGACGGGATCAGCGGGTCCGGACGAGATAATGGAGGAGGTAAAGGAGGGCCACCGCTCCCACGGTCGCCATGACCAACTGGCCCAGGAAACCATAAGCCTGCAATCCGATGACGTCGAACAGGATGCCGCCCAGCACCGACCCCAGAATGCCGATGAGCAAATTGCGCAGCAGGCCGAATCCGCGTCGTCGCGTGATCTGGCCCGCGAGCCAGCCCGCAACTCCGCCGAGCAGCAGGAACGTCAGAAACCCCACGCCGTCCGCGCGGGCAATGATCAGCGAGGCTTCATCCAAGGTGAACTGCTCCGATGGCTCGCAAGGGGGCGCCTTCACACGCCGGGGCGCGTCTCCGTCACCAGCGCCGCCTGAACCTCATCCAAAATGGCCTGTTCCTTCGGTCGAGCCCGCCCGATGGTTCGCCATTCCTCCCGGCGGTCGACGGACGCAGGTCCGGCCCGATTGATCGGCGTGCGGTTCGGCCGATCATCGCCCCGCTCACGTGAGAACGAGGCTCGCTCCGTGGTTTCGAGGCGCTGGGTGAGGACAGAGACCTGAACGACCACTGCCCCGCTCTGCGGCTCGACGCGCAGTTCTCCGATCTGCCGCTGTCGGGCTGGCGTCAGCCGAACCCGGTCCCCGAGCGTGCCCGTGTCGGACCGACCCTCCAGCTCAACCGGACGCGAGATCAGACGGCCAGGCCTGGAGACCTCCCCATCGACCCGGAAGTGATTGCGGAACACCCGATCGGCGGCGGTCTGGGCCTGTTCGAGCGTCACGTCAGGCAATCGCCGACTGGCAAATTCAGAGGGCGCACGTACGGGGACTGCTTCGCCGGATTCGGAGGTCGCGCAGCCGGTCACGACCAGACCCCCACCGATGATCGATGCGATGGCCCACCAGCGACTCCACATAGAGGACTCCTGTGCTCCGGCAGCGCGCATTATGTGTCGCCCTGCCGGCAAGTCAAGAACCATCGCTTATAATGGTCGAGGATGAAACGAATCCTGGCGGCAGTCGTGCTGAACATCGGCGTCCCCGGCACCGGGCTCATCCTGCTCGGTCGTCACTGGTTTGGTCTGGCCCTGGCCCTCCTGTTCGGAACCTCGGCTGAGCTGGCGGCACTGGGTGCGCTTCTGGCTCCCGCCGTCTTGCCATCGGCAGTCACCACCCCTTCCCTGATCATAGCGGGACTGCTGTGGGCGGGGGCGCAGGTGCTGCTTGTGATGCGGATCCGTTTCCTGGGTAACCCCGGTCTGGCTGTCGAGCTTGCTCAACTCCGCAGCACCGCCGAGAAATCACTGGCCCTGGGAGACTCGCAGACGGCATGCACGGCGCTCCGCGCAGCGCTGGCCGTCGACGGTTCGGACGTAGCCACCCGGATCCTGTGGGCACGGCTTCTGGCGGCCGCAGGTCAGCATCGAAAAGCGCGTCGCGCCTGGCGCCAGGCGGCCCGGCTCGACCGCATGCGGCGCTTCGAGAGCGAAATCCGTCAAGGCCTGGAACAAGTGGAGGCGTCCTGAGCCGGTGCCGTGCCTGATCGGCCTACGGAAGGGCCATTCCGCCGGCCCGCCTTCCGGATTCGACAACCCGGCCCGGCCCGGAGCCGATATGGGATAGGATGGCAGACGCGTTCCGGGACCCGTCAGGCGGATCCAGTCTGTTGAAGGGGTCTTGCGTGGATGCTAGAATCGGTCGCGCCAGGCCGCGTGCTGGGAGCCGGGGTTTTACCGGACGAGTCGTGGGTTTCATCCGTGTGGCAGTTCGCTCCGTTTACCGCCGGTCTGGAACGCCGTGAGCGGTCTTTTCAGGTTTCGCCGGGGCTCCGGCGCGTCGGAGGATGCCCCGTTCCCGCGACGTGCACGGCTTCGGCCGCGCTGGCGGGGCGAGAGACCCGCGGCCAGATTCCAGTGGTCAGCAGCAACATCGTAGTGAAAGACCCAAACCGGGTTTCTGCGGTCAGGAGTGCAGAATGTTTGAACGTTTCACGGATCGTGCTCGCAAGGTGATGGCGCTCGCCAACCAGGAGGCGCAGCGCTTCAACCACGAGTACATCGGCACGGAGCACATCCTGCTCGGGCTCGTCAAGGAAGGCTCGGGCGTCGGAGCAAACGTGCTCAAGAACCTCGACGTCGATCTGCGTAAGGTCCGGCTCGAAGTCGAGAAACTGGTCAAGAGCGGCCCGGATATGGTCACGATGGGCAAACTTCCCCAGACTCCGCGGGCCAAGAAGGTCATAGAATACGCCATTGAGGAAGCGCGCAGCCTCAACCACAACTACGTCGGAACCGAGCACCTGCTGCTGGGCCTCCTGCGTGAGCAGGACGGGGTGGCCGCCCAGGTACTCATGAATCTCGGGCTCAAACTCGAGGACGTTCGAGAAGAAGTACTGAATCTCTTGGGGGCCGTTGTGGAAAACGAAGAAACACCATCCCACCCGACCGGTGAACAGAAGAAAGGAAAGAGCAAGACTCCTGCGCTCGATTCCTTCGGTCGCGACCTGACCGAGATGGCCCGTGAGGGGAAACTGGACCCGGTCATCGGGCGGCAGCGCGAAATCGACCGCGTCATCCAGATCCTGTGCCGGCGTCAGAAAAACAACCCCGTGCTGCTCGGCGAAGCGGGCGTGGGCAAGACAGCCATCGTGGAAGGACTGGCCCAGAAGATCGTCAGCGGCGAGATCCCCGAGCTTCTCTCCGACCGCCGGATCGTCGTGCTTGACCTGGCGATGATGGTGGCCGGCACCAAGTACCGCGGGCAATTCGAAGAGCGCATCAAGGCGGTTATGAACGAGGTCACGCGGGCCAAGAACGTGATTCTGTTCATTGATGAGCTGCACACGCTGGTCGGCGCCGGCGGGGCCGAGGGAGCGATCGATGCGTCG
>CAZQEN010000429.1:0-5853 GCA_964591605.1 uncultured Planctomycetales bacterium
CGCCTGCACCCGAGGCCGGCCGCCCCGGGGTCGCTTGTGCATCGTCCAGCCCTTGACTGAGGAAAACGGGACTGGTTTGATATTGACAAGAAAAGGACGCGCGACTCGATCTGACACCCCCAAACCGGCCAGGGCAAACCGGAGAACCACGCACGAGGCGGCTCACCTCGCCGCGCCCGGCCCCCGGGCCCGCAGACCGCAACGCCCCGCTCCGCGTCGCGTGGCCCATCCGGAGCACCCGACGTGTTCTCTCAAGGAATCAGTCCACCCGATGCCC
Source organism: uncultured Planctomycetales bacterium (assembly GCA_964591605.1). Lineage (GTDB taxonomy): Bacteria > Planctomycetota > Phycisphaerae > UBA1845 > PWPN01 > CAYLLT01. Next base: position 278 of record CAZQEN010000429.1, read on the forward strand.
CGCACCGGAGAACCGCCGATGCCGTTCGGGCGCATGCTTGCCCGCGGACGGACGAGCCGTTGCCCGGGGCGTGTCACGGCGTTTCGGTGGCGACGATGATCACGCGCGAATGTTCCGGCAGTTTGACGCTGGTATCGAGAGGTCGAACAAGGCCATTCTCCACGACCCCGGCGACTGCCACGGGTCGGCGGGCCTGTCGCATGAGATGTGTTTCGACCGGCTCGGCGGTTGCGTCCGGCGGTAATGGGAGAGGCGGGAACTGAGGCTCGGCGGCGATGCGCTCATCCTCCGCCCGACGATTCGGGGTCCGCTCATCGGCAACCGGGCTGGTCATGGCGTTTGCCTCTCAGTATGCCGTGATGACGAAGATGGGCACCTCGCCCACATCGTCGAGCACGTCCGGCCGTTCGTTGTCCTCTCTATCATAGCGCCAGATGACCCAGATCCGCCGTCCGGATGGCGCTTCCGCGAACATCTGGAACGTGCCGTCGCGGCGCTGGGTGAGCTGGAACACGCGGTCGAATGCGCCCTCGACTTCCTCGGCAGAAAGGCCGTGGGCGTCGATCTTCGAGAGATTCCACTCGATCCAATTGAACCGGCGCATCCGGCGCCCTCAGGACCTGATTGAAGGATAACCGGCCCATGCAGCAGGCTCAATCAGGGTGTGAAGATCCCGCGGAATGCGGGCAGGATGATCGCTTGCCACCCTTGGGCGGCTCACGCGACGAGCTCTTCTTCGAGCCGGCCGCGAAACCGGTGGCGCAGGCGGGCGATCACGTCCTTGTGGATCTGGCTCACCCGCGATTCGGACAGGTCCAGCACCACGCCGATCTCGGCCATGGTCAGGTCCTCGTAGTAGTAGAGCACCAGGACGAGCCGTTCTTCGCGAGAGAGCCCGCGGGTGACGAACTCGGTGAGCATGGCCCGCGACAGCCGGGCCGAGGGGTCGGTCTGATCGGGGTCGCCCACGTCCCAGGCCCGTTCGCTCGACCGCCCGCGGGCGTCTGAGCCGTTGCGCGGGTCCATGGCCGAGAAATGCACCTCGCGCCCGAGCTGCGAGATGCGCGAGAGCTGGTCATACCGGTCCTGGGAGATACCCATGCGCCGGGCGATCTCGTCGTGCATGGGCGGCCGGCCGAGCTCGGTATCGAGCATCTCGCGGACGGACATCCGTCGCTTCTCGAACGTCCGGACCGTGCGCGACTGCGGATCCAGGCTGCGCAGCCAGTCCATGACCGCGCCGATGATCCGCTGCTGGCAGAACGTCTCGAACTTCGCCTTCTTGGCCGGATCGTAACTCTGGACGGCCTCGATCAGCCCGTCGTATCCGGCACTGCAGATCTCGTCATAGCCGATCTGGGCAGGCAGCTTCCGGGACAGCCGGGCCGCCTGGATGTGCACCAGCGGAGCGTAGTGCTCCACCAGTGCGTTGCGATACTCGTCATTGCGCGTCTTGAGGTACTTCTTCCACAAACCGTGAACCTGGTCCTTCTGTGGAGCCATGTTTAGGAACCTCCCGCGTTCGGTTGTGAAACGGTGTCTCCCCTCACCACACAGATCGCGCACGAAGCGGTGAAAGGAGCCAAAACCCTGCGCGGCCCGCGGCAGCGCCATTGCCGCGAAACACGCGAGAACCCCGGCGCGATACCACACAGGTTCGGGCCGGGTGCGAATTTGCATGTCAACTGGTTTTGTACCGGCGGAAGGCAAAGCATCCGTGCCGGTGCAACCTGTGGCCCATCCTTGAGACCACCCGCGGAAGTCCGCCCGTCAGCCGTCGCTTCCAGATCGCAGTCAGCCTGGGTATCGAGAGGTGAGGCCGACCCGCCGAACGGACGCGCGGCGTCCTGTGGACATCCGCTGAGGTTACTTATACTCCAACGGCCGATAAATGCAAATGGAAATGTGCCCATCTTCGCAAAAAATTTGCCGAACCCTCTGTCGGAAGGTTCGGGAGGCGGCTTGAACAATTTCTTTGGCCTCCTCCGGTTCGCCCGCGCCGGGGAGGGAGGTCGATCGCACCGGGCGGTTTTTCCGGACCTTCAGCGGAAAACGGGCGATGTCTGCGCGGTCCCGCGCAATGTTTGCGCGTGCGTGTGCAGCCGTGTGCAGATGGAGTCCACCCGAGAAAAGCGGGGCCGGGCGGGCCTGCCGGGTGCCCTGCGTCAAGCCCCCGTTCAGGCTTCGGGCGCTGCATGCGGGGGACACACCTGCTCAGGACACACGCGGGCGCGATCCGTGGGAATCAGGGGTCAGGGCCGGGGTGCACCGATCCGGGGCACAAGAGCGGGGATCAGAGGGGGATAACCGTCAGTGTCGGACGGCCAGGATGATGTTGACGATGACCGACAGGCCCAGGCATCCGCCCAGGACGAATACCCACACGAGCGAGACACCCGCGGTCGCCACGTCCTTCTCGACAGGGGTCGCGACCTCGACCGTCTCGCCGCCCGATTCGAGGCCTTCGAGCAGCTTGGCATCGTACTGCCGACGCGCCTGCAGCGGCGGCTCACCGCGCTGCACCGCCTCCAGGTCCATGATGACGTCTTTCATGCTCTGGTACCGGTCCTCGGGCTTCTTGGCCATCATCCGCTCGATGATTTCGCCCACGCCCGTAGAGAGGGAAGAAACGATATGATCCGGAGGAACGAGCGGTTCCTTGAGGTGTTTGTGCATGACGGCGGCCGGGGTCGAACCCTCGAAGGGGAGCTTGCCGGTCACCATGTGGTAGAAGGTGGCGCCCAGGGAATAGAGATCGGCGCGAAAGTCGATGTTGAGCTCGCCCCGGATCTGTTCGGGGCTGATGTAGTAGGGGGTGCCGTACGCCCGTCCGGCCTCGGCCACCGCGAGCTTGACGTCCGACGTCTCGCGGGCCAGGCCCATGTCGGCCAGCTTCGCGACTCCGTCGCGGGTGAGCATGATGTTCTTGGGCTTGACGTCCCGGTGCACGAAGCCGCGTTCGGCCGCGTGCTCCAAAGCCCGGGCCATCTGAAGGATAATGTTGATCGCGTCCTTCTCGGAGTAGACCTTTCCGGCCGCCAGGTCGTCGTAGACCGTCTTGCCGTCGATGTACTCCATCACGAAGTAGTGATAGCCGCCTGCCTCGCCGACGTCGTGGGCCTGCACGATGTTATTGTGGTTGAGCCGGGCCGCCGCCCGACCTTCGCGGTAGAACCGTTCGACGAACTCATCACTTTCGCCGAGCTTCTTGGGGAGCACCTTGATGGCGACGGTGCGGTCCAGGCTCAGTTGCCTCGCCTTGAACACCGTGGCCATCGCGCCCGCCCCGAGTTTGCCGATGATCTGGTAGCCGGGGATCTGCTGTGCCTTGCGGGCGATCGAGTCTTCGAGGTCCTGGCCGAGGCGCCCGAGCTGCGAACGCGTCACGTAGCCCAGCCGCAGCATGATTTCGCTGAGCGGAAGGCGGCGCCCCTCTTCCTTCTTGAGGCGCTCCTGCTCCTTGAGACATGCGTTCAGCTCTTCGGGCGTGAGGAGCCGGCGCTCAATCGCCAGACGCCCCACCTGCGTTTCGCTGAAGCCACTATCCGCCATCCAGATCGCTCCACCCGACAGAAGGATCTCGACTCGCTCGGACAGACAGGAGATGACGGTACTGTAACCCTGCTGAGCCCGTCATTCAAACCTCAAACTCATCAATCACCCTGGCTTTTCAATTCATTATACTCCGCCGGACGGCAAAGCGTCGGCCGAGAATCCGGAGCCGGTGAGGCATTCTCGGACGCTCGCACTGGCTGCGACGATGTCGTTCGGGCAGCCCGCCAATTGGCGAACTGCCCGCGTGAGGAGCTGCGTCTGCCGATCGGTGAAGGTTGCCGGTATCCGATCCGACCAGCCCCGCAATCCGACCGCTTCGAGGATCGCCCCCCGCAGGGCGACCAGCCCCTCGCCCGTCGCCGCGCTGATGGGCCAGCCACCTGAATCACGAATCCGCTGCTGTTGGCGGGGGTCGAGCGGCAGGTCCACCTTGTTCCAGACCTGAACCGTCCGGATTGCGGGCTCGGCCGGCTCGGTGGCCGGGCCTCCCTCCCCTCCATCGGGCGGGCAGGAGGCATCCGTGAGCTGCAGAACCAGATCCGCTTGGCCAATCTGCTGGATCGTCCGTGCGATCGCCTCGCGCTCGAGGGGGTCGTGGGTGTTGCGGACGCCCGCCGTGTCCACGAGCACGGCGGGAACACCGTCGATAGACGCCGGCTGCTCGACGTAATCGCGGGTTGTCCCCGGGACCGGGCTGACGATGATCTCGTCGCGTTCCGCCAGCCGATTAACCAGGGTCGATTTGCCGGCGTTGGGCGGCCCGGTGACGACAATCCGAACGCCGCGGAGCAGCAGGGGGGTGATGGTGCCTGCCGAGACGATCTGTGTGAGCAGGTCGCCGGCCTGCCGATCGTCACCGTGGTCCAGCAGGTCGAGGCACCGAGCCAGAGCGTCTCGCAGACCCTCCTGTGCACGCAGCAGCCAGGCGCACACGCCGCGCGTCCGGGCATTTGGCAGGCACAGCATGGCCTCCCGCTCGATGGCATCCCTGGCCGTCCAGGATCGGGTGGCCAGCTCGAGCGGGCCGGCGATCCAGACCCCCGCGTCGCGCAGCGCCATCAGGACGCGCTGCACGATCCGAGGCCCGCCGTGAAGGTTCAGATCGACGATCCATTCCTGCGGCGTTCCGGGGCGAACGCAGACCAGGACGTCGTCGATGGTCTCCTGCCCCTCGATGAATCGGCAGAGACGCAACTGATCGGGCGCCAGGGTACGCAGGTCGAGCGGGGAGCGCGAAACGAGGTGCCGGCCGACGATCTCGCGGGCGTTGGGCCCGATCACCTGGACGACGGCGACACCTCCCGAAGCCGGAGGGGTCAGACAGGCCGCGCGCGTGGGATCACTGCGGTTCATCCGACGCTCGCGTGAGTCGATAGGCCAGCAGGATGCCTTCAAGACACAGGTTGGGAATGACCCGGTCGGCGAAATCGCACTGGGCGGCGATCGCCGCGGCGTCACCGCCCGTCAGGATGAGCGGCGGCCACCTGCCGATCTGCGTCGCGTAGCGCTCCGTGATCTCGCGAAGCGCGCCGATCATCATCGCGAAGATGCCGTTGCGGATCGCGCTGGGCGTGTCTTTGCCCAATGTCTCCGTGGGGGTGCCAACCTCAACCAGCGGCAGCAGGGCGGTGTGTTCGTGGAGGGCCCGGGCGGCGAGCGCGACGCCCGGCATGATCGTCCCCCCCAGATACATGCCGTTGTCGGAGATCAGATCGATCGTGAGGGCCGTTCCGAAGTCGGCCACCGCGCAGCAGCCCTGCACCCTCTGGAACGCGGCGGCCGCTGTGCACAGCCGATCCATGCCCACGCACGACGGGTCGGGCAGGTCCGCGGCCATCGGCGCGTCGAGGTCCTCGCCCAGCACGAGCAGGGGTTCGAGCCGCCGCTCCTGGCAGAGATTGCGCAGCCGTGACAGCACGGGCGGGCAGACGCAGCTTATCACGATGGCTTTGGGGCCCTCCGGCAGTCCATCCCACAGAGTCTGGATCTCGCGGACCAGATCCTCGGTCGGCTCGACCGGA
>CAZQEN010000430.1:0-5846 GCA_964591605.1 uncultured Planctomycetales bacterium
TCTGGGTGTGCTGCTCCGCAGCCAAGACCAAGGCAGTACCTGGGACGACGAAGGCATCTTCTTTCGCGACCCGGACCGCCGGTTCATGCCATCCGAGCCAAGACTCTGTGAGATGCAGCCCGGGCGACTCGTCGCGTTGTTCTGGATGCACAATCACGTCGAGCAGAAGAACCTGCCCAATCACCTGACTGTTTCGCACGACGCAGGCCGGACCTGGTCGAGTCCGATCGACACCGGCCAGTGGGGCCAGGCCCCGAACCTGATGCACTGGAAGGACGACCTGCTGCTCACGGCTCATTCGCAGCGAGAACGCGACATCGGTCTGTACGTCAGGCTCGTGGATTTCGCGAATGACCGGTGGCGGACAATCACCGAGGTGAACGTCTGGGAGCGTGCCGCGGCATCGAAGGTCGCCGCCTACGCCACCATGGCTCATGACCTGAAGTTCGGTCAGCCTTCGTTTCTGCGCCTCGACCATGACGAGGTGCTCGTGACACACTGGGGCGTGGTGGACAGTCGGTCGCGTATTCTGGCCCATCGTCTGCGGGTCAGGGCCTGAGCGGTTACCTCATGAGATCATGTCCATTGATTTGCGTCGTCCTGCGTGCAGCCCTTTGCAGTGGGCTAGCATGCGCCGTTTCCGCAGCAAGCGGTGAAACCGCGAGCCGATGCACTGGCGTGACAATCGAATCGGGACTTGTCAACGGACAGGTGCTCCAGCGCGACGGTCACGGCCACGGGGCCGTGCGGTTCTCAGGCAACGCCATCTCCACCGGCGCCTCCAACCTCGAGTTTCGCATCGTGCGGCGAAGCCAGATCGTCTCCGGTTTCGACTGGACGCCTATTCCGACTCTTTCCTCGGGGCGATGGGGACACTTAATCGAGCGGATACCGGCGGGCGGCCCCTATCGATTCGAACTCCGGCTGACGGACGCGAATGGCCTCGAACTGGACCGTCGAGCGATCCACGACGTTCTTGTGGGTGACCTCTGGCTTCTGGCCGGACAATCCAACATGGATGGCTGCGGCCCGCTGGAGGGAGCCGAAGCTCCTTCGGAAATGGTCCATGGCTTCAGCCTGGCCAACGACTGGCAGGTGGCCGAGGAGCCGCTGCACCGCTGCGAGGAAGCAGCGTATCCGGTGTATCTGACGTCATATGTCTCGCCGACGCAAAGGGCGCCGATTGCCTGGCAGCCGCGTGGACCCTGGCCCGAGTGGAACCAGCGGCAGACCCATGGCGCCGGTCTGGGCATTCCGTTCGGCAAGCGCATCCTGGAGCAGACGGGCATCCCGATCGGCCTAATCCTCTGCTCGCTCGGCGGGACAACGCTCCAGCAATGGAGTCCCGAGCTCCGCGACCAGGGCGGCAGGTCGCTCTACGGAGCGATGCTCGATCGCGTGCAGAAAGCGGGCGGCCGCATCCGGGGCGTGCTCTGGTATCAGGGAGAATCCGATTCGTATCCCGAAGAGGTGTCGCGGTTGTACGAAGAGAGGTTCACCCGTCTGATCCGCGCCATGAGAACAGACTTCAGCGATCCGGCGCTGCCTGTTCTGACGGTGCAGATCGGGCGTCAGATCATCTCGGATCCCTCGGCGTCGCCGGCCGGAAAGAACCTGGTGCGCGAGGCGCAGCGGCGCTGCATGGTTGAGATCAGCGGAACGGGACTGGTCACGGCGGTGGATCTGGGCATGTCGAGTTCGGCCCATATCGATACGGACGGATACAAGCGGGTCGGGCGCCGGCTGGCGAACCTGGCGCTGAGCCGCGTCTATGGCCACACTTCTATCCGGCCGGGACCGCGCCTGGAATCCCTGAACTGGGACGATCCGGGTGGGGAGCGGATCCGGATCCAGTTTGCCGAAGTGAACGGCAGGCTCCGGCCGGCGACGCGCGTGCTCGGTTTCAGTGTTCGCACGCGGGATGGTCGCGAGAGCGTCGATTACCTCGACGCACGAGTCGCCGATGCCGGCGACGCCGTTGTCATCCATGTGGGTCAGCCGGTTCCGAAGGACGCTTTCTTGTGGTACGGATATGGCTGGAACCCGGCCTGTAACCTGGTGGATAGCCTAGACATGGCCGTGCCGGCCATGGGGCCGATCGAGATGGCGAAGGAGACTACCCTCCCCGCGCCCGCCCGATGAGCGTGTTGCATCAAAGCAGGATCAGAGAAATGACTCTGTCGCCGAGCACGCTCCAGAACGCAGGACTGTCGTCAGGCGAGTCGGAGGTCCTCTGCGCGCAGGTACGCACGATCCTGTCGCAGCGTCCGCCGTCAGAGGCCTGGCAACTGATCACGGCGGGCGTTCTGTCGGGCCGGCAGCCGTTCGCTGTTCACCGGCTCGTGCGCGAGTCGGTGTTCGAACTCTGGGACGGCTGCGATGGCCCGGCTCCGCTCTGGATGCCCACACCAGACTCGATCGCCAGCTCCAATCTGGGCCGGTTGATGCAGAGGACGGGCTGCTCAAGCGAGTCGAGCCTGCATGAATGGTCGGTCACGGACCCGGAAGCCTTCTGGACCACGACGCTCGCCGAACTCGGCATCCGTTTTCGCACGCCGCCTCGCATGATCCTGGGAGCTCCGAGTCATCCACGCGCGCCCGCTTGGTTGGACGGCGCGCGGTTCAACATCGTCGAAAGCTGCTTCCAGGCACCAGGCGGTGATACGGCGATCATCTTCGGTTCCGCGGCTGGTGACATTACCACCACCTCCTATAATCAGCTTCACACGCTCGCGAACCGACTCTCCAACAGCCTCCGGCAGTGTGACTTCGCGGCCGGTGATGCCATAGCCATCATTATGGATCTGCGGCCGGAGAGCGTGGCCATCTACCTGGGCATTGTGCAGGCGGGCGGCGTGGTCGTCTCCATCCCGGAAAGTTTTGCGCCCGCCGAGATCCGCCGGCGCCTCGATATCGCCGGAGCAAAAGCCGTCTTCACCACTCACCATCTCCGCCGCGCCGGGCGCACCCTCGCAATCTACGAGAAGGTCATCGAGGCGACCGCGCTACCCGCCATAGTGCTCGAGGGGTCCGGCCCGCGCGACGCAAAAGCACTCCGGCCCGGTGATATATCGTGGGAATCGTTTCTCACGGACGCAACGCAATTCACGGTTCACGAGGCGTCGCCCGGAGATGTGATCAACGTCCTCTTCTCCTCGGGAACCACCGGCGATCCCAAAGCCATCCCGTGGACGCACAACACCCCCATCAAGTGCGCGTCCGACGGCTACTATCATCACGACCTGCACCCGGGCGACGTGGTCAGCTGGCCGACGAGCCTGGGCTGGATGATGGGGCCGTGGCTGATCTTCGCGACACTCGTCAACCGCGGCACGATCGCGCTCTACGATGACGCGCCGATCGACCGCAGGTTCGGCGAGTTCCTCTCCACCGCGGGCGTCACCATGCTCGGCGTCGTCCCCACCCTTGTCCGTCAATGGCGGTCCAGCGGCTGCATGGAAGGCCTCGACCTGAGCTGCATCCGCGCGTTCAGTTCCACCGGCGAGTGCTCGAACCCCGAAGATATGCACTACCTGATGTTCTTAGCCGGCTATCGGCCGATCATCGAGTACTGCGGCGGGACGGAGATCGGCGGCGGCTACATCACCAGCACCGTGGTGCGGCCCAATGGTCCCAGCGCATTCTCGGGGCCGGCGATGGGCAGCCGATTCCTGATTCTCGACGAGAGCGGCGTGGCGGCCGATGTCGGCGAGCTGTTCCTTGCGCCGCCGAATCTGGGCCTCTCGGAGCGACTGCTCAATGCCGACCACGAGGCGGTGTACTTCAAGGGCGTGCCGAGCGGGCCACACGGCGAGGTCCTCCGCCGCCACGGAGACCAGATGCAGCGCCTCCCGGGCGGCTATTATCGGGCGCTGGGCCGTGCCGACGACACGATGAACCTGGGGGGAATCAAGGTCTCTTCGGCCGAGATCGAGCGCGTCCTCGGACGGCTGCCTGGGCTTCGCGATGTGGCGGCCATCGCCTCGCAACCGCCGGGCGGCGGACCCAGCCGGCTGGTCATCTACGCCGTCATCGATCGCGCCGTCGAGTCGTCGCCCCAGGCATGGCAGAAGGCCATGCAGCAGGCGATCCGCAGTGAGCTCAACCCGCTGTTCCACGTCTCCGACGTGCGGATCGTCGACCAGCTCCCGCGAACGGCATCGAACAAGGTGATGCGCCGCAAGCTGCGGGCCGAGTATGATGCCGCCGCACGGCAGTGACGATGAGGTGTGCCAATGGCCGGGCGGACGATGAACGTTCTGATCACAGGTGCAGGCAGCGGGCTGGGTCGCGGGCTGGCCCTGCTCCTGGGCGAGCGCGGGCACCGCATCTACGCGACCGACCAGACGCTGGAGACTGCCCGCGAGACGGCCGCTGCGATCGAGTCCCGCGGGCAGCGGGCCTCATGCCACCTGCTCGACGTGACCAGCCTCGAGAGCGTTCAGGCATTCATGCAGGAGCTCGGCGGGCAGGCGATCCATCTTCTCGTCAACAACGCTGGACTGCAGCACGTGGACCGCCTCGAGGAGTTCCCGCCGGACCGATGGGAGCTGCTCATCGACGTGATGCTAAAAGGGACGTGTCTGGTCAGCCGAGCCCTCCTGCCCGGGATGCGCCGCCGGGGCTTCGGGCGGATCGTCAACATCGGCTCGATCCACTCGCTTGTGGCATCACCGTTCAAGAGCGCGTACGTGGCGGCCAAGCACGGCATCGTCGGGCTCTCCAAAACGCTGGCCCTCGAGACGGCCGACACCGACATCACCGTCAACACCATCTGTCCCGCGTATATCCGCACGCCACTCGTAGAGATGCAAATCGAGAACCAGGCCCGCCTGCGCGGAGTTTCACCGCAGGAGGTCGTCGACCGCGTCATGCTCCAGCCGATGCCCAAGCATCAGTTCATCACCATTGAAGAGGTCGAAGCTGCCATCGAGTTCCTGGCGGGCGATCTGGCCCGCAACATCACCGGCCAGTGCATCGTCATCGACGGCGGCTGGACGATCCAGTGAAAGGCGCACATGAAGCTCAGCTCGATCCGCAATGTTGCCGTTCTGGGCCTGGGAACGATGGGTCACGGTATCGCCCAGGTCTTTGCGACTGCGGGCTGCGCTGTCTGCGGGTACGACAAGGCGCCGACCGCGCGTGACTCGCTGCACGATCGCATCCACCGCAACCTCAACGAGCTTGTCGGAGCGAAACTGCTCTTACGCTGTGACATCAGCCCGATTCTGGGCCGCATTCAGGTCACCGCCAGCGAGAGCGAAGCAGTGGAGGACGCACAGTTCGTCATTGAGGCGGTGCGCGAGGATCTCCCCACAAAGCAGGAGTTGTTTGCCCGACTGGAGCGGGTGGTCTCGAAAAACGCCATCCTGGCCAGCAATTCCTCCACATTCATGATCTCTCAGACGGCCGGCCGCATGAATCGTCCTGAACGCGCGATCGTCGCCCACTGGTTCAATCCGCCCCATATCGTGCCGGTTGTGGAGGTCGTTCCCGGGCCGCGGACGAGTGACGCTACGACACAAATGACGCTGGCACTCCTGCGGCGGATCGGGAAACAGGCGATTCACGTCCGCGCGGAAATCCCCGGCTTCCTGATCAATCGGATGCAGACCGCTCTTATGCGCGAGGTCTGGGACCTGCTGGACCGGGGAGTCGCGAGCGCAGAAGACCTCGACGCCGCCGTGCGCGGGGCACTGGGTTTTCGCCTCGCCGTCAGCGGTCAACTGGAGGTGGGCGACTTCGGCGGGTTGGACATTCATGCAGCCGTCTTCCGTAACCTCGCACCCCTAATCAAGTCGGACTCGCAGCTCCCCGCTGTCGTCGAGAAGCTCGTGAGTGCCGGC
>CAZQEN010000431.1:0-5842 GCA_964591605.1 uncultured Planctomycetales bacterium
ATCGATGTTGTTACTGGTAGTGTACCCCATCCCGAAGTACAGGTCAATCCCTCTGCGCGCCTTGTTTCACGAATTCCGGGCCGTTGGGGTATAGACCTCAAATCCGCTGCCATGCGTCCCGGCCATCCGCCCGCCCGAATCGCCCACCATTCAAGCCCCACGCGACAGACGCCGGCTTCTCTGCGGTGGTTTTCTACCCAGCCCTGCAGCACGCCCCGCCCGGACGATCCGTCGCCTCGACTGACAGGCAAAGCATCTATTCAGAACCCCGAACGTCAGTGAGGGGCCTTGCGTGCGACGTGGGTGGGTCTCGCGCGTGGCCGGGCGGTGTTCCCCGTCTTCAGTCAGGCGCGCGAAGAGGCTGGCGGCGGGCAACGTGCCGGCTTCTCAGGGTTACTGGCCGCAGCCGTGGTCCGCGGCGACGCGGGCCCGCGAGAGGCACGCCTTGAAGCGGAGCAGATCGCCGGCGTCCACGTCGCCGTCTCCGTCGACCGCCCGCTCGTAGATGCCGTTCTCATTCACGTCGTCGCGATCGAAACAGCCGCACGCGGCCACCGCGGCGAGCCCGCCCTCGCCGGTGTAGCAGCGCTGCACGACCCCGAGGTCGTCCATGTCCACGTCGCCGTCGCCGTCGGCATCGGCAAACGGCGTGCGGCACTGGCAGACCGCCACGGCGGCACACTGCGGGTCACGGCAATCGACCAGCCCGTCCTGATTGTCGTCGATGTTGTTGTCGCAGATCTCCCGGCAGCTCAGCGTGCTGCTGGCCGAAGCGTTGTCGAGGTCCAGGAAATAGCCGTTCTCATCCTCGTCGCTTTCGATCGCGACGATGCCCGAGAGATAGGGGCTGACCGCGTCCACACACTCCACATCCCAGGTGCAGTGTTCGGATTCGCCCTCCGGCCATGCCCGGCCGCGAACCCGCACGGTGCTCCCCTCCGTCACGGCCTCAAACCGAAGCCACCAGTCGCGGGTATGGTCGAAATTGGGCAGATCCTGCACGCTCCAGGTCGGACAGCCGTTGAAATGATTCTGTTCGTCGGGCACACCCCCGGTCACCTTGTACATCTGGAGGAATCCCGAGTCGTTCATGACCAGGATATAGCCGGAGACCGTGGCCAGGTTGCCTCGGACCAGGATGCCTCCATTCATCTTCGTTCCCGGCGGCCCCAGATTGGGATTGGTGGAGTAGCGGATGAGAAGCTTTGCCGAAATCTGCGTGAAGCTCTGGGTGTCGTAGGCGATGATGGCGTCCTTGTTGCCCCCTGTCCCCTTGGATTGGAACCGAAGATTGCCGTTCACCACACTCGTCGTGAACGCGTTGGCGAAGTCCGCCACGGTGAGCCCCTGCAGGGTTCCGTTGTTGAAGTCCCGGAACCAGTCCGCCTGGGCCGGTGCGGCGAACAGCAGAACCCAGAAGAGCAGAACGAGCCTCATCTTTCCTCTCCTTGTCAAGTCCATCACCACTGATTCGGACCACACATTCACTTTCGAGCCGGTTGCGTCGCGGGCGGCACCATCGCCGGCCATATCTTGAATGAGCTGTCTCCACCCGAAGTGAGCAGCATGCGGGCGTTTCGCGAAAGCTGCAGCGAGAAGACAGAACCCTCATGGGCGCTGAAGGAATGAACCAGCTCGCCCGTGCGGGGGTCGAGAAGCTCCACGTACCCGCGCGTGCCCAGCAGGAGGCGGCGGCCGTCGGGCGTGAAGGCGGCGGAATAGATGTTCTTGTGCGGGCTCTTCCCCTCCGCGACAGGCAGGCCGCTTCCCAGATCGTAGATCCGCACCCGCCCGCCCCAGCATCCGACGGCCAGATGCCGATCGTCCGGCGCGAACGCCAAAGCATCCACCTCCGCCCCGTGGCCCGTCCACTGGCGAAGCGGCCGGCCGCTTTCCAGATCCCAAAGCCAGGCCGTGCCATCCTGCGTGCCGGCGGCCAGCAGCCGGCTGTCATTCGAGATCGCCAGGTCCCACACTTCGGCGGAATGCCGCAGCGTATGCCGCGGGCGCAGATCGGAACCATTCCAGATACGACACGTGCCGTCCCAGCTTCCCGTGACCAGGAACCGGCCATCGGGCGAGCAGGCAGCCGCCGGAACACCGGCCTTGTGACGGAGCGCGGCGAGCTTCTCGCCCGTTGCCACGCGCCAGATGTGAACGCCGCCTTCCCTGTCGGCGAGATACGCCCGCCCGCCGTCGGGGAAGAATCCGCAGACGCTTGCCTCCGCTTCCCCTGAAAACTTCTTAACTCCGCTCCCATCGCGTCTGCAGACGGTGAGCCCGGCTCCATCGGCGACGGCCACACGGCGGCAGTCAGGTGAAAAGGATGCGTATCCTGCCCCCGCAGCCCGGACGACGCGGACGGTCTCCACGTCCGCCGTGTTCCACACCCGGATCGTCTCATCCCGGGAGGCGGAGACGATGGTTCGATCATCCGCGGAGAAAACGACGCTGAGGAGCGTGTTGGTATGGCCGTGGAATACCCGAAGACAGTCGGCCGTGCGGACATCCCAGAGGCGGATGCCGCCATCACCGTCACCAGAGACCAGTCGCGTGCCGTCGTGCGAGTATTGAAGCGCGGTAACAGGGTGACTGTGCCCGCTCAGCGTTCTCACCGGCTGGTGCTGAGTGGTGTCCCAGATGCGGATGAGACCGGTACCCGCCGTTAATGCGAGATGCCTGCCGTCCGGTGAATAGGCAACCGCCTTCACGCCCTGCTCGGGCTCGCGATACGATCGTGAGTAGTTCCCCTTGATGGTGCCGAGCCACGCCGACGGGCCGACGGCCAGAGCAAAGGAGTGATTCTGATCGGGCCTGACCGCCAGCACGGCACGATCCATGCCATGGGGGAAATCCCAGCCCGCTTTCCAGGGGATGGTAAAGAGGCTGCTGCCTGAATCCAGATCGATCAGCGACACATTGACATCGGGCCACGCGGCGACTTCGAGAAGCTTCGACCCGGTCCAGGGATGCAGTGTCTGTACGCCATGATCATACGAGGCGGCAAGCAGCTCACCCGTCCGCGTCCGCAGGGTGAAGCGACCGCGCCCGTTGCCGGCATGGAGCGTCTCCTGGTCCTGCGAGAGCGCGAGCGTCGACACCGGGGAGTCATCGATTCGCACGCTGTAGGACGCCTGCGGATCAGCCGCCTTTCGGCAATGGATCTTGCCGCTGTCGGTGCCCCACAGGATCTCGCCCTCGCACGTCACCACCGCCCGTGTGGTGATGCCTCCAGCCGAGATCCTCCGGTCGCTGCGGTCGCTCAGCCACTGCAGGCGGTACCACTCCCAGCCTCTGGCCTCCGGATTGGTGGCGTCCAGCACGCGCCGCATCTCGGCAATCGCCGAAACATCCAGATGCCGCTGGGCCAGGGCGATCTGGCTGGCGTAGGCGAGGCGGGCGTTGCGCTGCGACTCGGCGTCGGCCCGCCGCTTCTCGGTGCGGGCCAGGTCGCGCTGCGTTTCGGCCGCCGCCCGCGATTCCAGGGCGGCGTCGCGCGAGTGGGCCAGCCGCACCGACTGGACGGCCATCGCGACGCCAAACGCCGTCAGGCTCACCACCAGCACGCCCGACAGAGCCGTCACCGCCTTGTGCCGCCACAGCGTCTTGCGAAGCACATACAGGCCTCTGTCGCGCTTGGCTTCGATCGGCTCGCCCCGCAGGTAATGCTCCAGATCGCGGGCCAGCTCGCCCGCGCTCTGGTAGCGCCGCTCGCGCTCCTTGGCCAGGCAGCGCAGGACGATCGTGTCAATCTCATCGTTGAGTTCACGCCGCACCTGGCTCGGCCGCGGGGGCTGACGATGACGGATCTGATCCAGGATTTCGCCGAGCGAGCCCGTCACCGGATAAGGAAACCGGCCGGTCAGCGCGTGATACAGCATGACGCCGATGGAGTACACGTCGGTGCGAACATCGAGCTGCGTATCGCCCTGGGCCTGCTCGGGGCTTGCCCAGGGCAGACTGCCCAGAAACTGGCCCGTCTGCGTCATGGTGTAGAGGTGTGGCACCGGCGTCTCGCCGGTGATGTGTGGGCCGGCCGTCCCGCCCGTGATCTGTGTCATCTTCGCCAGGCCGAAGTCGAGGATGAACGGCCGTCCATCGTCGCTCACCAGGATATTGCCCGGCTTGAGGTCGCGGTGAATCACGCCGAGCTGGTGCGCGGCATTCACCGCCTCGCAGATGCGTGTGAACAGTTCGAGTATCTCCTGATCCGCATCCTTGTCATTTCGACTTTCGACTTTCGACTTTCGACTTTGAACGTACTCGTCCAGCGGCCGGCCGGACACGAAATCCATCACCGAATAAAAGCAGTCGCCCGCCACACCGCTGTCGTGAATGGCCACGATGTTGGGGTGATTGAGCTGGGCGAGGATTCGCACCTCGCGCTCGAAGCGGGCATGATCGCGCGGGCCGGCGAAGGGGCCGTCGCGCATGACCTTGATCGCCACACGCCGGCGCGTGCTTCTCTGGATGGCCTCGAACACGATGCCCTGCCCGCCGCGGTGGATCTCGCGAAGAACGTCGTAGCCTGGAATCTCGGGAAGGCGGCCGGACGAAGGTGGCAGGTGCAGGCGACCGTTTCCCTTCTCAGCCGCGGGAATCGGGCCGTTGACCCTTCTCCCCGCATCCGCTGCAGGGAGCCCGGCGGGGAGAGCCTGGATGACCAGTTCCACCAGCCGCTCGTGCTCGCGGACCAGGGCCGCGTCGCGGGCGGCACACCCTGGACAAAGCGCCAGGTGCGAGGCCACCCGCTCGCTCTCCGCCTCACCCAGTTCACAGGCATGGAAGTCGTGCAGGCTCTGATCGCTCAGGCACGGCATCGTCAAACTCTCGACAAGTGCTGGCCCATTCGGCAGCCGCCGGGAACCGCCGGCGCTGGTAAGACGCTCCCTGCCATCGCAGGCCTCATGCCCCGATTCGTGCAGCCGCGCCGCCCTCACCGCAACGCCGCCAGCTTTTGTGGTGCGGCCGTCTCGGTTGCACCCGCAGGCGGAGCAGGGAACACCCGTACCCGCAGGCATGACGCCTGCAGCACAGCTACCGCCCGCCTCTACGCCTCAAAGCGTTTCATCTTTTCCGCGAGCTTCTGCGTGACGCGCCATTTGCTCTTGTACACCTGGTTCGGCGTCACGCCCAGTTCCTGACAGACCTGCTCAACCGACTGTCGCTCAATGACATACAGCTCGAACGCGCGAAACGTGTGCGACTCGACTTCCCGGCGGATTTGTTGCAGGAAACCCCGCACGTGCTCTTCCTGCCAGATTCGCGCGTACACCTCGTCGGCCGGACGCTCACCCGACACCAGGGCACGCAGCTCGCCGCTCTGGATCTGCGCCTCCCGACGGCGGCGATAGCGGGATTTGACCCGGTTCGCGACGACCCGCTGAAGCCATGCCCGGAATCGACCGCGGGCCGGGTCGTATTCAAACTTCCGCATCCTCCGCCAGAGCAGGATCATACACTCCTGGGCCACCTCTTCGGCGTCCGAACCCTGCAGGCCCCAAGCCGCTGCATAGCGACGCAGCAGCGGCCGGTAGATCTCATCGAACTCGCTCCAGACATGGGAACTCTCCAGCTCCTTGAGACGAGCGAGCAGACTGGCTCGGGTAGTGTCCATGTACGTCGGCCCGAGGCCATCATATCACCCGCCGGATTCAAGTGCTAGCGCTAAGTCTAGGAATGCCGGATTCCGGGCGGTAGAACCCCTCCCCGCCCCGACCCGCCCCTGCCCGTCCGCAGGAACGTCCAGGAATTGGTCACTTGACGCGGCAGAACCCCGCCCCCCGCGGCGTATCCCCAGCGACTGGGCCGTTAGAGAGCCGTTCGGGTCGACTCCAGACAG
>CAZQEN010000432.1:0-5838 GCA_964591605.1 uncultured Planctomycetales bacterium
TACAGGGGCATGTTTCTCGGGTGGCATGGGCAGCGTACTCGCTGCCCGTGCGAGTGGGTCACGGGCGATGGGCATCCGCGATTGGGGATGTCCCGGCGCGCCGGGACCCATTCCACTCGTCTGCCACTGAGCTCCGGATGCACCCACGAAACACTCCCCCCGACCGCTCCGTTTGCCCCCGCCCCCCGGAAAGCTCTATCATGGGTGTCTGCCGAGCCCATGCGGAGAGCCTGACATGCCCATCCCGATGACCGCCGAGCAGGTGCTGGACCGATACTTCCTCGAGATGCGCTGCAAGGTGCTCGACGTCGCCGCCGCCCTCGACCGCATCGAGCGCGCCGCCGGAGGCGCCGCCGTGCTCCAGGATCCGCGGGTCGACCGCCTCAAGAAAGCAACGCAGGTCCTCTTCGACGCCCGCCCCGACCGGGCTCAGCGCGTCCTGATGATCTTCTCCGATGAATACGAACCCGCCTGGCCGCGGCCTTGACGGTGATTCACGATGAACAGGCAGCAACCGACCACGAACCACTGACTGCAAACCCATGTACTACATCGACCCCCACATCCACATGGTCTCACGCCTCACCGACGACTACGAGCGCATCGCCCAGATGGGCTGCGTCGCCGTGAGCGAGCCGGCCTTCTGGGCCGGCTTCGACCGCGGCTCGGCCGAGGCCTTCCGCGACTACTTCCGCCAGCTCATCGAGTTCGAGCCGAAACGGGCCGCCCAGTACGGCGTCCAGCATTTCTGCTGGCTGTGCATCAACGCGAAAGAGGCGGAAAACGTCTCCCTCTCCCGGGAAGTGATCGCCCTCATCCCCGAATACCTCCACCGGCCCGATGTGCTGGGCATCGGCGAGATCGGCCTCAACAGGAACACCCGCAACGAAGCCACCGTCTTCGTCGAGCATCTCGAGCTCGCGATGAAGACCGACGAGCTCATCCTTGTGCACACCCCGCACCTGCAGGACAAGTACAAGGGCACGCGCATGACCCTCGACATGCTGCGGGAACGCCCGCGCATCCGCCCCGAGCGCGTGCTCATCGATCACGTCGAGGAACACACCATTCAGCCCGCCCTCGACGCCGGCCACTGGGTCGGCATGACGCTCTACCCGACCACCAAGTGCACGCCGCAGCGCGCCGCCGACCTCGTGGAGCGCTACGGCACGCAGCGGATCTGCGTGAACT
Organism: uncultured Planctomycetales bacterium; assembly: GCA_964591605.1. Lineage (GTDB taxonomy): Bacteria > Planctomycetota > Phycisphaerae > UBA1845 > PWPN01 > CAYLLT01. The sequence continues at coordinate 1,192 of CAZQEN010000432.1, forward strand.
CCGCCGGCGACTGGGGCCCCTCCAACCCCGGCGCCGTCCCCGCCTTCATCATGGAAATGAAGCTCCGCGGCCACCCCGACCACGCCATCCGCCGCGTCGTCTACGACAACCCGCTGGCCTTCCTTTCCCAGTCCGCCCGCTTCCATTTCACTCCCCCCGAACAGCGCGGCCTGCCCTGAACGGCGCCGACCACGCCCCGGCTCGGCGCGACCCGAGTGCCTGTCTGCCAGGGCCCTCGAAAGCCGGTTTGGGGGGAGAATGACGAATGACGAAATCACAATGACGAATCAGCGACGAAGCCCGAATGACGAAGGGGGCCGTGGCGCCGGATGGCCAGATGCTCTCATTTCGACATTCGGATTTCGGGCTTCATTCGTCATTCGGGCTTTTCCCCGTGCCGATTCCTCCCATCCAGAAGAGGGCGCGTCACACTTTGGACGGGGTGGCATGGGCAGTTTCGGCTTCGCGGAGCGAAGCCGAAGCTGCCCGTGTGGGCCTCCCCGCGGGTCCCGGAGCGCCGGGACCCATGCCACCCGCCGATTCTGTAACGGACCCTCCGGAAGAACCCCTGCCGCGGCTCTTTGACCCGCGCCGCCCCAGATCATAAAATCGGTGTTTTCGTAATACCAGGATGTCCCATGCTCGCAATGCACATGGCCAATGAGCTGCTCACGCGCAACGTCGCCGGCGCGCTCATGGCTCTCGCCGCGGTGCTGCTCGCCCTCGCCGCCCGGGCCACCCAGCGCCGCTTCGATCCGGCACGCGTACCCCTCATGGGCGTCCTCGGGGCGTTTGTCTTCGCTGCCCAGATGATCAACTTCCCCATTCCGGTCGGCGGCACCAGCGGCCACCTCGGCGGCGGCGTCCTCCTGGCCATCCTGCTCGGTCCGCACGCCGCGACGCTCGTCATGGCCTCCATTCTCATCGTCCAGTGCCTCATCTTTCAGGACGGCGGCATTCTCGCCCTGGGCGCCAACGTCCTCAACCTCGGCGTCGTGCCCTGCTACCTGGGCTATGCGGTCTTTCGCATCGCCGCCGGACGCGCCCCGTCCACGCTCCGACTCTTTGTCGCGGTCGTCTCGGCAACCCTGCTGGGCATGGCCGCCGGCGCGGCGATGGTCCCCGTCGAAACGCGCCTCAGCGGCGTGCTGGCCGTGCCGTTCTCACGCTTTCTGCTGATGATGGTCGGCCTGCACCTGCTCATCGGCCTGTTCGAGGCCTTCATCACGTTCGCGGTGATCGCCTACCTGGCCCGCGTCCGGCCCGCTCTTTTGGAGGTACGGGGAACCAGCCTGGCGAATTCCGCCGGCCGCCTCGCCCCCGGCGCCGTGCTCGCCTCGGTTCTGGTGGTCGCGCTGCTGCTCGGCGGGATCGGCTCGCTCTTTGCCAGCAGCCTCCCCGACGCCCTCGATTCCCTCACCGGCGCTCGGCCGGATCGCACCATGGTCCACGCCAGCCCGGACCCCGCAACCGGGCGCGCCACCCGCCTCCAGGAGCAGACCGCCCCGCTGCCCGAGTACGGCCTGCGGGGGCGCGAGCAGTGGTGGTCAACGAGCCTGAGTGGAATCCTCGGAACGCTGGTGACGCTGGGTATCGTCTGGGCCATCGGCCGACGCCTCCGGCCCGCGACGCCCCGGCCGACGCCGGACCCGGTGGATGCCCCCGGCCCCGCCGCTTGAGCCCGCGCCGTCTTGGGCGTGAGCGTTTGATTCTGCGGGCACTCAGTAGGAGCGCAGAATGATCGGCACTGCCGAACAGGGTGGCATGGGTCCCGGCGCGCCGGGATACTCGCTGCCCGTGTTTCATGGGCACGGGCCATGAGTATCCCGATGTGCATCGGGACCCACGCCACACCATTGATTTGAGACGGAGAGCCCGGCGCATGCATCATCATTACATCGATCGCTTCGCCTACCAGGATTCGCCGATCCATCGCCTCGACCCGCGCGCCAAAACGCTGGCCGTCCTCGCCTACAGCGTCATGCTCATCAGCCCCGGGCGGTACGTCATTCCCTCGCCGTGGTACGTCGTCTTCCCGGCCGGCCTGCTGATCTGGGGCCGGATCCCCCTCGGCTTCGTGTTCAAGCACACCCTCATCGTCGCCCCGTTCATTCTGTTCGCCGCCGTGCTCTCGCCTCTCTTTGACGCGACACCGGTTCGGCTCGGCGAATGGACCGTGCGCGGCGGTTGGGTCACCGCCGTCTCGCTGGTGATCCGCTTCGTGCTCGGCATGGCCGCCCTCATCGCCCTCGCCAGCACCACGCGCTTTCCCGAACTGCTCAAGGGGCTCGAAAAACTGGGGATGCCGCGCCTGCTCATCACCCAGCTCAGGTTTCTGTACCGCTATCTGTTCCTGCTCGTCGATCAGGCCATGCACATGCGGCTGGCCCGCCGCGCGCGGGACTGCGGGCGCGGCCCCCTGGCGACGCGATGGCGGGCGGGCGGCGGGCAGGTGGGCGTCCTGTTCCTGCGCACCCTCGAAAGCGCGGAGCGCATGCACCTGGCGATGATGGCCCGCGGCTACGACGGCCGGATCCGCCTCCTCGAGCCTCTGCGGTGGCGCCGCCGCGACACGCTCTTGATCCTGGCCACCGCAGCGTACCTGGCGGCGGTCCACCTGCTGATGCGGCATGGTTGACCCGCCCCGCGTTCTCTCGGATGCTCTCGCACATGCCTGAAGCCGTGCTGACCGTGGAGGAGCTCCGCTACACGTACCCGGATGGTACGCATGCCCTGCATGGCGTCGACCTGGCCCTCCATCGCGGCGAGCGCGTCGGCCTCATCGGCCCCAACGGATCGGGCAAGAGCACGCTGCTCCTGTGCCTCAGCGGCCTGATGGCCGGCCAGGGGCGGGTGATGCTCGGCGGCCAGAGCCTCGGCCCCGCCCGGCTCATCGAGCTGCGCGGCCAGGTCGGCCTCGTCTTCCAGAGCCCCGACGACCAGCTCTTCATGCCCACCCTCCAGGACGATCTGGCGTTCGGCCCCATCAACCAGGGTCTCGCCCCCGACGCCGTGCACCGCCGGGTGCGGCAGATCGCCGACCAGATGGGACTCCGGTCCATGCTCGAACGTGCCCCGCATCACCTCTCCATGGGCCAGAAGCGCAACGCCGCGATCGCCTGCGTCCTGGCCATGGAGCCCTCGGTCCTGCTGCTCGACGAGCCCTCCAGCAACCTCGATCCGCGGGCGCGGCGGCAGCTCATGAACGTGCTCGCCCCGCTCGACGCCACCCTGCTGGTGGCCTCGCACGATCTGCCGCTGATCGCCGCGCTCTGCCCGCGCGTGCTGCTCATCGACGAGGGTCGGATCATCGCCGACGGCCCCGCCCCGCAGATCATGCCCGACGCCGCTCTGATGGAAGCGCACGGCCTCGAAGCCCATTCGGGGCCGTTCGATGGCGGGTTTCACCGCCGGTAGTCAACGAGAGCCGGTCCCCATCGCCGGCCGTCAGGGAAGACAGGGTGTCTGCACCTCGGCCCGGCTCGCGCACGCGACGAACGCGTTGAAATCCGTCGCATCCACGTCGCCGTCCCCCTGCGGGAAGTCCGGCAGCTCCGGCCGGTCGAAGCAGATGCACTGCCCGGAGACCGGCGTGCCGCTGCCCGCGTAGCAGCGCTGAAACTCGGCGAAGTCGTCGAGATCAACGTCGCTGTCGCCATCCGCGTCGGCGAAGGGGGTCTGGCACACCCGCGGACAGACCGTCGTGGCGCACGCGCTGCCGACCCCGCGGAACACGCCGCTGCAGCCCTCCGCCGTCGTCTCGGTGCACGTCCCTCCCGGCTCACAGCAGGCGCCGATGCACTCGTCGCCCTCGCAGGGCCGCGGGGCCAGGGCCACCCCGCGGAAAACCTCCAGATCGCCTGCCGTCGTCAGCGTGATGAACGTGTCAGCCGCCGTGCAGCCCGGCTCCAGCCCGGTGGGGCAGCCCGTGTCGGTCACCGTGACCAGACTGTTGCCCAGCGTGCCGCCGACCGGGTTGTTGGCGGTGATCGCGTAGAGCACCACCTGCCCGCTGCCATTGGTCTGCCCGGTCAGCGCCCGCACCGTCTGCACGCCCGCCGGCAGACCGGCATTCAGCGTGTACCGATAGGTCAGCATGCCGAACGTCGGGGACTGCGAGTCCGCATCACGGGCGAACTTGAGGATGCCGCCGTTGTCGGCGGGAAAATCGTCATTGCACAGGTACACGGTGTCCGCGTCGGAAAAGAAGAAGTCATACGGACTGCCGACGCGCACCACCCCGTCCTCATCGTACACCTTCGGCAGATTCACCGTATCGGCGCCGGGATCCGTCGGGATGCCCGTGCCGATGGTGTACACGCCGCGGTGCTGATCATACGTGCTGCTCTCGCGATTCCAGGTGCCGTAGAGCTGGCCGAAGAAGATGTTCGCGGTTCGGGCGTCGATGAACTCCCCTCCGCCCGCCGGCCCGGTCGGCACGTGGTTCGACGTGCTCGCCCCGTACAGGGCATGCTGCACGCGCCCGCGCCGGTTGCTGCCGCTGCCGCTGTGGCCGCCGGCCAGCCAGAAATGCGTTCCATCGACGGTGGCCACGCTCCGCAGCGACCCGTTCGCCCCTTCATACACCCCGGCGTCCCCGCTCGTCACCGTGCTGACGGTGTGAATCGCCGTGATGGGGTCCACGAC
>CAZQEN010000433.1:0-5818 GCA_964591605.1 uncultured Planctomycetales bacterium
CCTGGCCGGCCTGTTCGGCTTCCAGCCCGAGGAGTTCTTCGAAATCGAAGACCCCGCCCACCGGGAAGCGGTCAAAGTGAAGTTCTGACCCGCCCGCAGCCTCCTCACCCCGCCGCGGCCGCCCCCGTCGAGTCCGGCTGCGCCTCCGCCTGAATGCAACTTGACAGATCACGATTGCTGTGTCATCCTGTACGCAACAGAACTGATCTGGAGAGATGCATTGAGACAACCCTGGACGTTAACGCCCGAGATGTTCCTGTCGGAGGGGCAGGCCCGGGGCCTGCTGCGCCACGTGCGGGAGCAGGAGCGCCGGGCGAAACCGGATCGGACGTCCCGATCGGTGGATCGGCTGATTGTCGAAATCCTGCTGTTTACGGGGCTGCGCAACTCCGAGCTCTGCGGGTTGCGGGCGGAGGATGTACGCCGCGAGACCGGAGCAGCGGTTTTCACGATTCGCGGCCCTCGCGGGCGGGTGGATCGACACGTCTACGCGCCGGTGGAGTTGTCCGGACTCATCCGCTCATACCTGGCGGAGATCCGGCCGGCCTTGCAGCGACGTTCCTCTGTGCGCTCGCCCGCCCTGATCCTGAACGAACGCGGCAACCCCTATGACCGCACCGCGCTGTATCGGCGGGTCGTGCGGATCCTGACGGAAGCCGGTCTGGGCGAGCGGGCGAGCGTGCAGCTTCTTCGCCACACCTGCGGCTACCTGGCGTACCTGCGCACGGGGGGGAACCTGCTGTTCGTGCAGCGCCAGCTCGGGCACGCCCACCCGATGGTGACGGCGATTTATGCACAGTTCGTGGAGGAGGACTACGGGAGGCTTGCCAATCAAATGACCCTCTGAACAACGAAAGGAGAAACCATGGTGACGGCCGAACTGGAACAGACGGTGCGCGAGATGATCGCCGACGTGCTCGCGCTGGAAATCGACGAAGTCCAGCCGCCCGCCCGCTTCTTCGAAGACCTGAACGGGGAATCCCTGGACCTGCTGGACTTCATCTTTCGCGCGGAACACCGCTGGCAGGTGAAGCTTTCGCTGCGGGAGCTGGCCCAGAACGTCAGCGCCGATGGTGTCATCGGACCTGAACTGCTCAGCGAGCTGAAGCGGCGGGCGCCGTTTCTGAACTTCACTCCCTTCGAAAGAAACCCCGAGCAGGCCCGCGCGAGCGAGTTGTTCACGGTCTCCGCCCTCACGCAGTGGGTGGCCGCGGCAATCGAGGAGAAAGAACTCCGGGGAGCACAGCCCGCGGTGTGATGGACCGGGCCGGTGCGGTCTGCCCTCGCCCGCCACGCCGGATCTTCGACTTGCACGTCGGGTTCCCGCCCGCGCCGCTGCGGCGCAGGGTTCAGTCGGCGCAGTCGAGCATCGGCGGGAGGTTGGGGCCACTGAGGCAGTCGAGGAAGATGCGCAGGTCGTCGGCGTCAACGTCTTCGCCGGGGTCGAGACGGGCGTCCGCGCAGGCGGGGTCGAGCTGGGGAATAGCGGGGGCGGTCAGGCAGGCCTGCATGAGGCCGAAATCCTCGAGATCCACGTCGCCGTCGCGGTTGAAGTCGGCCCGGACGGTCGGCGAGACCGTCAAGACCAGGACCGTGATCTCGGCGTCCTCCATCGTGAAGGAAAAGCCGCGGGTGTCCAGCCCGGCGGTCACGTCCTGCTGCGTCCACGACAGGCCGCTGGAGTGCGTGAGGCTGGTATCGCCGCCCTGGGTGTCGGCGCCGGGCTTGCCGAACTGTTTGAGTGTGGCCGAAAGCAGTCTGCTGGGTGCGAGCGCGAAGCTCACGGTCACCGGCGTCGCGTCGTCGAAGTTCAGGCCCCAGATCGCGAGTTTCGAGCGGTCGGACTGCCGGGTGGTGACGTAGAAGCGAAATGTGGTATCGGCGGGCGACAGGCCGAGCGTGTTGCTGGAGGCGATCAGCACATCGCCCATGTCGGCGACCAGGCCGGCAAACGCCCCGGTCGGACCGAGCTTGCTCTGCGGCTGCTCCCAGAACGTTCCACCCAGCACGCCGTCCTCGGCGAAGCAGAAGCACGTCTCGGCGACGCCCAGGGCGCTGGCCATCGACGACTGCATGTAGCCGGGGGCGTCCCAGTTGACCGGGTTCCACTCAGAGGCAACGAGCCCGACATGGGCCCGGCCCGCCGCCGCGAGGGCGGACCGCACGCCGCTCGATTTGCCGGCCAGATACGCGCGATAGTCGCGCAGGGCGGCGGCCATGCCTTCGGGCCAGCCCCAGTTGGCCTTGATGACCCCGTAGTAGGGGTGATAGCTGACGAAATCGAGCGGGGCGGCCGGATCGGCGGCGATCGCGCTGAGCCACTGCCCGCTGCCGGCCGGGTTGGCTGGGTCGATCAGGCAGGGGCCGAATTTCAGGGTCGGGTCGACGGCCAGCATGGCGGCCGCGATGGACTTGTAAGCGGCCAGATAATCGGCCGGGCTGAGATAGTGGTTGCTCAGGAAACCCGAGATGGCCCCCAGTTCCGGCTCGTTGCCGATCTCCCAGTACTGCACGGGCGGAACGGCCGGCTCGCCGGGCGCGAGCAGTACGGGGCGGCCCTGCCAGTTGACAATCGAGTTGTAGACGCGGAGATCGTCGCCGGCGAGCTGCCCCTCCTGGCCCTGGCGGTAGTTCTGGACAATGACGTTCGTGTAGCGCACCCAGTCGGCGGCGAGCCCTTCGGGATTGGCCGTCTGGCACACGAAGGTCTCGTCGGCGCTCGGGTCGCGATAGCCGCCGCCGAAGACGTTGGCGGTGAGCATCGGGTCGGCGGCGCGGTCGCGCGCCTGCTGAAGGAACTCGAGAGTGGTGAAGTGCCCGCCGACCCGGCCCCAGTTGGCCCCGCTGTCGATGTCGCGCCAGTCGTACGTATCGGCGTCGAGTCCGCCGGCCAGGCCGCGGGCCAGCGAGCCGGCGGTCAGGTTCCACAGCGGCGTCCAGCCGGCGCTGGGCACTGAGCGATACGGGCACTGGCCGCGCACCCAGTCGCTCAAGGGCGTGCCCTGATTCACATCGAGGACCGGACGGGCATCGAGCGTCATGGCCGTGGCCGCCGGCCCCCAGGCGGAGGGGCAATAGCCGCTGGTGCTCCGCGAGGCACGCACCGAGAACGAATACTGCGTGCTCCAGCGCAGGCCGGCGACGGTTCTTGTTCCCCATGCGCTACGGCTGTACCACTGCGGCCGCGTGCCGAGCACGCCGCTCGACTGCAGAAACTGTCTGCCGCCCATGGCAGGGGAAACGGTGACGCAATACACGTCGGAGGACGAATCGGCGGGGTTGATCGTCAAGTCGACGCTGGTCGATGTGGGATTCGTGAGCACCGGCGGCTGGGGCGTTGCGACGGTCGTGGCGCAGGGCGCGGCGACCACGTCGAACCACTGCCCGCCGTGGACCCAGCCGATGACAAAGCTCGCGTCGGCCAGCCAGACGTCCGCGTCATTCATCACCGGGTTATGTGCCCAGGCGGGCTTGACGGTGAATGTGAAGGCGACGGTGCGCGTGCCGCTGCCGCCGGTGGCCTTGCCGCCGGGCGTCATCTCGCAGGAAATCGGCGTCAGATATGCGGTGCCCCCCCAGGCGTCGGTGCGATAGCCCCAGCGCCCGCCGCCGGTCGCATCGGCGAGGACCCAGGTCCCGCCGTACTGCGTCACGTCGGCGTCGGTCTTGCCCCAGGTCAGATAGCCGCGGCCCAGGCTCGTTTCCCCGCCCGATTCGGTGTAGCCAAAGAGGACGCGCACGGTGCGCAGGTCGTCGTAGCCGTCGGCATCGGTGATGAGCGTCGTGACGGTGTAGGGCGTGGCATCGTCGGCCATCAGTGTGGCCGCGCTGACCTGCGGGGCCGATGTCATCACCGGCGGCGTGGCCGCACGCGCGGCAAGTGCGGTGCCCAGGCAGACACACGCGGCCAGCCGGATTCCAGGCAGGCTGCGAGAACGATGGCGTGACGAAGCGAAACGCAAGGTGCAGACCTCAAGCCATATCCGCGATTCCGACATCAGTTTAACGGCGTACGGGCAAGAGCATCAACAGAACGCAGGCCAGCGGCGGTGGGATTGAACGGACCCATGCGGGAAGAGGCAGCGCCGCCCGGGAAGGGTGGGAAAGTGAGAAGGTACGAAAGTACGGCGGGAGAGAGTCCGGGGGGAGAAAGTGCGAACGCGAGAAAGCCAGAGTACGAAGGCCTCATGTGAGAGAGTCGAAGGGTGCGACCGTGAGAAGGTGCGAAAGTCAGAGCGTGGGAAACTGGGAAGTAGGTACTTTCACACTTTCACACTTTCTCACTTTCTCACTTTCTCACTTTCGCACGTCGTCACTGACTCGCCCAGCGATTGTCGCGCAACGGTTCTCGCGAGAAGCGGCGATACGATCAGCGACTCCGGCCGCAACCAGCGGCTCATCCCCGTTTGGCGGCGGCGAATACCTCTGACAGCCGCAGCGAAAAGCCCGGCAGCAGCGGCGTGCGGATGACGCCCCTGCGATCATACCTGGTTTCGCGCCAGGTATCCCCGCGGCGGATGAGAACGGTGGCGCTTTCTTTCAGCGGGTCGACGATCCAGTACTGGCGGACGCCGGCAGCAAGATAATCCCGAGGCTTAACCTCGTAGTCGCGCCGGCGGCTCTGCTTCGAGATCACCTCGATCACAATATCCGGCGTCCACTCGTCCCAGACCTGCTCGTTGTCGCCGGGCGGCGGACTCAGGTAAATCGTCACGTCCGGGTGGCGCTCCGACTGGAGCTCCCACATCCGCAGACCGCTGTCGTTGCTGCCGGACACGAGAGCGACGCTGTCGCGATGCTCACGCCAGTAGATTCCAAGTTCAGTGCGCAGAAATCCCACGATGCTGGCGTGTGAAACTCGGGGAATGTTGCTCACGACAACGACTCCCCTTTCCAATTCGTAGAGATAGCCCGGCATCGGCTCCGCGCGGGCGAACCGCTCCAGCGACATGCGCTTGCCGGCATGCTGCGGCCCCACCGTGACGGCTCGGCGCGTAGTGATGGTGTCGGCCATGGGAAGCTCCTCCAACAGGATTATACCGGACCAACATGCACCGGCGAGACGCCGGTGCCACACCGCTCAAGTGCGGAGCTGGCCGTAACCGGTGACGACCCACTTGTAGGTGGTAATGTCGGCGGCGCCCATGGGGCCGCGGGCGTGGAGCTTGTCGGTGCTGATGCCGATCTCGGCGCCCAGGCCGTATTCGCCGCCGTCGCTGAAGCGCGTGGTGGTGTTCACCATCACGTTGCCGGAATCGACGGCGTCGACGAAGCGCTCGGCATTGCGGACGTCGTGCGTGAGGATGGCATCGGTGTGGTGCGAACCGTAGCGGTTGATGTGTTCGATCGCGTCGTCGAGCGAATCGATGACTTTCACACTGATGATGAGGTCGAGGTATTCGGTGGCCCAGTCGGCCTCGGTGGCGGCCTTCGCAGCCGGGAAAAGCTGACGCGTCTGCTCGCAGCCGCGGATCTCAACGCCTGCCTCGGCGAGCTTCTGGCACACGCGCGGCAGGAGCTGCGCGGCGTCGCGGTGGAAGAGCAGCGACTCGGCCGCGTTGCAGACGCCGGGCCGCTGGACCTTTGCATTGAGCGTCACGCTCTCGGCCAGGTCGGCCGGGCAGCCCGCATCGATGTAGACGTGGCAGTTGCCCGTGTAGTGCTTGATGACCGGGATATGCGACTGCTCGACGACGGCGCGGATGAGCGACTCCCCGCCGCGGGGGATGACCAGGTCGATGTCGTCCACGCGCCTCAGCAGCAGCGGGACCAGCTCGCGGTCGGTGGTGTTGACGATCTGGACAGCCGCCTCGGGCAG
>CAZQEN010000434.1:0-5818 GCA_964591605.1 uncultured Planctomycetales bacterium
ACGGCGGCGCGGCGGGCGGGAATCGGGAACGAAAATGCGAAACCCGGTCGCCGCGGCGACCCGATCAGCATCTTGCGCCCGGATACGGATGGGGTGCATCAAAGGCGTCTTACGACGCACGCAGGTGGTACCACTCGCCTGCACAGAGGCGGGGTAAGACGTGCTGGTCGTCTTCCGGAAGCGTCGGCGACAACTGGCAGGTGCCGGCTCGAACGACGCGCCTGTCGCGCTGCGGCAGTTCCCCCGCGCCGGCGGTGCCGCCGAGACTCCGAGACGACTCCAGTACTATGCCACCAGGAACTAGACCTGTCAAGACCCTGTGTTCGATCTGAGCGCCTCCGGCGGCCGTGCGAGAGGCTCGGCCAAGCACAGCAGTTCACCCGTGTGTCGGGCGCAAACGCGAAAGCCACCCAGTCACCTGGAGATAAGCCCAGGGTCCCGCGGGCCAGCGCTATCAGATACTGATGCCAGGGATATAACGCTTGCGACAGGGCGGCTGCCGGAACCCGGGGTTATCAGCGCCCCAGCCGTCTGCCCGACGGACGGTCGCGTCCGGTTGGGGGACGCCCTCCGGGCAGCGAGCAAGAGCGCCTCACATCTCACATCTCACGTCTCACATCCGCCTCACATCTCACGACGCCCTCGGCAACTCGCAAGGCCCCTGGCTCATGCTGCAGGTTCTGACGGTTGCGGGCAAGGCCGCTCGCTGACGCTGCGGGTTCTGATGGTTCGGGCCGCCGGGTCCGACGGACCCCGGCTCTTGCCACGTCGGCCCGGGCCGTCGCCCCGCCGGACCACGGGCGGTAGAATTCGCCATCCAGAGGAGGCCGCCAGCATGCTGAGGTTCGAGCCGAGTTCCTACGGGGCCGTAATCGCCGACCTGCTCGAAGTTGAGCGTCTGCCGGCACTTGGGCCAGGCACCCCCAACCGGGCGGTACGCGCGCAACTCGATCGCGCGACGATTGATCGTCTGTTCGCCCCTGACACGCCGCCTCAGGCTGTGCCCGCCCGCGAAGCGGAGTCGCGCAGCGACCCCGGCGAGTCCAGGGTCGCCCATACGGCAATCAGGGACCGGACCATGGCCGAGGCCTGCCGCAGCGCGCTGTGGCTCTACCACGACTTCCTCGACGAATCCCACACCATCAGCCAGTCCATCGAGACCACCACCGGCTCCTACTGGCACGGGATCATGCACCGGCGCGAGCCCGACTTCTCCAACGCCGCCTACTGGTTCCGGCGGGTGGGCCGGCACCCGGTGTTTCCCGCACTGGCCGCGGCCGCCCGCGAGATCGCCCAACAGGCCGAGTCGATCGAGCGCGCCGACTGGCTGCGGTCCATCGAATCGTGGGACCCGCTTGCCTTCATCGACCTGTGCGAAACCGTCTACGCCACGCCCGGCCCCGATCACGAACTCTGCCGCCGGATCTCACTCGCCGAATGGCAGCTCCTCTTCGATCACTCCTACCGAAACGCGACAGGTGCATGATTGATTCCGCGTGACCCAACGACGGGGTCCATTGTGGTGCGGGCGTCCCGCCTGCACGTGTCCTGGCGCGCCGGGAAGATCCCGATGCATCGGGACGCCACAAACGGCCGGCTCCGCCGCCCACCTGAAGGGTCTCGGACCCAGACGCGGCGTGAAACCACCAGAGAGCAGGACAGGCCGACCGGCGGCGGCTATAGTGCCGGGGTTCGGCCGCCGGACAGGGATGACGCGTCAGCTGATCGGAGAACGTTCCATGCCCGGCACTCCCGACGACCTGCCCGCTGCCTCTCGCACCCGTCGTGACTTTCTAAAGCGTTCCGCGGCCGGGGTGGCCAGCGCCGGCGTCCTGAGCGTGGCCCAGAGCGCCCACGCGGCCGGCAACGAGTCGATCCGCATCGGCCTGATTGGCTGCGGCGGACGGGGCACCGGCGTGACCTCCAGCAGCCTGGCCGCCGGGCCCTCCGTCAAGCTCGTCGCGATGGGCGACGTATTCGCCACCCGCGTCCAGGAGAGCCGCAATCACCTCCGCCAGAAACACGGAGAGCAGGTGCAGGTCGATGACGACCACTGCTTCGCCGGCCTCGACAGCTACCAGAATGTGATCGAATCGGCCGACGTGGTGCTCATCGCCTGCGCCTCCAAATTCCACCCGATGTACAGCGAGGCGGCCGTCCGGGCCGGCCGGCACGTCTTCGTCGAAAAGCCCCACGGCATCGACCCGCCCGGCGTGCGGCGCATGAAGGCCGTCTGCGACCTGGCCCAGACCAGGGGGGTGTGCGTTCTCTCGGGCCTGCAGAGCCGCTGGCATCCCGGCTACCAGGAGACGATCAAGCGCATCCACGACGGGGCCATCGGCGACATCACGGCGGTTCAGGCGATGTTCCTGCGGGCACCCTACGGCCTGCACGCCCGCGAGCCGCAGCTCAGCGAACTGCAGTACCAGTTCCGCAACTGGTACCACTTCTGCTGGCTCTCGGGCGACGACGTGCCGCAGTCGCTGGTGCACAACATGGACCGCGTCGCCTGGGCGATGAAGGAAGAGATGCCGACGTGGGCGTTCGGACTGGCCGGCCGGTCGGCGTCGTTCGGCGAGCAGTACGGCGACATGTTCGACCATCACACCGTCGTGTACGAATACGCCTGCGGCGCGCGGGTGTACGCCCTGGCCCGCACCCAGGAGAACACCTACCACAACTTCAGCGAGATCCTCATGGGCACGAAGGGCACCTGTTACCTGGCCGAGTGCCGGATCGAGGGCGAGGCGCCGTGGAAGTACGAGGGGCAGGCGCCAGACCCGACGGGCATCGAGCAGAAAGCCCTCGTCGACGCCGTGCGCGAGGGCAGGCTGATCAACAGCGGCTATCACATGGTCAACAGCACCATGGTGACCGTGCTGGGCCAGATGGCGTGCTATTCCGGGCGGGCCACCAAGTGGAGGCAGATGTGGAGCTCGGAGTACAGCTTCGGGCCGCTCCCCGACCAGGTGACGCTGGACATGGACCCGCCGACCCGGCCGGACAGCACGGGCAACTATCCGCTGCCCCGCCCGGGCGTCACGAAGATGGTGAGCTGACGCGAGCGGCGCTGCATGCGTCCGCGCGCGGCTGGCGTGCACGTCCGGGCGGTTCAATCCGGCGGAGGATCGTCCTCGCTCGCGCTTCAGGATCCACCGGCGTTAACCGCGGACGGCGATGGCCACCACCGCCGCGGCGACGGCGGCCCCGGCCAGCACCACCGTCACGATGAACAGCATCAGGAACCGCCGGCTCTGCCTCGCGATGAGCTTCGTGAGCAGCTCGCTGTGCTGGGCCGCGCTGCTGTTCATGTCGCGCAGGACCTGCGTCTGGGCGGTGTTGAAATCGCCAAGGCTGGTGATGGCCGTCCCGAGCCGGTCCATGGTCTGCGAGGTGAGCAGATTCTGCTCGCCGGTCAGGTCGAGCTGATGCTTGATGCCCGAGAGGGTCTCGCTCTGCAGGCGGGCGACTCTGGGAAACTCCTCGATGGACTCGGCCATCTTCTGGGTCCGGTTGTTCGTGGTCTCGAGGTGGCCGGCGATGGCCTGAAGCGTCTCGACCTGCCGCCGGGAGGAGTCCGGGATGTGGTCCAGGCTGCGGGCGAGGTGTTCGAGGGCGGTGCAGATGCGCTCGGTTCGCTCGCCCTGCTCACAAAGGTGCTTCTGAACGGCCTCGACGACCTGCGTGACGCGCTCGTAGCCCTCCTGGAGCTTGGCGAGGGTCTGGTCGCGTTTCGTCCAGCGGGACAGCGCGCCGACCGGCTTGTCGGCCGGGCTCTCGCCGTCGGGCCCGCCCGGATACTCGACCCCGTCCATCAGCAGGCCGTCTTCCCCGACTTCCGGCAGGTCCAGCCGCGGCCTCTGCGGGGGAGCCCCGCGGAGCCGCTCGACAAACCGGGTCCACCACGACGCATGTGTCTGGGTCATCGACATCAGACCGATCCTCCATGCCGGCACAACAGAAGCGGGGCAGTCCGAACCCCGTGGATGATGCGCCGATCGTACCGGGTGCGAACGGCACGGTCAACGCGGCTTGTGGCTTCCCGCCGTCTTAATACAATGTAGGAACCATGTTTGCCGCTCATTCACACTGGACCGGCTGCCTGCTCCCCCGGGGGGGAGCGTGCTTCACATCCTCTGGAGGAACCCATGCCTGCATATAGCACCGCGGATATCCGGAATCTTGCCCTCGTCGGTCACCAGTCGTCGGGCAAGACGTCGCTGGGCGACGCCATCCTGCACGCGACCGGGGTGACCAACCGCCTGGGCGACGTCGCCAACGGGACGAGCTTCCTGGATTTCATCGATGAAGAGAAAACCCGCCGGTGCTCGATCGACACCTCGCTGCTTCACGTCAAGGTCAACGGCAAAGAGCTCAACATCGTCGACACGCCCGGTGCGCCGGATTTCGCCGGCCCGGCCATTGCCGCCCTGGCCGGCGTGGAGACGGCCATCTGCGTCATTTCCGCCACCGCCGGCATCGAAGTCAACACCCGACGCATGATGGATCGGGCCAGGGAGTACGGCCTCGGGCGGATGATCGTCATCAACAAGATCGATCACAACCTCGATGTGACCGCCCTGATCGCCGGCATCCAGGAGCTCTTCGGCCACGAGTGCCAGCCGATGAACCTGCCCACCGGCAAGGGCACGGGCGTGATTGATTGCTTCGCCAACCAGGAAGGAGCGGCCGATTTCGGCAGCGTGGCCGACGCGCACACCGCACTCATCGAGCGGATCGTCGAATCCGACGAGGCCCTGATGGAGCAGTACCTCGAGACGGGCGACATTGACCAGGCCAAGCTCGCACCGCTGGTCAGCAGGGAGATTGCCTCCGGCGCATTTGTGCCGATTCTCTTCACCAACGCCAGGGGGCAGGTCGGCGTGAAGGAGCTGCTCGACGTGATTGCCGCGTACGCCCCCTCGCCGCTCGAAGGCAAGCAGCGCGAGCTGGTGGCGCCGGCTTCCAGCCGGTCAGATCGGCCAGATGCCGGTCCCACCGCGATCAAGCCGGACAAGGCCGGCAAGTTCGTCGGCCAGGCGTTCAAGGTGTTCGCCGACCCCAAGAGCAACATCAAGTACACGATCTGCCGCATTCACGCCGGATCGATCAAGTCGGACAGCTCGATCTACATCGCCGACGAGCGAAAACCGGTCCGCCCCGGCCAGATCTACAAGCTGCAGGGCGCCGAGCACCCGGAAATCGACGAGGGCATCCCCGGTGACATCGTCGCCCTGGCCAAGCTGGAGACCCGCATCGGCCAGGTGCTCCACGCCGACGGCGTCGAAGGCACCATCGCCATGCCGCGCTTCCCGCACCCGATGTATGCCCTGGCCATCGAGCCCAAGAGCCGCGCCGACGCCGAGAAGGTCAGCGGGGCCCTCCACAAGTTCACCGACGAAGACCCGTGCTTCATGGCCGATCGCGACCCGGTGACCAACGAGCTGGTCATCCACGGCGTGGGCGACCTGCACCTGCGGACGATCCTCTCGCGGATCGCCCATTACTTTAAATTAGAGGTCAATACCAAGCCGCCCAAGGTCCCCTATCGCGAGACCATCACCGGCAAGATCACCGACGTCGAATATACCCACAAGAAGCAGACCGGCGGCGCGGGCCAGTACGGCAAGGTCGTCATCGCTCTCGAACCCAACGAACGCGGCAAGGGATACGAGTTCATCGACGACATCTTCGGCGGCTCGATCGACCTGTCGTTCCGCCCGAGCGTCGACAAGGGCATCCAGGCCCAGCTCAAGGAGGGCGTCATCGCCGGCTACCCCGTGGTCGACGTCAAAGTGCGGCTCACCGACGGCAAGAC
>CAZQEN010000435.1:0-5818 GCA_964591605.1 uncultured Planctomycetales bacterium
GGGGGGGGGGGGGGGGGGGGGTTTGGGGTGGGGGGGGGGGGGGGGGGGGGGGGGGCGGGCTTGCCGGGGGGTTTGTGCGGGCATAACGTGGGGGCGCTGCGAGGGCGTTGCGTCCGACTTCGGATCGGGAGGTGTCTTGTCGGATTTGCAGGTGTGGGTCGGGGGATCACGCCTGCGTCTGACTCGAGATCGGGAGGGAGGGTTGGCGGTGGTGCAGGCTCTGGCCTGCCGACTCTACTGGCGTCTGACTTTGGTTTGCGGGGTGGTGTTGGCGCGGGGGGAGGGGCGTGTTGCGGGAGGTGCGCGATGGTGCAACTGGCGGTGGCCGGGGCGGGGGGACGGATGGGGTCGCGGATTGTGGCGGTGGCCGCGAAGGATCCGCGGTTTGACGTGGTGGCGGCGCTGGAGATGAGCGGGCACGAGCGGATCGGGGCGGACGCGGGGGAGCTGGCGGGGCTGGGGCATACGGGGCTGCCGCTGCAGGACCATACGGAGACGGAATTCGATGTGCTCATCGATTTCACGGTGCCGGCGGGGACGATGCACTGGCTCGACTACTGCCTGACGTATCGGCGGGCGATCGTGATCGGGACGACGGGCCACGACGCCGGACAGCTTGCGCGGATCGAGGCGGCGGCCCGGGAGATCCCGGTGCTGAAGGCGAGCAATATGAGCGTGGCGATGAACGTGATGTTTCGGCTCGTGGGACAGGTGGCGGCGGCGCTGGGGGATGATTACGACATCGAGATCGTGGAGGCGCATCACCGCTTCAAGGTGGACGCGCCGAGCGGGACGGCGATGACGCTGCGGGATTCGATCCTGAAGGCGACGGGGCGCAGCGCCGAGCGGGACGTGATCTACGGGCGGCAGGGGAACACCGGGCAGCGGCCTGCGGGCCAGATCGGGATGCATGCGCTGCGGGTGGGGGACACGATCGGCGAGCATGAGGTTCACTTCGGGACGCTGGGGGAGACGCTGGTGGTGCGGCACTGCGCGCACACGCGGGACACGTTCGTGCACGGAGCGCTGCGGGCGGCGGCGTGGCTGGCGGGCCGACCGTCGGGGCGGTACGACATGCAGGACGTGCTGGGTTTGTGATCTTCCAATAAGATCTAAAGCGGCAATGAATCCGCGGCCGTCGTGAAGCCGGCGATTATCGATAACGCGTGGTCGCGCGGCGGACGTCTGCGGTGCACCCCTCTGATTTTTTCGGACGAGTGTTCTTGCATTGGGCGCGGTGTCTCGGGTATAGTGCACACGAGGAGCGGAGCAGTCTTTTTTCTCGTCTCGTCACAGGATCTGAAAAAGCAAGACTCAAGAAGCATGTCCGTGCTTTCCGGTGGGAAGTGATGCGCGGCGCGCCGACATGGGGGTGATGCCCCCGTCTCATCGGGCGTGCCGATCGAGAGGTGTTCGAGCCAGCTGAACGGGAATCGCGGTGAGTCCGCGCCGTGGGTATAATGCGCGCCCAATTTGCGAGGATGCACCATGGGTTTTGCTGCGCGCGATTTCAGCGGAAAGCTGACCATTGCGGACGGGGCATGGGGTACGGAGTTGGACCGGCTCGGCTGCCCGCCCGGTTATTGCCGCGAAGAGTGGAACCTGACCCGGCCCGAGCTGATCGAGCAGGTGGCCCGCAGCTACGTAGACGCCGGGGCCCAGATCATTCTCACGAACACATTCGGGGCGAACCGCTTTGTGCTGGGCCGTCACGAGCGCGCGGACCAGGTGGAGGCGTACAACCGGGCCGGCGCGGCGATCTGCAAGCGCGTGGCGGACGGGCGGGCGGCGGTGTTCGGCTCGATGGGGCCCAGCAGCAAGATCTGCATGATCGGGGAAGTCACGGAAGAGGAGCTGTACGAGGCGTTCAAGGAGCAGGCCGAGGCGCTGGCGGCGGGCGGGGCGGACGGGCTGGTGGTCGAGACGATGACCGAGCTGGCGGAGGCGGTGGCGGCGGTGCGGGCGGCGAGCACGACGGGGCTGCCGGTGGTGGGGAGCATGACGTTCGACTCGGGTCCGAAGCGCACGAACACGATGATGGGTGTGACGCCGGCGCAGGCGGCGGAGGCGCTGTCAGCGGCGGGGGCGGGGATCATCGGCTGCAACTGCGGGATCGGGATTGAAAGCTATATAGAGGTTATTGCTTTATTCCGACAGGTCACGGACGAGCCGCTGTGGTGCAAGGCGAATGCGGGCCTGCCGGAGATCGAGGACGGCAAGATCGTGTACAAGATCGCGCCGGAGGAGTTCGCCAAGCAGGCCCGGCGGCTTGCCGCGGCGGGGGCGAACATCATCGGCGGCTGCTGCGGGACCACGCCCGAGTTCATCCGCGCCCTGCGCGCGACCCTTACCTGAAACAGCCCGGCAGCGGCGGGAGCGTGCGGGAAGGCACGGCCGGAGGGGCGGGTCTGGCAATTCCTCCGGGCAGCGGCCATCGTTTGTGGTGCAGGCGAGAGAGCCTGTACGTGCAGCCGAGACGGCTGCACCACAATGTTGCACATGATTTGCGGAACAACTGCCACGGCCGGAGGGGTCCGGCCGGCCCCATTTCTTGACGATGCGTGCCCCGGTTTCTATCGTACCACCCACGAAAGCGAGCGTGTTTCCATGAATCTGGTCACCGGGGCCACCGGTCTGCTGGGCAGCCATCTGGTCGAGCAACTGCGTCTGCGGGGCCGCCCTGTTCGGGCGATCGTGCGGCGGTCGAGCGATGTGAGCTGGCTGGCGTCGCAGGGCGTCGAGTGCGTGGAGGCGGACCTGAGCGACCGGGCCTCGCTGGAGCGGGCATGCCGGGGGGTGCAGACGGTCTATCACGCGGCGGCACGGGTGGGCGACTGGGGTCCGTGGGAAGAGTTCGTGGAGATCACGGTGAACGGCACGCGGAACCTGGCCGAGGCGGCGGCGGCCGCGGGCGTGCAGCGCTTCGTGCACATCAGCTCGATCAGCACGTACGGGCACCCGGACGGGGAGGGCCTGATCATCGATGAGACGGCTCCGCTGGGCGTGCAACTGCACAAATGGAGCTACTACTCGCGGGCGAAGGTCGAAGCGGAGAAGCTGCTGTGGGCCATGCACGAACAGGGAAAGATCCGGCTCACGGTGATCCGGCCGAGCTGGCTGTACGGTCCGCGCGACCGGGCGACGATCTTCCGGCTGGCCCGGCTGCTGCGCGAGGGCAAGGTGAAGGTGCTGGGTGACGGGGAAAACAGGCTTAATGTGGTTTATGCGGGTAACGTGGCAGAGGGGGCGATCCTGGCGGCGGATTCTCCCCGGGCGGCGGGGGAGGCATACAACTGCAGCAACGACGGGGTGATGAAGCAGAAGGAGTGGATGAACCTGCTGGCGTCGGAGCTGGGGGCGCCGCCGGTGACGCGGCACGTACCGTACAAGGTGGCGTACTGCTTTGCGTTCTTTCTGGAGTGTGTGGGGCACCTCCTGCGGATGAAGAAGCCGCCGATGGTCACGCGTTATGCGGTGTGGCTGATGGGCCGGCGCTGCTTCTTCAGCGCGGAGAAGGCCCGCCGCGAGCTGGGCTGGCAGTCGACCGTGCCGTACCAGCAAGGCGTGAAGAAGACGATCGCGTGGCTCCGCGAGCAGGAGACGGGGCGCGCAGCGAGCCCGGCGGCGGCGGGGGCGGCGACCGTGACCGCCGCATAGCCTGCGGCGCCCTTCGCGCCCGATCATGCAGAAACTCCCGGACCTTCCCTCGTCGTGCGTCTGTCAGGCGCGATCGACGCGCGACGCGTGAAACGTGGGCCGCGAGATATCGCGAACCACCTCGGCGGTCTCTTCGGCCGGCGCCGACCGGGCGACGTCCGCCTGGGACACGATTCCGCAGCATCGGCCGCGGTCGTCGACCACCGGCACGCGCCGGATCTGGTTGTCCTCCATTTTCTGGCAACACTCCTCGATATCCGTTTCGGGCATGACCCAGACGACCGGCGCAGACATGATGTCCTGCGCCGTGGTCTGGCGGGGGTCCATGCCTTCGGCGACAGCCCGGCAGGCGATGTCACGGTCTGTCACCACGCCGATGAGCCTCCGGCTGTTGCGGCTTTCGACGATCGGGACTTCGCCGCAGTCGCAATCGGCCATGACCCGCGCCACTTCCTGCAGCGTCGCCGTCGGCGGGCAGCAGGCCGGATTCTCGGTCATCAGTTCCTCTACGCGCATGGCAGATACCTCCTGCGTTAGAGTTCTCACTTATTCATAGCCTCGCCGGGCGGCGTTTTCCGGTCCGGACGCGCGGAATCGTGCATCGACAGGCGGATGAGCTTGGCGCGGTGAACCTGCGGCAGGAAAGCTCAGGCATGGGATGCGTGGATCCATTTCAAGCCGCTGCGGCAGAGGTATCCTGGTCGTTTGCGGCTGAACGGCGGGCCAGGCAGCCGGGGGCTGAGCGTCTGGATCAGGAATTTAAAACCTCTTGAAACCAATTATGGCGGGCAAAAAGGAACTCCGGGGAAAGGACATGGAACAGGAGTCTGCTTTCGCGGGACCCGTGGGGAGGTCGGCACAGGCAGCTTCGGCTTCGCCCGGCGAAGCCGAAACTGCCCATGCCACGCCACCCCAAGTGTCACGGACCCCGGGAGGCGGAGAGGCCCGCAAAAGCTTGAAAGCCGGGGCAACTGGTCGGAGAATCAGACTTCCTTTCATGGTCACGGTCCTACGAGGAGCGAACTCACATGCATGGTTGCTTTCAGTCGTTGGCGGGAGTGGGGCTGGCGGTCCTGCTGGGGATGGCGGGTGTCGTGGTGGCGGAGGGGCAGGAGGGCCTGTATCGGGTCGGGGTCGCGAAGATCGACGTGACGCCCGAGCACCCGATCCGGCTTTCGGGTTACGCAGCTCGAAAGACGGAGTCGGAGGGCGTCGAGCAGAGGCTGTGGGCGCGGTCGCTGGCGTTCGGCGGGGAGGGGGGCGAGCCGCTGAGCGTGCTGGTCACGGTGGAGAACGTGGGGGTCCCGCGTCATGTGGTGGAGGAGGCGGCGCGGCGGCTGGAGAAGCGCGAGAAGCTGGCGCGCGAACGGTTCACGCTCTGCTCCACGCATACGCACACGGGGCCTTGCCTGGCCGGCTGCATCCCGAACATGTTCGGCGAGGATCTGCCGGCCGACCAGCAGGCGCACATCGAGCAGTACACGAAGTTTCTGACCGACCGGATCGAGCAGGTGGCGATCGATGCGATCGCGGCGCGGCGGCCGGCGCGCCTGGCCTGGGGAGAGGGCAAGCTGGGATTCGCGGCGAACCGTCGAACGAAGAACGGGCCGGTCGATCATGCGATGCCGCTGCTGCGGGTGACCGATCCCGACGGGAAGCTGCGGGCGGTTTGGGTGAATTATGCGTGTCACTGCACGACTCTGGGGCCGGAGACCAACAAGGTGTGCGGCGACTGGGCGGGCTACGGGGCGGAGTACCTGGACGCGGCGAATCCGGGGGTGATCACGCTGGTGAGCATCGGGTGCGGGGCGGATGCGAATCCCGAACCGCGCACGGGGCTGGACTTTGCGCGGCAGCACGGCCGGGCGCTGGCGGACGAGGCGACGCGTCTGCTCAAGAGCGATCTGAGGCCGCTGACGGGCAGGCTCACGTGCCGGCTGCGGTCGTTCGATCTGCCGTTCGATCCGCCGCCGAGCCGCGAGGAGTTTGAGAAGCGCGCGAAGACCAGGGATTACGCCGGCTACCATGCGGGCAAGAACCTGGCCCGCCTCGATCGGGGCGAGAACCTCGAGTCGCACCTGCCGTATTCGGTGCAGACGTGGACGTTCGGCGATGAACTGGCGATGGTGTTCCTGCCGGGTGAGGTGGTGGTGGATTACTC
>CAZQEN010000436.1:0-5682 GCA_964591605.1 uncultured Planctomycetales bacterium
GGGCTGCTCCAGCCCGAATAGTTCGGCACCGCGTCGAACGCCCGCACCTCATAGCTGTAGGTCGTGTCGGGCGAGCAGGTGTTGTCGGTGTAGCTGTTGGTCCCACTGGTCCCGATGACGCCGCCGTCGCGCCGCACCTCATAACCGGCCACGCCGTAGTTATCCGTCGAGGCCGTCCACGTGAGCTGCACCGATGTCGAGCTCGTCGCCGTCGCCACCAGGTTCGTCGGTGTCGTCGGCGGCTCGGTATCCGGCGCGGCCGGGTTGACGTGGATGTTCTTCGCGACCGTCGCCCCGAACCAGGTGACGCCATCTCGCACCATCTGCCAGTCACTCACGTAGTCGCCGGCCGCCGGCGCCGTCATCTGGAAGTTGAACGTGTACGTCGCCCCCGGCCCCACCTCGCCCGCGATGTCCACTCGGTTGAACGCGGTGAACGGGTCGCTGTCGCCCACCGCCCCCAGGCGGAACGCCCGTGCCGTCTTCCACAGCACGCCCCGGTTGCGGTACGTGATGCTCACGCTGTAGACCTGTCCGCTCGTCATCGTCGTGGGGATCGTGTCGCTCACGTACTCATCGGAATAGAACGCCCACGTCACCGGCGAGCCGAAGTAGTCGCAGATGCCCTTGTACATGCCCCACATCGCGGCCGAGCGGAAGAAGTTGTCGCGCAGGTGATTGGCATCGGCATCCCGGTCGCACGTGTCGTGGAACGCCAGCTCCGTGAGCGTGGCCGCCCGGTCCGGAATGCGGATCTCGCCGTACGCCCCGTTCGAGTTCTTCACGCACGTGCCGTGGCACGTCCAGCTCGGGTCAACGTGCGAGGTGAGCGCGCTCATGATCTGGCCGTTGATGTTGTTGGCCAGCGTCTGGCTGACCGCCGCCCATGCCTGATGTTCTGCGCTCGCATCGTAGTACGTCTCCGTGCCCGTCGGACACGAACCGGTGCAGTCGCCCTGATATCCGTTGGTGTGCAGCGCGACGTAGATGTCGGTGCCGTCGAAGTCCGAGGCCAGCGGCCGGGCCCGGATGTCGTCGTTGCTCTCGCTGCCCCCGCTGCCCGTGGTGCAGTCGCCGGTGTAGTTGGCATACACGCTGCACGGATAGCCCGTGTTCTGCAGCCACAGGTACGCCGCCATCTGCCACCACGGATATCCGGCTCCGTGGTTTCCGAAGCTCTTGTTCGTGCAGCGGACCATCTTCACCGTTGCCCCGTCCGCCAGCAGATACGTCTCGAGGTACTGGCACATCTCGAGGTTGTGAAAGTCCTCCTGATTGAGCGGCGAGCAGTAGACCGGTCGCTGCGTGAACCAGCCGCTACCGTTCCAGAAGATGCCGTGCCCTGGCGAGACCGTGACGCTCCGGCCGGCCAGCGACGTCGTCGAAACCGGCGGCAGCGCCGGTTGGAGGACTGAATGAGCGGGCTTGACGGCGGCCGGCAGATAAATCGAGAGGCTCCGTCCGCCCACGGTCAGGCTCACATCGCTGTCCAGGTCGAACGCAGCGAGTGTTCGGTTGATCTGCCGGAACATCGCTTCGAGCCGCCCCTCGTCGAGGCCGGCCAGCACCTCGGCCGAGAGTTCCACGCTGACCGCCCCACCCGCGATGTCCAGCCGCTCCAGGCGGGTCCCGCGCGGAATTGCCGAGCCGATGCCGGCCGCATTCTCGTCCGGGTTGGCCCCCGACATCAGCGCCTCGAGCGCCGCGCGTGCCGAAGCCGATGGTACCTCCCGCTGCACCAGCGCCAGCCGGTCACCCTGGCTCAGGCAGACCGTCACCGTTTCCGCGCTGGAAACTGCGGCCGTCGATGTGATCAACAGGAACGCCAGCCACCCTCGCGAGCGATTCGCCGACATAAAACATTCTCCTCTCCGCCGGCGCGGAGTGATGAAGTACGATGTGCGAGAGTCGCCGCTATCGGCGGCTCTGTCCGCCCGAAATGTCTTCCGGCGTCATTATCCACTCGGTGTCGATGGTTGTGCAAGCAAAAACCCGGCCGGATCGATAGGATACGGGTTCTATGAGTTATCCGACGCTGACGACTCCCCGGCTGCTCCTTCGGATGTGGCGGGATGCCGATCTCCCCGCGTTCGCGGCTATGAACGCGGATCCGCAGGTCATGGAGCTCTTCCCCGAATTGCTTGAGCGCGCCGAGAGCGATGCCCTGGTTCGTCGCATCCGGGCGCACTTCGACGAACACGGCTTCGGCCGTTGGGCAGTGGAGGTTCCGGGCGTGGCCGAGTTCATCGGGTTCGTCGGCCTGAGCGTGGTTGACTTCAGGGCGGCTTTCACTCCAGCCGTCGAGATCGGCTGGCGGCTCGCCACCCCACACTGGGGAAAAGGGTATGCCACCGAAGCGGCCCGGGCCGTACTGCGTTTCGGCTTCAATCAGTTGCGCCTTGACGAGATTGTTTCGTTCACGGTACCCCATAACCAACGGTCACGCCGGGTGATGGAGCGGATCGGCATGACGTACATCGCAACGGATGACTTCGAGCATCCCCGGCTCCCGGTTGGGCATCCGCTTCGTCTCCTTGTGCTCTACCGCCTCTCCCGTGAAGCGTGGGCCCGTGCCGACAGCACATGAGTCTTGGACGAACCGCGCGTCTGCCTTCATGATATGCCATCAGTTCCTGCAGAAAGGACGATGAGGCATGACACGCATCCTGGCAGCGCTGGTCGGGCTCGCATCAATCGGAGCATGGGTTCACGGTGAGCCGCCGGAGGAGGGCGGCCGGTCGCGGCCACCGAACTTCATCGTGATCTTCACCGACGACCAGGGCTACGGTGACCTGGGCTGCTACGGCTCGCCGAACATCGAGACGCCCAACATCGACCGCCTGGCTGCCGGCGGGCTGCGGTTCACGAGCTTCTACGCGGCCCCGTTCTGCGGACCGTCGCGGGCGTGCCTGATGACCGGCTGCTTTGCCCCGCGCGTGAGTCTCTCGTTCAATCACGGCCCCGGCGCACGCACCGGGATCCACCCCGACGAGATCACGCTCCCCGAGCTGCTCAAGACGCGCGGCTATGCCACGATGATGATCGGCAAGTGGCACCTGGGCGACGCGCCCGAGTTCCTGCCCACGCGAAACGGTTTCGACGAGTTCTTCGGGCTGCCCTATTCGAACGACATGTGGCCGTACCACCCGCGGATGGCCATCGGCGAGAATGAAGACGAGCGGATGAAGGCCGCCCGCCGGCGCGCCGCCTACACCGGCTTCGCGGGGCAGGAAAGCCTCTATCCGCCCGGGCAGGGATTCACCCGGCCGCTGCCGCTGCTCTCGGGCGAGCAGGCGATTGAAACCAATCCGGACCAGATGCGGCTGACGACCCTGTACACCGAAAAAGCCCTGGAGTTCATCACCCACCAGCGCGGCAGACCGTTCTTCCTGTACCTGGCCCACGCGATGCCGCACGTGCCGCTCTTCGTGTCCGAGAAGTTCAAGGGCAAGTCGGCCCGCGGACTCTACGGCGACGCGATCATGGAGATCGACTGGAGCGTCGGGCAGATTATGGCGAAGCTGCAGGAGCTGGGGATCGACGAACAGACGATGGTGCTTTATACCTCTGATAATGGTCCGTGGCTCGCGTACGGGATCGACGGCGGGTCGGCCGGCCCGCTGCGTGACGGCAAAAGCAGCGTCTACGAGGGCGGAATGCGCGTTCCCGGGATCGTGCGCTGGCCCAGGCGCATCCCCGCCGGTCGGCGTACCGCCGAAATCGCCGCCAACATCGATGTGCTGCCCACGCTGGCCCTCCTGGCTGGCGCATCACTGCCCACTGATCGCGTCATCGACGGGAAGGACCTGTGGCCGCTGATGTCGGGCGAGACGAGCGAGAGTCCCCACGAGTACTTCTACTACTGCGACGGCAGCCGCCCCGGCGCCCCTCCGAACGTCGGGGCGGTGCGCGACCGCCGCTGGAAGCTGCACCTCAAGCGGCAGCAGGGCACGCTCGTCGGTACCGAGCTGTACGACCTGGAGGGCGACATCAGCGAGCACCGCAACCGGCTGGCCGACCACCCCGACATCGCCGCCCGCCTCGAGCGGGCCGCCCGCGCGTTCGCGGACGAGCTGGCCGCGCACACCCGGCCGCTCGGCAGGTTGTGAGTGCAGACAGTGGCCGCGGAGCGTGTGCGCCGTGCGGAACGCCGGTCTGCCGATCGCTACGGACCGTGGGTTCTGTAGAGCTGAAACTCGCTGATGGAAGGGCCGTCGCTCGACTGCCTGATCTGCAGACGGACGCGGCGGGCGGTGACCGGCTCGAATGTCGCGATGAGCCGCGGGCCGATCGCGGTTCCCTGATGAAACGCCCGCCACTGACCGTCGCGCTGCGTCTGGAGCTCGAAGGCCTGAACGCGGGCGAACTCCTCGCAGAGGACAGCGGTGTCAAACGTCTGATCGCTGCCCAGGTCAATCTCGAGCCAGGCGCTGCGCACGCCCGCGTCGGTGGCCCAGCGGCTTCCCCGGCTGCCGTCGACCGCCTTGTCGGCGGCCAGGTGATCCTTCTTCTCAAACACGTTGGATGCTGTTGCTGTTTTTTGGAAGGTCACCGGCCCGAGCGGGGCGATCGTGCCGGCCGGCCCGTCCAGGTCGAGTGCGATCACCGTCACGGCCGGCCTGGGTGAGGCGGGCAGCTCGATATAGCTGCGGGAATCCTCGGATACCACGCGCGCGGCGCCGCCGGTCAGCGCGGTGCACTTCTCGATGCGGCGGCCCAGGGGGGGCAGGGGCAGCCGGGGTTCATCCCAGTCCCAGACGTGCAGGTAGATACGCTCGCCGCGGTGCGTGCTGCCTCCCCAGGGATACGCGAAGATCGGCCCGCCGCGCGTTCCGTAGACGCTCTCGCCGTAGCGGCTGAGCCACTGACCCATCTCTCTGAGCCGCTGGACCTGTTCGGGCTCGATCCGGCCTGTCCACTTCGGGCCCACGTTGAGCAGCAGGTTGCCGTCGCCATCCGCGCACTGCAGAAGCGTCTGAATGAGCTGATCCATCGACTTGATCTCATCGTTGTTCTTGAAGCTCCACTGCTGCCCGATGGTCATGCACGTTTCCCACGGGCGGTCGTTCTGGAACGCCCCGACGCGCTGCTCGGGGGTGTCGTAGTCGGCCGGCAGTCCGGCGCGGTTGTTGATGACGATGCCCGGCTGCAGACTCCGGATCATCTCGAGCAGCCGCGGAGAGTCCATCTCTCCGGCTTTCATGTCCAGACCGTCAAACCACATGAGATCGAGCCGCCCGTACTTCGTGCACAGCTCGCGGATCTGCCGGTGCAGGTAGGTGATGTAGCGGGCGTGGCTGTCCGTGCGATAGTCAGGATGGTGCCAGTCGGGAGGTGAGTAGTAGAACCCGAGCTTCAGGCCGCCGCGGTGACAGGCCTCGGCGATCTCAGCGGTGATGTCGCGCCGGAACGGGGTGTTCGTGATCTTGTAGTCGGTCCACTGGCTGTCGAACATGCAGAAACCGTCGTGATGCTTGGTCGTGAACACGAGGTACTTCATGCCGGCGGACTTGGCGACGGCGACGAACTCGTCCGCGTCGAACTCGGTCGGGTTGAAATAGCGGTACAGATTGTCGTACAGGGCGATCGGGATGACGCCGGGGCGCTGGGCCGAGCCGCGCGACCAGCCGATTTCGGTGCCGACCTGGCTGACGGGCCCCCAGTGGATGAACATGCCGAACC
>CAZQEN010000437.1:0-5630 GCA_964591605.1 uncultured Planctomycetales bacterium
AGTTCTCATCGGAACATCGCATGGTGGGAAGGCTCAGTGTTCCTCTGGGAGGGTGAATAGAGATGGGCTACGAGCGGTTATTGACCTGGTCACTCAGTGGCTTGGCGGCCTGCTGGGTAGCCCCCGTATTTGGCCAGCCCTCGTTCCGCGGCATGGGCGATCTGCCCGGCGGGCCGTTCGCCAGCTATGCTTACGGCATCTCGGCGGATGGCAACGTCGTGGTGGGCATGAGCAATCCGGTGAGCCAGGGGGTAGAGGCGACGCGCTGGACGGCCGG
Organism: uncultured Planctomycetales bacterium; assembly: GCA_964591605.1. Lineage (GTDB taxonomy): Bacteria > Planctomycetota > Phycisphaerae > UBA1845 > PWPN01 > CAYLLT01. The sequence goes on from CAZQEN010000437.1 coordinate 278, forward strand.
CGGCGGACTGGCGGGCCTGGGCGACCTGCCTGGGGGACTTTATGCGAGCGTCGCCCGCGCGGCCTCGGCCGACGGCTCGGTCATCGTCGGCGGAAGCAGCCTGAGCTTTGATCCCTCGCCGCTGCAACCCAACTACATCGCCACCCGCTGGACCGCCCAGACGGGCCTCGTGCCGCTGGGCGATCTCCCCGGCGGTTACGACTATAGTCTGGCCTATGACGTGTCGGCCGACGGTCAGACCGCCGTCGGCGTGAGCAGCATTGCAGATAATAGGTACGAGGCGTTCCGCTGGACGGAGCAAGGTATGGTCGGCCTGGGCTTCGTGCCGGGGGGATATAACAGTTGGGCTACTGCCGTCTCGGCGGACGGCTCGATGGTGGTCGGCTGGAGCGGACCCCAAGGCGACCCGGTGGCTTTCCGCTGGACGGCCGCCACCGGCATGATGCCGCTGGGCGCCCTGCCGAGACGGCCGGACAGTACTGCCCAGGGGGTCACGCCGGACGGCATGGTGATTGTTGGAGCAAGTTTCGCGGAGGGCGGGACGGCCGAAGCGTTCCGCTGGTCGGCCGCCGATGTCAGCGCGGATGGGTCCATCATCGTGGGCCAGGGTACGACCGCAACGGGGACGGCCGCCACGATCTGGGACGCCCTGCACGGCACCCGCAACTTGAAGGACGTGCTGCTCAGCGACTATGGGCTCGACCTCGCGGGATGGACGCTGTTCGGAGCACACGCCATCTCCGACGACGGCCGGACGATCGTGGGCCTCGGCAAGAACCCCAACAACCGCGACGAGGGCTGGATCGCCTTCATCCCCGAGCCGTCGACCCTGTTTCTTCTTGTGTGTGGTTGCGTGTTTTTGCGACGCGGGCGGCGTGCCTTGGCGTGAACCCCTTCCGTCTTCGCTTTGCGCCGCCGCGACAGGTGGGCTTCAGGCGCCGTTCGCAGCAGGCACACGCCGTGTGCCGTCGTTGCCACGGCACGAGGAGCGTGCCTGCTACAGGCGGAGGGGAAACGAGGCCGACGGGGCTCGAACCCGCAACCTTCGGCGTGACAAGCCGATGCTCTAGCCAATTGAGCTACGGCCCCTTCAGAGCACCGGTAACCGGCTGGCTCAGGGGAGCCACTCACTATAGTATAAGGCCCGGGGGTGTCAAGCCGCCGAGCCGAACCGTGAATGCCGTCGATGAATTCCAGTTTGAGCAGCCCCGGCCGGTGCAGCGGTGGTCGTTTTTCAACACGCCGCTGCGGACGTTCCTGGCCGTCATGCTTCCCATCCTGGTGCTGATGGTCCTCCTGGCGGCGTTGCCGGGGGTGCCGACGGGCATCCGATGGACGGCCGGGGCGGTGATCCTGATTTCGCTCTACGCTCTGTGGCGCGGGTACCTGCACCGCCTCGAGGCGGATGCCGAGGGCATCGCGTATCAGACACCCTTCACGCGGCTGGCCATCCCGTGGTCACAGGTGCGGCGAATCGACCGCTACATCCCGCCCGACCGCAACCGGCTCACCCCATATGTCTACATCACCCGGCTGGACCATCCGCCGGAAGGCCGTCACATGATCGATCCGGATACGATCCAGCTCCAGGACCGCCCCGGGCTGCTGGAAGCCCTTCAGGACCGCTGGAGCCGGTTCACCTCAAACTGAAGCGGTGCACAAACGCCCCAGAGCCTTGACGGACCGGTGCTTATGACCGCCTGGCGCGATCGGCTCCTGTCTTGTCAGAGCCGGCGGCAGGCTGTAGACTCATAAGAGCGGCGCAGGTGTACCCACGTCCGGCGTGCCATGTCGCTGACTCGAGATCTGGCGGACAGTTGAGGCTTGGCGGGTCCCATGGATGTCACCTTGATCATGTTCAAAGAGAATGGGCAGCGCAAGGACTTCGCGCTCGACCCGGGACAGACGGTGATCGGCCGGCAGGAGGCGTGCGATCTGCGGATCCCGTTGCCGGAGATCTCGCGCAAGCACACGATGCTGATCGTCTCCGAGAATTCGGTCACGATCCGGGATCTGGGCAGCGCGAACGGCACCTACGTGAACAACAAGCGCATCACGGAACAGGAGTTGGGCGCCGGTGATCACATCGTGATCGGCCCGATGGTGTTCACGATTCAGATCAACGGCGAACCGGCCGACATCCGGCAGGTGCATACCCGGCTCGAACGGCGTGAGCGAAGCTCGGCGAGCGCCGCCTCGGGTGCGTCGGGGTCCAAGAGCGGCGCGGCGGCTGACGTGCTGGGCGCCGGCGATGAAGAAGACCCCATCCGTGCCCTCGAAGCGCTGGCGGGCAGCGATGACACCGCCACCATCGACATGAGCGACTCCTTCCCGAGTCTGAGCGACTCCAAGACATAGGCCGGGCCTTCGGGCGCGTCGGCCATTTCCCCGCGAGCACAGGCAGTCATGTCTGCCCCGTCGTTGCATACCGGGCTGGCCGCAGAGCTCACAGCGCAGGCGTGGCCCGCAACCCAGGCAGGCAGCTCACGCAGAGACGCCGAGCCCGCAGAGAAACGGATTCGAGATTTGAAATCTGAGATTTGAGATTTGGGGAGGGCTCGCCCTCTCTGTGTGCTCGGTGAACTCTGTGGCTCGTCTTCATGCGACGCAAGGGTCTGCGGATCGTCAGCGTCCGAGCCATGCCGTCTTGAGCGGATCTCCACTGCGGACAAGGGCCCGCCGCGCTGCTCGTTCGCTCGGCTGCCCGGTCGTCGCCTGGCGGGTCGAAACAGGCGAAACTGCGGGTGGGGGGCTTCGGCGATGTACTCATTGCCCCTGCGGCCAAGACACGGGCAGCGGGTACGCTGCCCATGCCACCCGCAAAATCATCTGGCTCAGACCACCGGGCTCAGGCCGGGTCGCGGTGAACGGTGTCGGGGCTGAAGGCGGGCTGGCAGACGGCGATGTACTCGGCGCCCTCCGCGCCGGGGGTGCTGTACTGGACCCATTCGCCGGCGCGGGCGATGAGGGCCTGCCCGGCGTGCACGTCGAGGCTGCCGCCGCGAAAGGCGACGCGCAGCATGCCGCGGAGCACGATGGTGTATTCATCAAACTGTGGTGTCTGGCCGGGCTCGACCCAGCCGGAGGGGCTGCGCATGTGGGCGATGCTGACACCGTCGGTTTGCGAATTCACGCGGCCGACGTATTCGTCGATGAGTTTCGGTTTGTTGCCGGCCGCCTCGATGCGGGTGGGAGCCGGAATCAGCGTAGGCACGTGGCGATCCTCCGACGGACCATTTCCCAGGGTCGATTTCCGATTTCCGACTGTCGATCGCCCACACATCACGACATGGAGGCCATGACCTCGGACGGGATGTCGAAATTGGCGTAGACGTTCTGGACGTCGTCGTGTTCTTCGAGGGTCTCGGTGAGCTGCAGGACTCTCCGGGCGCTTTCGGCATCGAGGGTGATGGTGCTGGAGGGGACCATGGCCAGCTCGGCCGACTGCGGCTCGATGCCGGCTTTGGCGAGGGCGGCGCGGATGGGCTCGAAGGCGGCCGGCTCGCAGGTGATCTCCCAGACGTCCTCAGATTGCGAGTAATCGTCCGCCCCGGCGTCGAGGGCGATCGAGGCGATGGTGTCCTCATCGGCGGCCGAGACGGGAACGGAGATCTGGCCCTTCGAGCTGAACATCCACTTGACGGAGCCCGCGGCCCCGACGCTCCCTCCGCTGCGCTCGAAGATCTTCTTGACCTCGGGGGCGGTGCGGTTGCGGTTGTCGGTGAGGGCCTCGACGAGGATGGCGATGCCGCCGGGCGCGTAGCCTTCGTAATAGACGGTCTCGTAGTTGGCGCCCTCGGCCCCCCCGCTGCCCTTCTTGATCGCGTTTTCGATCGTATCCTTGGGCATGTTGGCGGCCTTGGCCTTGTCGATCGCGTAGCGCAGGCTCAGGTTGGCCCCGGGATCGCCGCCGCCCGAGCGCGCGGCGACGATGATGTTGCGGGCCAGCTTGCTCCAGAGCCGGCCCCGGCGGGCGTCGGTGACGCCCTTCTTGCGCTTGATTCGTGCCCAGTGAGAATGGCCTGCCATGTTGACTGCTCCTGCGATTCCCTGATCCGCTGACGCGTCATTCAGTCGATTCCGATCCGACCGGCGCCAGAGGGGGGTTTTTGCCAGACTCGACCGCCTCCAGCTTGCGCTGGACGCGTTCGAGCAGATTCTTTTCGGCGGTGGATTCGCCTTCTGCAAGCTGGTCGTGATGAATTTCGAGCGCCCGCTTCCAGTTGGCGATTGCGGTCTTGCGGTCGCCGAGCCGCCACTGGGCGTCGGCGAGATGGTCGTGGATGACGGGGTCTTCGCCCTCTTCGAGGGAGGCGCCCCATTCGAGCCAGCGCCGCGCCTCCTCGAAGCGGCTCAGCTTGTAGAGCACCCACCCGTAGCTGTCGAGGTAGGCGGCGGTGGTCGGCTCCGCACCGACGGCCAGGGCGATCAGGCGGCGGGCCTCGTCCAGGTGCCGGCCGGTATCGGCCAGCGAATAGCCCAGGTCGTTGCAGATCCCCGGATCGCCCGGGTCGAGGGCCAGGGCCTCGCGCAGGCGCTGTTCGGCGACCTCGATCTGGCCCTGGCGGTGATAGGCCAGGTACATCTGCCGGAGAATGTCGGCCTTGCGCGGGTTGACGGCGGCCTCGACGAGTTTCCTGGCCCGCTCGAACTCCCGGAGGATGATCTGCTTGTCTTCTTCGGAATCGGCGGCGTCGGCCAGCTTCTGATACTGCTGCTTGCGCTGCTCGAGACCCGCCTCCAGCTCCTCGTTGAGATCGCTGAGCATCTTGTTGAGATAGCGAGTCGCCTCCTCGGGGCGATCCGCCTGGACGTAAACGTGAGCCAGCCGCTTCTTGAGCTCGTAGGCGAAGAGCTCCGGGCCGGTGGCCTCGATCTGCATGATCAACTGGCGGAGGGTGACGATCGCCGGATCGTAGCGCCTGGCAGCGGCGAAGAGCTGGGCCACGGCCAGGAGCCGGCCCTGCTTTCGCTCCGGTTTGTCGGTGGCGGCAAGCAGACCTTTGGCGATATCGATGGCTCCGGCGTAGCGCTGGGCGGCCTGCAGCCAGTCCCCGACGTATTCGAGGCGATCGTGATGGTCGTCGGGATCGGGATCGCGCGACATCCATTCGAGGGCGCGGGCGACGGCCTCATCCTTGCGATCCGCGCGGATCAGGCCGAGCAGGAGCAGGCGGTGCAGCTCCGGGCTCTCAGGTCCGGCGGCGAGCCATTCCCTGCATCGGGCCAGGTAGCGGTCGTAGTCTTCTGCCGCCAGGTCGGTCTGCAGGAGTTGGATGCGGTATCGCTGGCGGAGGCGGTCGTTGTCGACGTCGGCGAGCCACTCTTCGTTGAGCCGGCGGGCCTGGTCGAA
>CAZQEN010000438.1:0-5614 GCA_964591605.1 uncultured Planctomycetales bacterium
TCGAACCAGATGTACCGATGCACCTCGGCATAGCTCATCCCGCCGCAGAGCAGCGACAGCGTCGCGCGTTCGAGCCGGGCCAGCGCGTCGGGCTCGGCGTAACGCACCGTCACGTGCGGCAACGCCGGCTCGATCGAACCATAGCCGACAAATCGGGCGATCTCTTCGACCAGATCCGCCTCGATCGTGATGTCCTTGGTTGCCCGGAAGCTCGGCACCGTCACGTCCATCATCCCGTCCACGCGCTGCACGCGGAATTCGAGCGGCGTCAGAATGCTCTCGATCTGTTCGAGACCGATGTCGCGCCCGATGTAGCGGGAGACAAACGCGGGGTCGAGCCGGATCACGCGCGTCTGCGGCGGCCCGGGAAACGCGTCCGAGAGGCGGCTGGTCAGCTTCATCCCGGGCAGCTCGACGCGGGCGAGCTTCACAAAGCGCCGGATCGCCTGCACCGTGTAGTGCGGATCGAGCGATTTCTCGAAGCGGGCGCTGGCGTCGGTGCGGTGGCCCATGGCCGTGGCGGCCCGGCGGATGGTGGCCGGCTCGAAGTTGGCGCTCTCGAGGAGCAGCTCGTTCGTGTCGGCCTTGATCTCGGTATCCGCGCCGCCCATGATCCCGCCGATGGCGACCGAGCGGCGATTCGACTGGATCATGACCGTTCCGGCGGGCATGGTGCGCTTCATGCCGTCGAGCGTGGTGAACTGTTCGCCGGGGGCCGCGACAGCGACCTCGATCTGCTCGATGCCGCGGGCGTCGAACGCGTGCATCGGCTGGCCGAGCTCGGCCATGATGTAGTTGGTCAGGTCCACGAGCAGGTCGATCGGCCGCAGGCCCACGTGCGCCAGTCGCACCTGCATCCAGAGGGGCGAGGGCTGGGCCTTCACGCCCGCAAAGCGCAGCGCGCTGTAGCGGGGTGATTTCACCGGGTCGTCGATGACGATCCGCACCTCGGGCAGCGCCGGGCTCGTGAGTTCCTCGAGCGGCGTCACCGGGTACGGCTTGAGCGGCGCTTCGTAGATGGCCGCGATCTCGCGGGCGATGCCGTAGTGGCCCCACAGGTCCGGCCGGTGCGTGATCGACTTGTTGTCGACCTCGATGATCCAGTCATCGAGCACATGCTCGTCCAGATTCGTCCCCGGCCGTATGTCGAGCGGGAGAAACACCGCTCGCTCGCCCACGCCGGCCAGCCGGAGCTGCTCGCCCGAGACAATCGCTCCGACGCTCTCGACGGCCCGGCCACCGGCCTGTGGGTCCCGCCTGCCGGGCGGGACCTCGATTGTGCGCGTCTCGACAGCATGGTTCATTACCCGCGCGCCGGGCGGGGCGTAGATGACCAGAGACCCCGGCCGCAGGTCCCGGGCGTGCGTGACTGTTACAGTCTCGTCGCGGCCGTCAAAGACGCGGACAACCCAGAGTCCCTCCGCCCCGCCCGGCTCGACCGAGCGCACCTCGGCACAGATTAACCCCGCGGCCTGCCCGCGGACTTCCTCCACGCCCTCCACCTCAGCGGTGGTCACGGTAAACCGTTCCGCCAGCTCGCGGGCATCCAGCCCGGCCGGCAGATCGACGAAATCGCGGATCCAGTTGAGGGAAATCAGCACGGCACTCTCTCACTGAGCCGGATCGAACAGATGTACTCCCGCCCGTTGCGCGGCAGCACGCAGTCGCTTGTCGAGGGTGGCCAACGGCAGCCCGTAGCGCGTGGCGAGTTCGAGATACATCGCATCATAGGAGCTCAATTGGTGGGCTCTTGCCAGCGCCTGAATTCTCTGCAGGGCAACAAGGGACAGCGACGGCTCCGTTTCGATCCTGAGCAACCGCAGCTCGCGAAGAAACTGATCCGACTTGATGGGTGTTGTCCGGTGACGACGCTCCCCGTACAGCAGGGCATTTAGAATTTCCAGATGGAAGAAACCCGGTACCCGTGCCGTTACTCGGCTCAATCGCCTTAGCACGGCCTCCGCATCCGCAGCCCACTCATCCTCAAAATGCCAGGCAACGGCGATCGAGCAGTCGATGACCAGTTCGCTCAAAAGCGGCGGCCCTCGTCAATGAGATCACGGATACTGAGATCGGGCCCCAGGATGTTGCCCTTTCGCAATTCGATGATGCGAGCGATCGCGGCTTGCGCCTGAGCGGTTCTCTCGTCATCTGGCTGCGCGTGTTCAATGGAGACCAGTTTCGCCACCGGCTGGCCTTGCTCCGTGATGATGATTTCTTCACCCTCCACGGCGCGACGGAGCAGATCAGCGGATTCGCATGGAAACTGTGCGGCCGAAATCGTCATATGGCACCCGTTTCAGTGTAGTTTTCGCACCGCCCCCCCGTCAATCCTTCTCGATGATCGCCGCGCCGGCCCGCTGCTGCGGGCGGGTGATGGCGCGCAGGTCGCCGGCGTTGAGCGCGCGGATGTCACTGACGCCATATTTCATCATTGCCAGGCGCGTGAGGCCCAGGCCGAAGGCGAATCCGGTGAATTCGGCCGGATCGACACCGCTGGCCTTGAGCACGTTCGGGTGCACCATGCCGCAGGGCAGGATCTCGACCCAGCCGCTGCGCTTGCAGGTCGCGCAGCCGGCCCCGCCGCAGATGGCGCAGCTCATGTCCAGTTCGAAGCCCGGCTCGACGAACGGAAAGAACCCCGGACGCAGACGCACCTTCACATCGCGGTGGAACACCTCCGTCAGAATCAGCTTCATGACCGCAACCAGGTTGGCGATCGAGATGTCGCGGTCGACCAGCAGCCCCTCCAACTGGAAGAACGTGTTGGCGTGGCTGGCGTCCTCGGTTTCGTAGCGGAAGCATCGCCCGGGCGCGATGACGCGCAGCGGCGCGTGCAGCCGCTCCATCGCCCGGGCCTGGCAGGGCGAGGTGTGCGTGCGGAGCAGACGGCCGTTGTCCAGCCAGAACGTGTCCTGCATGTCGCGGGCGGGGTGGTCGGCCGGGATGTTGAGCGCCTCGAAGTTGTAGTAGTCGGTTTCCATCTCCGGCCCGCCGACGACCACGAAACCCAGGCGGGCCAGGATGTCCTCGACCTCCCACTGCACGGCCGTCACCGGGTGAACGCTGCCGCGGGGCACGACCGGCCCGGGGAGCGTCGGGTCGAACGTCTGCGCCGCGGCCACGGCCTGCTGATCCGACGACTTCTGCAGCGCCTCGCGTGCGGCCGCGAATTTCTCGAGAATCTGCTTTTTGACCAGATTGATCTCTTTGCCGGCCGCCCCGCGCTGCTCAGCCGGCAGCTTGCCAATCGAGGCCAGCAATTTGCCTAAGCTGCCATCCTTGCCCGTCAGCCGGCTCTCCGCCTGGCGCAGGGCATCGACCGTCCGCGCGGCAGCGATGAGCTGATCCGCCTGTACCACCACGCTGCGCAGCTGTTCGGAGAGTTCCTCGATCATACAAGGGGTACATTAGCGCGGTGGTCAGCCGAATTCAACGGGACGACGTCGGAATACCGAGTTGGCGGCAGTTCGCTTTCGCCAGGAAGTCATCGATCTCGCGATGTCGGGGAATGGTGGCCTGCCTGCGCCGATCGGCCAGGTTGACATAGCGGGAATGCTTTGCGCCCTCGGTGAGAAGGACACAGCCGAACTGAACTGCTCGACATGCCTGATCAGGTCCCGCCGTTTCAAACGCGTACAATCGCTTTGACCACCCGCGACCGCGGGAGATGACTGCAGTCCACCGGAGTCTGCATGACCTTGATCGCATCGCGCAGATTCGCCTTGGCGTCGGCGAGCGTGCGTCCCTGCGTGAGAGCGCCGGGGACTTCATCACACCAGGCAACCCACCACTTCTCGCGCTTGAGGAATGTACCCTGATACGTTCGCTTCATCGAGTTCAACTCACGACGCCGAGCCGGTGGGCGTCTCGTCCTTGGCTTCGGTCCGCTGGACGGTGTCGGGCTGACGGGGTGGAGGCAGGACATCCTGACGCGGCGGCGTCGTGACGGCGGAGTGGATGTCGTCTTCGACCCCCTGCAGCCCCTTCTTGAACTCGACGATGCTCTTGCCCAGCGATTTACCGACCTCGGGAAGGCGTTTCCCGAAGATCAGCAGACCCAGGACAGCGATGAAGAGCATCTCCATGGGGCCGGGCATCCATGCGATCATCTGAATGGTGGACATCGACATTCTCCTCTGCCAGGCCCGCAACCCATCGCGGGTTCTAATCCTGGGAAACACTTAGGGTTACATCCACAAATTGTACGGAATCGGCGTCAGATCGTCAAATCGAGTACGTCGGGGAGGCACCCCGGTTCACGGAAATGTGGGTTGGCGCCGGCCCGAGCCGATCGACGCGCCCGGCAGCCGGCAGAGCCGGCCGTCGCAGCCGATTTCCCGTCGACAACCCACCCGGCACCGCCTCAGGGCCCGGCCGGGCGAGTGGCGACCTGCGGCAGGGGTGAGTCCTCCTCGTCGAAGCCGAAATCGCTCCTGCCCGCGGTCACCGGCGTCGAACGGCCCAGCCTTGCGTCGTGGAGGCTGATGCCCCGCATCGCGAGACGGCCGTCACTGACCATCGTCGCCCAGGGCGGCTGCACAATCACGCTGGCCGGGAAACCGAGCGTGTTCAGGATATAGCGGGCCTCCCCGTAGGGCATCGCGAAGTAGTCCTGCCAGGTCCAGGCGAAGGTGTCGTCGTTATCCCCCTGGTCCTCGAAGGGGTCCTCCCACCAGAGCGGAAAATGCGGGACCGACTCGTCCACCGCTGGGGCCGTGCTCGGGGGGATCGGACGATGGCGGACCGATGGCTGGGCCTGGGCAGCGCGGATGCTTTCCGAGCTGGGCGTGTACCACGCTTCCTGCGGGATGGAATCGTCGACCCAGGGATTGACCGCGGGCGGCTCGTTGCAGGCGGGTAAGAGGCAGACGGCAAATGGAAGAGCGAAAAGTCGAAAGTCGAAAGTCGAAAGTCGAAAGCCAGTTGAAAGTCGAAAATCGAAAGTCGAAAGTCGAAAGCGGAAGACACCGGCTCCATCGATTTCGACTTTCGACTTTCGACGTTTCGACTTTGTCATGATTCCACCTGGAAGTCGACCGCGTAATTCGGCGCCTCGCGCGTGATCGCGATGTCGTGCGGATGGTTCTCGATCACGCTCGCGCTCGAGATCCGCAGGAACCGCGCCCGGGTCCGCAGGGCCTCGATGTTGGGCGTGCCACAGTATCCCATGCCGGCCCGGAGTCCGCCAACAAGCTGGTAGACGAACTCGGCCAGCGAGCCGCGGTACGGCACGCGGCCTTCGACGCCCTCGGGTACGAGCTTGTCGGCCTGCGTCTCGCCCTTCTGACCATATCGGTCGGCGCTGCCGCTGACCATCGCCCCGAGTGAGCCCATGCCTCGGTATTCCTTGAACCGGCGGCCTTTCCAGATCACGAGCTGCCCCGGCGACTCGTCGAGGCCGGCAAACAGGGACCCCACCATGACCGAACTGGCCCCGGCGGCGATCGCCTTGGTGATGTCACCCGAGAACCGGATGCCGCCGTCAGCGATGACCGGCACGCCGGCGGGCCCGGCCGCCGACACCGCGTTCATGATGGCCGTGATCTGGGGCACCCCCACGCCGGACACGATCCGCGTCGTGCAGATCGAGCCGGGCCCGATGCCGACCTTG
>CAZQEN010000439.1:0-5516 GCA_964591605.1 uncultured Planctomycetales bacterium
GGCTGAGGCTGAGGCTGAGGCTGAGGCTGAGGCTGAGGCTGAGGCTGAGGCTGAGCTTGCGAGGTCCGGAACACAACCCCGTCCGGACTTCACCCCTGAATATACCACAGAAGTGCGTGCTGTCAACAGGAATTCAGATCAAACCAGCAAGGTTTTTGAGCATCCGAGGTCGGCCCAGGGCAAATGATCACAACTTCTTGAAGCAGGAAGGTTTGCGCCGCCTCGACGAAAAAGCCGCCGAGGGGCAGGGTGTCAGCTTGTTGTCAGTGGGATCTCCACGCCAACAACAGGATTCGCTAGCCCACGATTCCACTTCTCGAAACAGGACGCAGAAGGGTTTACGGAATCGGATTCGAGATTTGACATCTGAGATTCGAGATGAAGACATCTGCACGGGACTTCCTGCCAGGAAAACATGACGTCTGGGAGTTCGTCAAACGGCAGTGAGCAGTTCCGTGCCTTCGCTGTCTCGTGCTTTCGTGATCAGAAGCAATCGACGCATTCCTTCGGAAAAGCACGCGGTTACCCGTGGACCGTGCACGGGCTCCGCAGGGGACCGCAGAGAGGCGGGCTGACGGCGCCGTTTCGCCCGTTGAACTTTGTGCTACACTCCCGGCTTCATTGTTCCTGGAGAGCAGTCATGCGGATGGAACGAACGTGCCGCTGGGCGGCGTTGACGGCCGGTGTCCTGCTGAGTGCGAGCGTGGCCGGGTACTGCGGGCAACTGGGGCAGCTCGAATGGGCGGTGGCCGGCCTGAGCATCCTGCTCTTCCTGGCCGACGCGCTCAACACCGGCGCTCAGTGACACGGACACCCGGCCCCTACGCGGCGGACACACCCATCTCCGCGGATGATTGCGACCGGCCGGAGTCCACTCGCCGGGGTGTCTCGGATGCGCCCACCCGCCCCGTGAGCTGGATCCCCGTCCGGTAGCCGGGCCCCTGGCTCTGCCGGCGGCACCAGGCGACCCTGCCGCTCACCCACGTCACACCCGTTGGAAGCTGGATCAGGAAGTGGACGACTTCGCCCGCGTACATCGGGCAGCGGGTGTACAAACCGAGCCCGGAGCGGGAGAGATCTCGCAGCGAGCAGACGAACCGGTCGGGCAGCGTCGTGGCATCCGGCAGCCGCCCGACGTAGATGCACTCGATCTTCACCCGCCCGTTGCACAGATGCCGCACCGCCCGCCCCTGCAGATTCCGGGGGGGAGGTTTCAGGCAATGATCGCGATGTTCGTCCGCCGCCGGCTGCGGGTCGGAGGCGCCCGCGATTTCCGCCAGCGCATCGGGCCAGCAGCCGCGGATGATCCGCTCCCAGGCGGAAAAGAAGTCGGCATCGAACTGCTTGCCCACCCCGTACGACATGGCCCGCACCGCCTGGCCCGCGGTCAGCGAAGAGCGATACGGCCGTTGCCCGATCATGGCGTGAAACGAGTCCACAATCGCCAGAATCCGGCTGCCTGGCAGGATCTCACTGCCCCGCAGGCCCAGGGGATAGCCCCGTCCGTCGATGCGTTCATGGTGCTGAAGGATCATCTGCCGGACGCTCATCGGGAAACGCGAGTCCGCACCGAGGAGCCGCACCGACTCGACCGGATGGTGCTGAATGACCTGCAACTCGCGGTGGTCGAGCGCATCGGTCTTGTTCAGAATCTCCTGCGGAATGGCAACCTTGCCCAGGTCGTGCATCATGCCGGCCAGGCCGACCCGCCTGAGGGCATCGCGGTCGGCGCTCAGCGTTTCGGCCCCCAGCACGATGGCCAGCGTGGAAACGGCGAACATGTGACTGGCGGTGGAGCAGTCGTGGGCCGCCACCCGCAGCAGCCCGGACGCGACGGCCGGGTCGGTCAGGATGCAGTCGATCACCTCATCCAGGAGGCTCGAGGCGCGCTCGATGCTCAGCGAATCCGGGCTGGCGGCCAGATCCTTCGCGACGCTCGCTCCGACGTGGTGGATGTATTCAGCTTTCTGCTCGGGCGCGACGTCCGACTGCGCGAGCACGCTGCTGAGCTCTTCCTCGAGCAGCCGCTCGCACTCACCCAGATGCTCGCCGCGCACCATGAGCGACGTGACGCCGCTCTCCCGCAGGCGGTGATAGTCCGGACGCAGGGCAAGCTGACCGGCAGCCCGGTAGAGCACCGGCGCCTGCGACGGGCCGGAAAAGTAGAGCGAGATGTCCGATGCCGCCTCGCGCGACAGCACCTCCAGCGCTGCGACAGGGACACTCTGAAATTCGAGTGTCGTCTCCATGTCTGTGCCCCGCGCAAGTATAAAATTCAATTTCCAGTGAACCAAGCGAGGTGCGTGAAAAAGTGAGGCAGGTGAAGGCTGGCGTAAGCAACATATGCCCCACCTTCCCCCACGAAGGCGGATATTACGGGTCTCGGGCACAGAGTCGCCGTTTAGCAGACGCGGAAGCTGGGAGACACAGCGCGCGGATCATCGATCCGGTCAGGACGACCGTGAGAGGACCATCCTGGCCTCGGTAAAGTCCATAACCGCCCGGTCGTTGCCTTCGAAGGTGAGGCTGCCGGTCCGGGTTTCGTTCTCCATCGAAACTGTGATCTGACCGCCCGAGACCGAGTACGTGCCCTGTCGCGCACCGCCGGCCTCGGCCGGGCCGCCCGTCATACCCATGCTCAGCGAGCCACCCTCGGCGAATGTGAAGGTCATCGTCACGCCCGCCGGCATCTGCTGCACCTGCCCGTTGTGTGACATCTCAACGACCTGCCACGAGCCGATGATGCTGGGCTCCTTCGGCGCCTCCACCTTGACCGGTGCGGCGGGCGGAGGTGCCGGCGCGGACGCGGGTTTCTCGACCGGAGCGGGCGGCGGCGCGGGGGCCTCCGCCGGAGGTGCCTCCGCGACCGCCCTGGCCGGCTCCGACGCCGCCGGCGCCGACTGCGCCGGCTTCCTGGCCGCCGGCACCTTGAACTCGGGCACCTCGGGCGGGAGGGAACGCGCGCAGCCCGCCACCAGGGACACGATCACCAGGACGCGAAGCCGGCCGCCGTCAATCATTGTCGTCATTTCGGGCTCCGATCCTGCGGGCGAAACTTCAGGCTGACGATCGAGAAACGGGCCCCGGCGCCTTCCCGGCCCAGAAGGATCAGCTCTCGCCGCGATGGAACATACTGGAGGGGAATCCATGACCCGTTAAGCAGCGGATGGCTGACCACCGTCGCAGTGTCCACGGCAAACAGCCCGTCGGCGGTTGCCAGGGCGATCGCCTGGTCGGTCAGCCAGCAGGCGGCCATGCTCCCCGGCCGGTGCCGGCGGACGACGCGCTCCTTCAGGTGAAACACGGCCAGGCGCTGACGCAGGCCATCGTAGAACACCAGGTTTTCGCCGTCGGGCGAGACCGGCGAGGAAATCCCCGCCCACACCTGCAGCAGCGCCGGTCGGCGGCCGTTGCCCCCTCGGTCAACCAGCGGTTCGATGCGGTTGGGGCGTGCGCGGACCCAGTTGAACTCGGAGCCCCGGACCTGGGCGCAGATGACCTGGCCGTCGGGCTCCAGCCGCGCGGGCAGCACGCAGTCCGCCCCCTCCGGTGAGAGGGCGACGGGCTCCTCCCCCACCGCCTGGCGATAGACGCGCCACGGTCCCTCTGCTTCGGGGCCGGCGCAGAAGATCAGCGTCCGATCGTCCCCGCCGAACCGCGGCAGTGCGTTGACCGCACCCGCCAATCCCAGCTTGACCGGCCGACCGCCGTCCACGCTGAGCAGTTCAATCGCGGTGTAGGGCGGCTCATTGCTGACGAAGGCGATGTACCTGCCTGACGGCGACCACACCGGGGAATGACACCACCGGGGCCCGGAGATGCGCTCCCCCGTGTCCGCGCCCTGCAGCGGCCGGAGCCAGATCGAGAGCACACCCTCTTTCGGCGTGGCCCGCGGCGCGCCCAGCACGGTCGTGGGCGAAAGATCTTCCTGATCGGTGCGCAGATACAGCAGTCTCTCGCCGTCCGGCGACGCCACCGGCAACTGCAGGCCCACGTTCTGCACGAACCCCAGCTTGCGCGGGAGCTCAAAATCGCCGAACGCACGGCGGTTGGCCTCCTGCGATTCCGCCGCCGGAGCGGTCGCCACCGGCGGCGCCGCGCATCCCACATACAGCAGGCCGGCCGTCAGGACACCAACCATCCATCCGCACCGCCGCCAGGCCGTCCGGCAGCTCCAGGGGCCACATCCCGCCGTCCTTTGAACGGTGGATGTCCGGTCCGCCAGGCGGCGGCATACGCCCGACTTGGATCCATGATCAGCGCACATCAGGACTCGGCTGTCTCCAATCCGTCTCCACCGACTGCCCGTCAACGCCCGTTGCGCTTCTCCTTGGACGCCGGCCCGCTCTCCGGCTTGTCCTGCGGATCGCCCACCGGCCCGAATTCCTCGTCGAGGTCCATCTTCTCTCGCAACTTGTTGAGCGGATCCGATTCGATGAACGTGTGAGGCTCGGACGGGCCAAGCACGTAGGGCGTCAGGAAAATCAGCACCTCGCTGTTGACCTTGATGGTCTGACGATGCTTGAACACCTCGCCGACGAAGGGGATGTCGCTCAGACCGGGAATCCCCTGCGTCGTCACGCGCTCATCTTCACGGAGGATGCCGCTGATCATGAACGTGTGCCCGTCTTCGAGCACGATGCGCGTGGTCGTCTCCCGGCGATCGACGATCGCCCCGCCGAAGAGCGTCTTGCCCGGCACAATGTTCGAGATCAGCAGGTTGACCGTCAGATCGATGTTGCGTTCCTTGGTGATGTGCGGCCGGACGCGCAGGCGGATCCCCACCTCCCGGTAGTCGAAGCTCTGATTCTGCACGCCTGAGACGCCGCTGAACGTTGAATCGGTGATGAACGGAACGTCCTGCCCGTCGAAGAACTCGGCCTCGACGTTGTCGGCGGTGAAAACCTTGGGTTCGCTGCGGATCTTGACCTTGGTGATCTGATGCAGCAGGTTCAGGACGTTGTTCACGTCAACGTCAAACGTCACCGTGTTCTCCTGGCCGAACATGTCCTCGTAGCTGTAGGTGAAAATGCCCCGCAGCGCGTTCTGGGTGATGAGCTGGTCGGCCCCGGTCGTGAACGCGGTCGGATCGCTGGAGAAGCGGAAGCCCAGGCTCATCGTGTCGTCGTGGGTGATCTCGGCGATGAGCCCCTTGATGAGCACCTGCTGACCCGGCCGGTCGAGCGTGGCCACGAACTCCTCGATGTCGTCGGCGAATTCGGTCGGCGCGACCACCATCAGCAGATTCTGCTCGACATTGGGCACAATGCGCATCTTTCCGATGAGGTTGCTCGGCTGACGGTTCTTGACCAGGTCCGACGGCGGATTCTGCCACCAGAACTGCATTTCGC
The DNA here is from genome assembly GCA_964591605.1 of uncultured Planctomycetales bacterium. Taxonomy (GTDB): domain Bacteria; phylum Planctomycetota; class Phycisphaerae; order UBA1845; family PWPN01; genus CAYLLT01. The sequence goes on from CAZQEN010000439.1 coordinate 5,352, forward strand.
CGCTGGCCGCGCCGCGCTGCTGCTGGTTCTGACCCTGGTTCCGCGGCGCGTCGGTGGAGCTCTGATCGCGCGCCATCGGTGAACCGCGGTCCTCGAGCTGCTGGAAGTAGCCGGTCTGCCCGCGCCGCAGGATCGATGCCGGCGTTCCGGGCGCATTGAGCAGCG
>CAZQEN010000440.1:0-5510 GCA_964591605.1 uncultured Planctomycetales bacterium
GCAATCGCGTTGAGCACTTCCGCCCGCTCGCCGAACCGCTTGCAGATGTCCGCGCCGATCGCCGGATGACCCCCCTCTACCTCGTGGTCGACCGCCTTGCCGATGTCGTGCAGCAGCCCGCACCGCCGCGCCAGCCCCCCGTCCAGCCCCAGCTCGTCCGCGATCACCTGGCACAGGTAGGCCACCTCGATGCTGTGCCGCAGCACGTTCTGTCCGTAGCTCGTCCGATAGCTGAGCCGCCCCAGCAGGTCGATGATCTTCTTATTGAGCCCGCCGACGTTCGCTTCCAGCGCGGCCTTCTTGCCCCGGTCAAAGATCGTCTTGGCGACCTCCTCGCTCATCTCGTTGACGATCTCTTCGATCCGCGCCGGATGAATCCGCCCGTCCTGGATCAGCCGCTCCAGCGACAGCCGCGCAATCTCGCGCCGCACCGGGTCGAATGCGCTCACCACCACCACCCCCGGCGTGTCGTCGACGATCACATCCACGCCCGTCGCCTTCTCGAACGCCCGGATGTTGCGGCCCTCGCGCCCGATCACCCGGCCTTTCATGTCGTCCGACGGGATGTCCACCGTGCTCACCGTGCTGGCGCTCGTATGCTCCGTCGCATACCGCTGGATCGCCGTGATCACAATCTCCCGCGCCTTGTCTTCCGCCGAATCCTTCGCCTCCGCGAGGCTCCGCTCGATCAGTTGCGCCGCGTCGTGATCCACCTCCGCGCGAATCTTGTCCAGCAGCAGCGTGCGGGCCTCTTCGATCGACAGCCCGCTGATCCGCAGCAACTGCGAACGCTGATCATGCAGAATCCGCTCCAGCTCCGCCTCGTCGCGATTGAGCTTCTCTTCACGCTCCTTGAGCCGGCCGTCCGCCTGCTCGAGCTGCTTCTCCTTGCTTGAGAGCACGTCCAGCTTCTTGTCCAGGCTGTCCGCACGCTTTTCGAGCCGCCGCTCGGCCTCCTTGAGCTCGTCCCGGGCCAGCGTGCTCTGCTTCTCGAACTCCTCCAGCTTCGAAATGAACTCGGCCTTCGCATCCAGGTTGGCCGTCTTGACGATGACGTCCGCTTTCTTCTTGGCCTCGTCGACTACCCGTTCCGCTTCCCGCTGAGCTCGCGACAATCGCTGTTTGCCGAGCAGCATGACCGTGCCGAACGTCGCGGCCGCCCCCAGCACCAGACCCAACAGCAGCAGAAGCAGTTCCGTCGACGAGAATGCCACCAGGGGCAATCCCATCATGTGTCACCTTTCTGAGAACGCATCAATGCGAGACACACCCCGCGCGCCCGCGGCGCGCCGCATGCACCTCTGGGAACCCACTCGTTGACGGGGGAGTCTGACAGGAGCAACGCCGAGCCGCCGCGGGCAGAAAGCCCGCGCCTGCTACGGCAAGAGGGACAGGCGAACCCTCCGCCTCAGGGCAGAAGTCCGATGTCTGCCGCGGCGGGTCCCGCCTCCGGCAAACATGTATGTCAACCGCGAACCTGGCTGATCACAGTGCTGACGGTGTAATGTGTCCCAAATGCGATGCCGCACGGTCGTCTGCGCGCCCACAACCACCGGACGCGTCGCGACGGACCGCTCCTGCGAGGCCGAACACGCGAATGGACGCTCACCCGAGAGCAGACGCCTCGCGGCCGCTCCGGCGAGCCCCACCGCAGCGGGAACGCGCCCCATGCGTTTGCCCGCCGGGCTGGGCCACAGCAGGCAAAACAGAATTAACTCCCCACAATTCATGACCTTAGCGACCTCTTCATGTGCCGCTCAAATCTTTTTCATTATAAGGCATTCCCGACCACCGTCAAGACGAATCGTCGCGGCTTTTCTTTCCTAACTTTCTATTTTCTCATATGTTAAAGACTTTCTGCCGCTTTGGCAGGCGGAAGGCAACTTTTTCAGGCTGACCAGGTCGTCAGGCGCGCCCTCCCCCGCTCTTCACGGCCCGAAACGCCTCAGGGGTGTTCACGTTCTCCAGCAGCCTGCCCGCCGGATCGAGATGGGCGTACTCATGCGGCTCCACCCGCCGCCAACGGATGTGCTCCAGGAAGCTCTGCATCGAAAACGACCCCTTCGCCAGCAGCACCTCGCCCGCGGCCGCCGCCCGCGGACGGTAAGCCGCCGTCAGCGGCTGTGCCTGGCCGCCGATCACCGGCACCACCGCCTCATCCTCCGCCTCCAGGCGTTCCAGCAGAAACCGCCCCATGGACGTCGTGAAGAACGGCGTATCCACCCCCAGCACCAGCGACGCGGACAACCCGAGCTGCTCCACCATCCGGAGTGCCCCCACGAGCGCGGACAGGGGGCCCTGTCCGGGTCGCTCGTCATCCAGTCGCAGAGTGGGCAACGGCACCTCGGGCAGCACCTGGCCCGGCGCCGCACAGACGATCAACGGCTCCGCGCACGCCGCCAGCGTCCGCACGGCCCGAACCAGCAGCGGCTCCCCGTCCAGCTCCAGCCAGACCTTGGGCTTGCCCATCCGCCGGCTCTGCCCCCCACACAGCACCACGCCCGCCGCCTTTTCTGCCATCAGCGTCCTCCGCGGGCACAAGCCCGGCAGTGTGCCAACTAGCTGACACCCGAATTTGAGCGCTTTGTCCTTGACTCTCGCCGCCCCGCCAACCGAGTATACCAACACCGATTCCGTTCAGACGATTCTCGCATGCCCTCGGAGGCGTTGTTGAAGCGAGAGTTCGCCGAATTCCTGGTCGCCACGAATCGAATCCCCCCGGACGTTCTTGAGACCGCGAGCGGGGGAAACTGGACCGCGCGCGAGCCCATCGGCCGCCTTGCCCTCCTCCACGGCCTGATCGAACCCTCCGCCATCGATGAGATCGTCAGGCGGCAGCAGGACGCGAACGACCTGTTCGGTCAGACGGCCATCCAGATGGGTCTTCTCACCCGCGACCAGCTCGCCGCCCTCCTTGCCGGACAGGCCGTCCGCGGATGTGCCGAGGTCCTCGAGGATCTCGTCCTCTCCGGGCATCTCTCCCTGCGGGCGGGCATCGCCGCCCTGGCCGAGTTTCTCGCCCGTCAGCGCATCACCGCCGCCGTCCTGAGCGAAGTGAGCCGCATCTGATCGCCTGCGCGCTCCCCGGCCCCGCCCCGCACCTCGTCAGAACGGCACCGCTTCTTCTTCCCACGCTGCCGGGAGGGCTGGGTCGTTTCCGCACCACGCGTCGGCCTCGTCTGCCGCGGGCGGTTCGCCGCGATGACAATCGAGCCATCCCTGGACGAACTGCATCGTTGCCTTCGACGGCTGCCGGTTGGACGCGCAGCGCAGCTCGTCGATGACCCACTGTCCGCCCCGCCGGACAATCGAGAGCGTCGCCCGCTGCGGCCACAGTACCCTATACAGGTAAATACTGGGTTGGCCATTGCGGGCCCAGGCCGCCGATTCCACCACCCGGGCCGCGTACGACGCGACGCAGTTGTGCTGCTGCCGCCCCTCCTCGATGAATGACTCCAGGCAGTCCAGCGGAACGATCGTATTCGTGCCTTCCACCGGCGGCGCCGGGATCGCCCACTGAACGTCATGCCTGCGCCAGCCTGCCCGGTTCAGCATCTCGACCGCTTCATCATGAACGGCCTCCACGTGCTCACGGCTCCGGAACACCAGCGACTCCCAGGGCCGGCCCAGTTGCCGCAGCATCTCCACCGCGTCCCGCATCATCCGCCAGACTGGAACGTACTCCCGGTGCGGATTCGAGCCGACCTCCATCAGCAGACGCGGCGACGCGTGCCGCCACAGCGCGGGCGTCGACGCCATGCGGATCACCTCGGCGCTCACCCGCGGGACGTGCCGCAGCACCCGCACCACCTGCTCGTCGGCCATGGCATCGCGCAGATACAGCAGCGGCCCGATCGCCACCTCCTGCGTGGGGACCCGGCGCAGAATCCGCACCCCCGACTCCGTTTCCGGGAAACCCAGCCACCCCGCAATCTCCCGCTGCCGCTTTCTCACCAGCGACCGCGCCGCCCGCAGCGGCCGCTGCACCCGCCGCTCGCCCCGAAACACCCAGCTCGACGCCAGGGCGAACGCCAGCGCCGGACAGGACCGAATCAGGTCGATCGCCCCCGGACAGCGCAGGGCCAGCATCAGCAGGTGCCAGGTCCGTTCGTTGAAGGGCTCCACCGCCCGGCGGGCCTCAACATCCAGACCGCGCAGCCAGGCGATCCACGCCTGGTCGCCGTACCAGGCGTCGCTCAGCGTCTCCATGAATGGGAAAAGGTACTGAAAACCTCTGACCGGCAGACCGTCGAGCGTTTCCCAGGACGGCCCCCCGTCGTCACTCCGCAGCGAGGTCCGCACGACGTGACGCGGCACCGGCGGGCGGGCGGCCTGCCAGCCCTTCCGCACCGTCTTGCGCCATGCCTGCGGCCGCGGACCCCCCGAAATCACGAAGATCCGCCGGGCCTCAAACACGTACAACCGGTTGCGCGACGGTTTGAAAACGACCCCTGGCCTGCACTCCAGAGACCGCGACGAACGATTGGCCTTGCCGTCCTTCCCTGCCACCGCCGTCACACTCCGTTGCCGACGTCGCCTGTTTCCCCGCCGCCAGGCCGCGCCTGGCCAATCCGATTCGATCCCGTCGGGCCCGCACGGCCGACCCGGCTCTGCTCGACTCACCCTACCATCACCCGGCAAAGAAGCCAGCGCGGAATACCCCTCCTGATGGCCGGCCTGGTTCAATAGAAAGGTCTCACCAGCAGGTGAAGGGCGTAGAAGAACGTCTCGCGTGCCAGAAACGTCAGCTTGCTTCGCCAGCTCGTGTACCGCGTCGTGGGCGTGGGCGATGGATGCGCGTCGATCCCCAGATCCGTCGCCATGGTGATCGCTCTCCGCATGTGCAGCGGATCGCTCACGATCAGGACTCGGGCGAACCCCTCACGGTCGATGATTCGCTTCGCCTCCCTGAGGTTCTCCAGCGTGATGGTGGAAACCGTCTCGCAGTGGATGTCCGATTCGCGGACCCCGCGCTCCACGGCATACTGCCGGGCGACCTGCGACTCTGCCTGCCTCTCTCCCGCCCCGACCCCACCGGTGAAGATCAGCGCCCGAACCTGGCCGCGCTGGTAAAGGGTGACCCCGTGCCTGATCCGCTCTTCGAACACCGGCGACGGCCGGCCATCCCACACCGCCGCCCCCAGCACCACCGCCGCATCCGCCCCGGAGAGATCCGTGAACCGGGAGTACCTCACGATCGTGACCGCCAGATACCCCAGCCACAGGCAGACGAGCAGAAGGAATCCGATGATCATCGCCCGCCATCGCCCCCGTCGACGACGGGGAGGCTCTCCGTCTCGAGTCTGAGCGCTCAAATCGCAGATCCCCACCTTCCCGCTCCAGTCCGCGACCCCCACCCGGAACACGCAACATGTTTCATTCAGTAGGAACCGCGCCGCACCCATTCCGGCCACCGGCGCACGCGGGCACTGGGGCGTTCGACAAAACGAACCCGATTTGCCCGCCGGACGGGCCCGGCGCCGACGTGCTCAGCCGAGCCAGGGGAACAG
>CAZQEN010000441.1:0-5508 GCA_964591605.1 uncultured Planctomycetales bacterium
CGTCATAGCCGCTGTAGTTGACGATCACCGGAAACGGGCCGCGGCCCGGCGGCATCTGCATCCAGCCCAGGGCACGGCCGAAGGCGATGTACACACCAGCGATTCCCTCCCGATCCCGCGGTCCGTCCAGGTGCGTGGTGCTCGTCCAGAAGCACGGATACTCGCCGTCCTCCAGCCGTGAGATCTCGAAGACCGGGTCGATGGCCGGTCCGCGCCGGGCGGGATCGGTCGCGGCCGGCGCCCGCGTATAGTCCACGATGCTCTGGAGCTCCTTGGCGTCCGGGAGGCGCCAGTCGCTGTGGGCGGCGAATTTCGACGCGTTGCGCGCCTGCACCCACGCCAGGGCCTTCTCCCAGTTCATACCCGCGCCGCTGTCGGCTCTGGCCCACATGAGGCCGGTGGCGCGGTCGGTGATCGTGCCGTCGCCGTTGTCGTGAAAGTCGTTGCGGCCGTAGGCGGGATTCCCGCGCACGTAGCGCACGTAGAGCCGATGCGGTCCCCCGCCGGCGGGCCCGGGCCGCATGAGCGGATAACCCTTGATCCGCCCGTCGGCGAAGTTCACGCCGAACACCGTCTCGTCGCCGCGCATCGTGGTGCCGACGTAGCGCGTGGCCGACCAGTCCTGACAGTCGATCGGCCGCTCGCCCCGAGCCTCATCGCCGTAGGCAAAGCCGAAGTATTCGGTATCGAGATACGGGCGAGACCCGCCCTCCGGATGAAAACCGCCATTGAAGTCGATCAGCGAATAGAGCTCCTTGATCGTCGGCACACGCCAATCGTGCTGTCCTCCCGCGCGGCATGCGGCCGCGCCCGCCATCGCAGCCTCCCATGTGATCTTCTCGCCCCGCGCCTGGACCCACATCAGGCCGGTGTTCAGGTCGGTGATGGTTCCGTCGTGGTTATCGCGATAGGCGGGGGCTCGGCCCTTGAAATGTGCATCCTGACCATAGAACGGCCGGCCGGAGGCAGGACAGGGAATCTCGCCGCGGTCGCCGTAACACCGAGTCTGGCCAGTATCGACCACCGGGTAACCCCGCTCCGCGGCCAGTCCGCCCAGGCTGGTACCGGCGGCGAGCCCAAAGACGATCGCTTTGCACAGAGCATCGGTCATTGCGATCGCTCGATCAGTGCCTGCCGCAGAAGCGGCAGCAGGATCTCGTGGTGGCCGGCGATGTCGAGGCCGTGGCCTTTGCCGACCGGACGGCCGATGACGTTCTGGGCCGGACGGTAGTGGCGGAGCTGGTCGAGATTGACGGTGACCAGCTCGTCGAGATTCGCACCCAGGTTGCGGGCCACCGAGACGGCTTTGAGGAACACCTCGGGGAGCAGCACGGCCGACCCGATGTTGCACCAGACACCGCCGGGCTCCGGAGGTCTGGAGGCCATGGCCTCCACGACGCCGCACAGTATGCGAAAGTCGCTGAGCGTGGCGATGCCGATGTCCCCCCCATCAGCGCTGGCCGGCATGTGGACGGTGTCGGTCCCGATGGCCACGTGCACCGTCGCGGGAAGCCCCAGCTCGGCCGCACTGGCCAGCACGCTCAGCCCGGCGTGGGGCAGCCTCTCCTCGCGGATGAGCCGGCCGACCGCAGCGCCGTAGCCACAGCCGCTCTGCGCCGCGAGCCGCGCCGCGCGGGCGAAGAACTCGGCCGTCTCACGCACCATGCCGAAGCGCCCGTCGCGGATGTTCTCCCCCACGTCCTCGCTGGTCGCACCGATGAGGGCAATCTCGAAGTCATGGATGGCCGTCGCCCCGTGGCAGGCGATGGCGGTCACGATCCCCCGCCGCATGAGATCGATCACCACCGGCCCGCAGCCTACCTTGACCACGTGCCCGCCCATCGCGAACGCCACGGGCCGGCCTGCCTTGCGGGCAGCGGTGATGGCATCGACCGCGGTTCGCAGCCGGCTCACCCCCAGGAACCCTGGCAAAGAGGCAAACCATTCTGCGAAACCCGTCCCCGCCGCGGGCGTCCCGGCAAATGCGCCGATCTGCGAGATGTGCTGCCGCTCGTGGATCGAGTAGAGCCGCAGCGCAGAGACATCCGCTGCTCGGCTGCTCGCGTCTTCGCGGCCGGGACCGGGGTTGGCATCGTCAGGCGGAGGTTTCGGGGGCATCCGGCTCCTCGTGCTCCTTGAGCACCGCATCAATCAGGCCGCAGAGTATCTTATCGCCGTCATCCAGCAGCGCCATCTCCACCCGCAGCACCAGCACCGGCACCGGCCACTCGAAGCCGCCGTCCGCGAGCTTCACCGCGTCCTTCTCCGTGGTCACCAGGGCCTCAAGGCTCTCACGACGCGCCCATTCGACCAGTGCGCGGCCGTCCCGGGCCGTGTACGCATGATGATCCGCGAAGACGAACGGACCGGCGGGGCGATATCCGAGGTTCTGCAGCGTCCGCAGGAACGCATCGGGCCGGGCGATGCCGCAGAACGCCCCCAGGCGCGACCCTCTCGCCGGCTCCGCCCTCGCCCCGCTCAGGTCGTAGAAGCCGGCCGGCCGGTGAACCGCCTTCACGATCGGCAGGTCGGGTGCGATCCCGCGGATCCGGCGCTCGATGTCCGCCACGGCCTCGTCGCTGACCTGATCGACCCGCGTCAGCACGACCGCCTCCGCCCGCCGCAGGCCCCGCAGCGGCTCGCGAAGCAAACCGCGGGGCAGCAGATGCCCGAAGCCGAACGGCCGTGTCGCGTCCACCAGGACGATGTCCAGATCGCGTCCCACCCGCCGATGCTGAAAGCCGTCGTCCAGCACCGCCGCCTTCGCCGCATATTCCTGGATCGCCAGCCGGCCCGAAGCCGTCCGATCGGGGTTCGCAATCGCGACCGCCTTGGGCACCTTCCGTGACAGCATGAGCAGCTCGTCGGCCATCCCCTGCTCGGACTTGTATCCCCGGCTGAGCACCGCGGGCTTGCGGCCCCGCTCCAGCAACCGCTCGCACAGCCACACGGTCATCGGCGTCTTGCCCGTCCCCCCCACCGTCAGATTGCCGACCGAGATGACCGGCACTTCCAGCCAGACCGGCAGCGCCCAGCGCCCGTAGTAGAAGTTCCGCAGCCCGACGGCCGCCCCATACACGCCCGCCCCGGCGGCGAGCCCCAATCGTGCAAGTGCCGCACCCAGGCCCCGGCGCCGCCCGGAGATGATCTCGAAATAGGCCGATTCGCCCCGCAACGTGTCCTCCCGGCCCCCGAGAATGGACCAGGCACCCAAGACGCACGTCCTGCTGATCACGAAGGTTATACTCGAACTCGATCCCTGACCCCGAATCCCGGAGCCCCCGGCCCGCCCGCCGGCCCTGCCCGCCTCATGCCCCGCCGGCCCGAGGGTCGATATACCCATGCTGCGAGACTTGGTCGAACCTCTGCTTTGAGTTCGCCCGACGTTTGGGTACAATCCGGACCGTTATGATGCTGGCGCGGAAACGAGACTATCCCATCATCCGGCTGCTCATCGGGGCCTTCTACAGCCTCGCCGTCCTCATACTCGTGGGCGGGGTTTCAACAGGGGTCTACCTGTGGCTGCGCGCCGAGGCCGAGCAGGTGGGTGACCTGAACAGCTACCCGGTGCCCGGCGTCCTCAACGCCTACAGCGCCGGCAATCTCTACCTGGCCGCCGCCATCTTCGCCGCGGCCGGCATGATCGGCTTCCTCATCACCGGCTCATTCGGCCAGCTCCTGGCCATGCAGCGCGACCGGGCCATCAACGCGTCCCTGCAGGTCCAGCTCCTCGAAGACATCCTCGAAATGAACGAAGAGGCCGCCCTCGCCGCCCACGGCACCCGCGTCGAGCTCTGCGAAGGCTGCGGCCGCCTCGGTTCCCTCCACCGCATCGACTCCGGCCACTGGATCTGCCGCGACTGCCGCCGCCAGCTCCGCTCGGCGTGAGGGAGGCTTGGGGGCGTGGCAATGCTTCCTGGATCCGCTCGGGTAGATCCCGTCTGCCGGACGGGACCTGGATGAGCGACGCACTCACCCCTCGCAGGTCCCGCCCGGCAGGCAGGACCTAGACAGCCTCGTAGGGTCCGCTGTGCGGACGGAATGCCGGGACGCCACCCGCGTTCCGTCCGCGAAGCGGACCCTACCTGCTCCGGCCACTGGATCTGCCGCGACTGCCGCCGCCGGCTCCGCTCGGCGTGAGGGAGATCCCCCCTCTGTGCACGTCGAACTCGGGTGAACGCTCGCGACGAAAGCACAGGCCACTAATCGCGACAGCGAGAACCAGCAGCGTGTCGGGCTCCGGAACCAGCATTGTGTAGAGGTCGTAGAGTTCCTCGCCACCATCGGAAGCCGTTTGACTTTGTACCCACGCCACCATGTTCCCATCAATACTCGGTGACGAGGCGTAGGGAGTTGTGTATCCGGGACGGGAGGGCAACGCGAAATCAAACGCGGAGGAATTCACGAGACTGTATCCGTAGAGGTGCCCGCCGCTGGTCCATACCACGTATTCCTCCGAGACGGCGGCCCCCCCAGTAGCGAATGTATTGCCGACCTTTCTTGCCGTGCCCGTGTGCGCGTTGTAATCCCAGACACCGGCATCGCTCCAAACCACGTGAGAACCGGCGATGTCCGGGTAGTCTCCGTTTCCCACTCGCTGCTCAACGCCAGTCATCATGTTCCGCAGCCAGACTCCGTGGTTCGCACCACTTCTATCTGCCCAGGCAACCCAATCGCCATCGGTTGCCACATCGGTTTCGATCCCGCTTTCGCTGGTGATTTGAATCTCTGAACCGGTCGGCATGCCGTCGGGAAGGATGCGTCGTGCGAAAACATCCCATTCAAATCCTACCGAGCTCGCGCTCCAGGCTGCCCAATTCGATCCCACATTTGTATAAACCCAAATGTAATATCGGCTGGAAAGTGTATGAGTCCTTCCGGTGTTGAGCCCGTAAGAGTAAGCTGCATAACCGCCGTAAGTGAAGACAGATCCATCGAGATCAAGTCCGCGCTGATAGAAATCGAAACTGCGCGATTCGATTCCAGTGGAGATCCTGTACCGATATGTGCCCGGTGAGGAAGAGCGAAAATCTAACCAGATTACATTGTCCCCTGAGATGTGGACATCAGATTTAAACTCCGTATTCGCCGTAATCCGAATGGGTTCAAAGAGCGCGCCTAACGCCAAGCCTGCCGGCCAAGCTGCCATCGCAATCAGGGAGATCGTCACGATGATAGATCGGATTCCGTATGGCGCTGCAGCGAGTCCCCGGGCGTTAGCCGTTAGTGGCAGGAGGAGGGGGTTGAGATGGGCTCCTATGGTTTGCATCACCACCCGCGCTGACTTTCACCGCGCGCCAGAAACCCGCCAGCCTCTCACATCCAAGTACCATGATACACTGCGGTCCCGGTGCTGGCAAGCCGGCAGTGAGAGTTGAGGGCAGGGGGCATGGGTGCGCAGCCGCGACATCACGTCCACACGCATGCACAAAGCATCGGGATGAGGGCGGACGGGAAAACGGGACTGGTTTGATATTGACAAGAAAAGGACGCGCAACTTGGTCTGAC
>CAZQEN010000442.1:0-5425 GCA_964591605.1 uncultured Planctomycetales bacterium
GGCGAGCTTCTCGTACTCGGCGACCGGAATGGCCGCGGTCTGCTGGATCCACTCGCCGATGCGTTTGTGGGTGACGCCGTTCCACTCGCCGGCGGGGATGGCGTAGAGGCCCCAGTGGACGAACATGCCGAAGCGGGCCTCCCGCCACCAGGCCATGCGCGCGTCGCGCTCGGCGGGCGTCTCGCTGTGACGCGCCGAGGCGGCGGGCTTCTTCTCCGCGCCGAGGGCCGTGCGGGCGAATGGCGAGTGGCCGAGCGTTCCGACGGCCATGAGGAATGCGACGATGGTGAGAGCCTGATGCATTCGGTTTCGCATCGATGTACCACTCCTGTGAGAGTCGTTGAGATCCGGGCGAGCCGCGTCACGGCAGGCCGGCGCTTCGCGACCGCCGGCGCCGGGCGTCCGGATTGCCCGCCGATCGGCGACGGCGACCCGGATGGCGAGCCCTTTCCGCGCCGGCCTGTATCAGGTATGGGCGGGTTTTTGTCAACCCATTTGGGGCGATTTCAAGAACAGGAGCAGGGACGCACGCGCGGCGGCCGTCGGGGACGGCCGGGTCAGGTCACCTTGCGGAACTTTCCGCCACCCTCGTTGACCAGCTTGGTGAAACCCTTCTGCTTGAGATTCTTGTCGCTCAGCATGGTTTTCGCGGACATGGTGGTGGACACGCTGCACAGGGAGATCAGCCGTTCGACCGGATGGCCGCAGTGCGGACAGACCGTGAGCGGTTCCTCGCGCATCGACTGCTGCACCTCGAAGCGGTCCCGGCAGTGGTCGCACGCCTGCGCGGGATCTGTGGCATGGTATTCGTACGTGGGCATGGGTGCTGCGAACCTCCTCGTTTTCCTTGCCGTGCTTGCTCCATTATAAAGAGGATCTCCCGCCCGGGATGGGGTTGACGGAACTCATGATCTGCACTGGTTTTACATCACGCTTCGGCCGGGAGTCCGCCGCCGTCCTGCTGGCGGGAGTCCTGGGCGGCTGTTGCCAGCCCGAAATCCCCCGCGGGGAACAGTTGAGCAAAGGCTGCATCTTTATGCTGCCGGGGGTGGAAAGCGGCTCGTGGCAACTGGGCGGCCCGATCCGGGGGCTTCGCGAGGCGGGGATCGAGCAGGCGATCCGCGTCATCCCGTGGGGCGACCGGCCGTTCCGGGAGCTGAGCAACCTGGTCGATTACCCGGAGAATCGGCGGCGTGCCGCCCGGATCGCCGAGGGGATCGCGGCGTATGAGCGGGAGTATCCGGGCCGGCCGGCGACGCTCATCGGGTACAGCGGCGGGGCCGGGATTGCCGTCCTGGCGGCGGAGCGGCTGCCGGAGGGGGCCCGCCTGGACCGGCTGATCCTGCTCGCGGCGGCCCTGTCCCCCACGTACGATCTGGCGCCGGCTCGAAGCCGATGCACCGGAGAGATCGTGAACTTCTACAGTGAGTGCGACTGGTTCATGCTCGGCCTGGGCACGCACCTGTTCGGAACGATCGACCGAAAGCGGACCACGGCGGCCGGCCGGCGCGGGTTTGACACCGCGCACGTGCCTGCGGGTGTGCGGCAGATCGGCTGGACTGCGGACTGGATGTGGCTGGGGAATGACGGCGGGCACGTCGGCTGGTTTGCCCCTGCCTGGTCGCGTGAGGTTCTGGCGCGATACATCCCGGCGGATGCTACGGGGGGTTCGGATGAACCCACGTCGCGTCACCCTTCTGCCAGATCTCCTTCTTCCAGATCGGCACGTCCTTCTTGATGGTCTCGATGATCCAGCGGCAGGCGTCGAACGCCGCGGGCCGGTGCAGCGCTGAGACGACGACGGCCAGGGAGCACTCGCCGATCTCCAGCCGGCCCAGACGATGGACGATGGCCGCGTCGTGGATCTCAAAGCGCCGTCGCGCCTCTTGGCGGATCCGTTGCAGGAGCCGCAGGGCCATGTCCTCGTAGGCTGAATACTCGAGGGCGACGAGCGGGTTCTCCGGCGGGCCTTCGCGGCGGACGATGCCCTCGAAGGTCACGACGCCGCCGCAGGACGCGTCTTCGACCATGCGGTAGAGTCCGCGCACGACGATCACATCGCGGGTCAGGCGCACGAACGCCGTTGCCCCGCCCGCCACCGGGGGAATCACCGCGACTTCATCGCCCTCACGGAGCGGATGATCGGCCCCGGCGTATTCGCCGCCGACCGCGAACCGGACAAACCCCGCATTCGACCCCAGGCGCGGGTACTTCGCACTGAGCAGCTCGATCAAGGTGGCCAGCGTGGCCGGCGGCCGCAGGGCGTACTCGAGGGCCTCCTGCCCGGCCCAGTCAGCGGCAGGCCCGAACAATCGAACGTTCACATGGATCAGATTCGTCATGGCAGCGTCACGAGATTCCAGCGCCTGATGGCCCGATCTTCACCGACATCTCCAGGCCATTCCCCACTGTGACCAGCGTCGAGAAGAACCCGGGGTGCGCCCGCACCCACGGAACGAACTGCTCGCGGACCAGCTCGACGTTCAGGACATTATCGCTCAGGACAACCGCCCCCGGCGACAGTCTGGGGTAGATGATGTCGACGTAACGGCAGTAGTTGTCCTTGTCGGCATCGTTGAGGACGAAATCGAACGGACCCTCGAGTTCAGCGAGGATTCGGCCCGCGTCGCCCGTCCGGCAGGTCACACAGCCGGAGAGGCCGGCCTCCGAGAAGAAGTCGGCGGCGATGCGCGACTTGCGCTCCTCCCGGTCGATGGTCACCAGCGATCCGCCTCGGGCGGCGGCCGCCCCGGCGATCCAGAGGCCGCTGTGGCCGTAACTCGTCCCGATCTCCAGGCATCGCCGCGCACCGGTGGCCAGAACCACCGCATGGACGAACTGAGCTGATTCCGGAGGCAGCGACATCGCGTCCTGCCTGTCCGCGATGAACGCCTGGCACCGCTCGATCGCCGCCCGCACGCGTGAATCCATGCCGCCTCCCATCGAAAGTCCTCACTGCGCCGGCGAGATTCGCAGAATCTTTCCGGGGTCCTTGGTCGCCGCGTAGAGCGTGCCATCCGGAGAGAACTCCAGGTCCGTGAGGCCGCCGCCGAGGTTCTCGACGAGCACTGCGGCCGCCGTCACCTGGGTGCGGGCCGAATTGAGCGTGTAGCGGACGATCCGGCCCGTCTGGTACTCGGCCACCAGGAAAGAGTTCTCCGAAGCCGCCCCATACCGCTGGTTGGGCACGAACACAATGCCCGTGGGAACGACGATGCCGTCCGTCGACACGACCGGCTCGACGTAGGTGCCCGCCGAAATGTTCACGCTGCCGCTGCTGCACCCCTCGACCTCGGGCCAGCCGCCGTTGCTGCCGGCGGGCAGCCGGTTGATCTCATCGTGAAGATTCGTGCCGTTCTCGGTCGCGAAGATCGTGCCACTGAGGGGATCGAAGGCAAAATCGAAACTGTTGCGCAGACCCAGGGCATAGGTGGCATTGCCGGCTCCGAATGGATTGTCAGCCGGAATGGTCCCGTCGTCGTTCAGCCGGAGGATCCGCCCCGGAATCGCGCTGACGTCCTGGGCGTTCGAGCGGACGGCCAGTTCCCCTTCGCTGACGTACAGCTTTCCATCGGGCCCGAAATGGATGTTCCCGCCGTTGTGGTTCGGGCCGGGCGTGGCGGGCAGCGTGAAGATCAGCGTCTCGCCGGAGCCGGCCACGTCTCCGCTCGCGGTGAATCGGACCACCCGGTTATCCACCACCTGCGTGCCCAGCTGCGTGTCGGCCCCGGTGCTGGACCGGGTGTAGAAGGCATACACGAAGCCGTTGTTGGCAAAATCAGGATGGAGGGCGATGCCCAGCAGGCCGCGCTCACTGTTGAACACGACGGGGACATCGGCGAAGGGCTGGGCGAGCAGTTGACCGGCGGCCGAGATCACCCGGATCTGGCCGGTTTCCTTCTCGGTGTAGAAGAGGCGTCCGTCCGGCGCGAACGCCATGGCGACGGGGTCGGCCGCGTCGGAGACGACCTCCACCACATTCACGCTGACCCCCGCCGACGGCTCCCCGCCGGTGAGCGAGAGCCCTTCACAACTGGTCGGCGTGCCCGGCCCGGTCTGGCAGTTGGCCCCCCCGATCAACAGCGGCAAAACGAGACCCCACACGAAGAAACGTCTGAGCATTGGACTCTCCAAAGGCCATGTTTGCGGTGCGAAGCGCCCATCGCACCGGCCACGGTCATTCTATGGCCCCCCAACCGTGTGACAAGCAAAGCTGTACGTCCCAAAGCCGGAGACGGCGGTTCGGCTATAATGGCGGGATGATCCAGCACGCCATGCCCATTGCGGCGCACCTGCCCCTCTCGCGAGTGAATCGGCCTGTGACGCACGTTCACCCTGGCCGGAGGCCGGTCAGATGTTGCGGCTGTACCCGCGGGGCGGGCTGTCGGGCGTAACCCGCACCGTTCCCACTTGCTGTATGCCCGTGCGACCTCATGCGACAATGAATACCGAGGCCCCTTGCCTCCGGAGATCCATCCATGGCCAGGAAGTTTGATTTTGGCGACCAACTCAGCACGCTGGTCGACAAGATTGTCGACAGCTACAAGTCCGACGAACGGACCCGGCACATCGACCGGATTTATCTGCCCAACCGTGAGGCAGTGGTTGAGGTGATCCAGCTTCTGCTCGAGCTGGCGTATCCGGGCTATTACGGCCGGCAGAACCTCACGCAGCACAACGTGAAATTCCACGTGGGCGAGCTGCTGCCCCGCATCGGCGACCTGCTCTTCGAGCAGATCCACCAGGCCCTGTGCTACCAGGAGGAGGTGCAGGGCCGCACGAGCGACCGGTCGCCGTGCGACAAGAAGGGCCGCCGGCTGACGATGGAGTTTCTCGAGCGTATCCCGGCGATCCGCGACATGCTGGCGGGGGACGTGCAGGCGGCCTTCGACGGCGATCCGGCGGCGACGAACACCGACGAGGTCATCCTTTCGTATCCCGGCGTGCTGGCCGTCACCGTCTACCGCTTCGCCCACGAACTCCACAAGCTGGGCGTCCCGCTCATTCCGCGCGTGATGACCGAATGGGCCCACAGCATGACCGGCGTCGACATTCACCCCGGCGCGACCATCGGGCGCAACTTCTTCATCGATCACGCCACCGGCGTCGTCATCGGCGAAACCACGGAGATTGGCGACAACGTCAAGCTCTATCAGGGCGTCACGCTGGGCGCCCTGTCGTTCCCCAAGGACGAGCGCGGGCGGCTCATCCGCGGCTACAAACGCCACCCGACGGTGAGAGACAATGTCACCATTTACGCCAACGCGATCGTGCTCGGGGGCGAGACGATCCTCGGCGAGGCCTCCGTCATCGGCGGCTCGGTCTTTTTGACCAGCAGCGTTCCGCCCGAGGCCACCGTCTCGATCAAGCCGCCCGAGCTCAAAGTCCACAAAAACCGCCGCGGCGAGCGCGCGACGCAGGGGGA
>CAZQEN010000443.1:0-5404 GCA_964591605.1 uncultured Planctomycetales bacterium
CCCACGGGTCCCGGCGCGCCGGGACATTCGCATCGGCGGATATCCCGGCGCGCCGGGACCCATGCCACGGCTCGACTGAGCTCGCCGAAGTCCCGCCGTTGTTGTCACGCACCCGTGAGAAGGGAGGACGCTGCACAGGCCTTTGCGGGGCCGGCGACCTGAGATATACTGCAGGCATTGGACACATCTGATTCTCGGCACGGAGGCTGAGCGTGCTTTCCGAACTGCTTTCCGAGGAATTCGACGACGACGCGCGCGAGGAGGGCGAGGCGTTTCTGCGTGCGCGGGCGGTGCGGATCGAATCGTTCCAGCGGGATGGGAGTGAGGACTACATCGACGCGGAAGTGCGTGACGGGGAAGGCTATGAGGTCACGCTGGTGCTCGCCGGCGATCGCAACCACTTATACCTGCAAGCGAGCAGCGACTGTCCGTGCGAGGATGCGTACTGCAAGCACATCTGGGCGACGATCCGGGCGGTGGAGACCGATTACGCGCTGCCGGCGGTGCGGGAGGCCAGCCTGGAATACACCGGGCTCGACGACGATGTCGAGGAGGAGCTGCAGGAGAATGCGGCGGCCGGGGGCCGATCCGATCGGGGTCAGAGGACGGGGGCCCTGGGTGGGTCGATGTCGGGGTATCGCGGGAGCAGCGGACCCGAGGGTCCAGCATGGCGGCAAGAGGTTCCTGCTTGGCAGAGGCTGCTGGCGGGCTGCGGGCGAGGGTCGCCGCGCTACCACGAGCCGCCACGGACGGGTGACACGACGCCCATTGTTCCCTCGTACGTTTTCGAGGAATGGAGCAGTCAGCTCAGCGGGGCGTTCGTGATCAGCCTTGCCCAGCATCGCAGCCGGGCGGATGGCACGCCGGGCAAACTGGCCAAACTGACGCTGCGGCCGGAGGATGTTCCACGGCTTCAATACGACATCGACCGGCATATCTGCCTGATGCTGATGGGGACGGCCGTCCCGCACCGTCACTATGCCTATCCACGATACGCGCAGGCGACCGGGCATTCGCAGTGGGAGCTTCGGGGCGAGACGCTGCTGGCGGTCCTGGGGCTGATCGGACAGACGGGGCGGCTGATGCGGAGGACCGCGCGCGGTGAGGAGCCGACCGCGCTGCACTGGGAGGCCGAGCGCCGTGAGTTCGTGCTGACGCTTGAAGAGGACCCGGAGCGGCAGGGCGTGCGCCTGCAGGGATGGTTGCGGCGGCGGCCGGCGGATCCGGGCCCGGATGGAGAGCCGCAACGGCGTGAAGATCGACTTCCGATTCAGGACGTCGAGCACGTTCTGCACGGCCAGTTCTTCGTCTCCGGGAGCCGGCTGGGCGTGGTGAACGTGCACGAATGCGGAGACTGGCTTGCGCTCCTCAAGGGGCAGGCGGGCCTGTTCATTCCGAATGGGGATCGCGAGCGGTTCCTGAGGCAACTGGCCGGGACGGACCGGTGCCCGCCGATCGAATTCCCAGATAGCTGGCGCATGAGCATCAGCGGGGACGTGGCGCCGCAGCCGGAACTGGTGCTCCGCACCGGCAGGGCCCAGACCACCGTCACCGCGGAGCTGCGATTCAAATACGGCAACGCCACGGTGGACTGGTCGGCGCCGGGCGCGTGGATTCTCGAGTCCATCGAGCGCCAGGTGCGCCGCCGGCGCGACATCGAGGCGGAAAGTTACCAGCGATTGCGTCTGCTGGGCTTCTGGTCGGACTGTTACGGGCGGTTGATGCTGAATGCCAGGAAGCTGGCGGGCGTGCTCACGAAGCTGGTCGCCGAGAAGTGGAGCGTGCTGCTCGACAACCACTCCTTCCGGACCAGCACCGGCGTGTCGGTCCACGTCGGGACGGGGATCGACTGGTTCGAATTGAAAGCGCAGGTGGAGTTCCACGGGCAGTCGATCGGGTTGCCGGCGATTCTGGCGGCGGCCAGGCGCGGCGAGCAGTTCGTGCGGCTGGGGGACGGCTCGTTCGGGATGCTCCCCGAGGAGTGGCTGGCGCGGCACAAGGCGATGCTGGAGCTCGCGAGCGTGGAAGGGGGGCAGATCCGCTATGGCCGGTCGCAGATCGGGTTCATCGATACGCTGCTGGCGGAGCTGCCCGAGGCGCGGTTCGACGAGCAGATCGCGGCGGCCCGCAGGAAACTCCATGACTTCGGCGGGATCCGGTCGGTATCGGCGCCGGAGGGGTTCGTGGGCGAGCTTCGGCCCTATCAGAAGCAGGGGCTGGCCTGGATGGAGTTTCTGCGCGAGTTCGGGTGGGGGGGCTGTCTGGCCGACGACATGGGGCTGGGCAAGACGGTGCAGGTGCTGGCGAGGCTGCTGGCTCAAAAACGATCCGGGGCCGGCGTTTCGCCGGTGAACCGCCCATCTCTGGTGGTCGTGCCCAAGTCGGTGGTGTTCAACTGGGCGCGGGAGGCCCAGCGGTTTACGCCGGACCTGCGCGTGCTCGATTACACGGGGACGGAGCGGCACGCCCAGCAGGAGGAGCTGGCACAGGCGGACCTCGTGCTGACCACGTATGGGACGCTGAAGCGCGACATCGCGACGCTCCGCGAGCAGGAGTTCGAGTACGCGATTCTGGATGAGGCGCAGGCGATCAAGAACCCGGCGTCGCAGAATGCCAAGGCGGTGCGGCTGCTGAAGGCCGGGCATCGGCTGGCCCTGACCGGCACCCCGGTGGAGAACTGCATCGGCGATCTGTGGTCGATCTTCGAGTTTCTCAACCCGGGCATGATGGGGACGCTGACGGCGTACAAGCGGGCGTTCAAGACCAGGGGCAGCGGCGAGCAGCTCGCCCTGCTGCAGCGGATGCTCCGGCCGTTCATCCTGCGGCGGACCAAGCAGCAGGTGGCGCCGGAACTGCCCGCCCGCAGCGAGCAGGTCATCGAGTGCGAGCTGACCGGCCGGCAGGCGGCGACGTACGGCGAGCTGCGCGATCACTATCGCGCGGCGCTGCTGGGCCGGTTGGATCGCGAGGGCATGGCCAGAAGCAAGGTGTACGTGCTCGAAGCGCTGCTGCGCCTGCGGCAGGCCGCGTGTCATCCGGGGCTCATCGACAAATCGCGACGCGACGAAGAGGCCGCCAAGCTCGAAACCCTGCTGCCCATGCTGCAGGAGATGATTTCCGAGGGGCACAAGGCCCTGGTGTTCTCGCAATTCACGTCGATGCTGAGCATCGTGCGCAACCGGCTCGAGCAGGAGGGCATCGTCTACGAGTATCTCGACGGACAGACGGGCGACCGCAAGACGCGCGTGGACCGGTTCCAGAGCGATCCGAAATGCCCCGTCTTCCTGATCAGCCTCAAGGCGGGGGGCATCGGGCTGAACCTGACCGCGGCGGAGTACGTTTTCATCCTCGACCCCTGGTGGAACCCGGCCGTCGAGGCCCAGGCTATCGACCGCACGCACCGCATCGGCCAGACCAAGCAGGTCTTCGCCTGCCGGCTGATCGCCAAGGACACGGTCGTGGAGAAGGTCTTGGCGCTCCAGGAGACCATGCGCGACCTGGCCGACGCGATCATCAACGCCGACAACGCGCTGATCCGGACGCTGCGGCGCGAGGACCTGGAGATGCTGCTGTCGTAACCGATTCGTGCTATGGGCAGATCCGGACCACTCAAGCTTCTTCCTGAGGCCATCTTTCAGTCCCAGGTAGCTCAGTCGTCATTGATGCTTGAGGTCCGCTGCAATAGAATGGGCGGTAGAATGCCGACGGTCCTGAGAATAGGCGGTTACCGTTTCTTCTTTGTTTCGCTCGACCGCGGCGAGCCCCGCACATTCATGTGCGACGGGAAGACATGGTCGCGAAGTTCTGGCTGGATCCGGTGGTTCTCGCGCGAGCGGGCGGCTTCAGCCGGCCGGAACTCAATGCGATCGCCAGACTTGTTGTGGAGCATCGCGAGTTCCTGCTGGAGAGATGGCATGAGTTCTTCGGCGCTTGACCTGGAAAACGCCCGCGCCAAACGCGTGACGGCCAGCGAGGATTCGCTGACCATCGATCTCGCCGACGGCCGCACGCTGATCGTGCCGCTGCTTCTCTATCCGCGTCTCTGGCATGGCACGCCGGAGGAGCGCAATCACGTCGAGATCTTCGGCGACGGCACGCATCTCCACTGGCCGGACCTCGACGAGGACCTGACCGTGGAGGGCCTTCTCGCCGGTCGGCCGTCAGGCGAGAGCCCGCAATCGTTGAAGAATTGGTTGGCGGAACGAAAGAAAACAGGGTAAACGGCGGGTGTGCTCTGCAGAAATCAAACCCGTCCCGTTTTCTTCGTCCCAAGATCCTCGAGCTCCAGCAGCACAAACGCGGCCTCGCCGAGGCCATCATCACGCAGGCCAACAGCCTGCTGCAGGACCTGACGCGCGAGGACCTGGAGATGCTGCTGTCGTGATGACCGATGCTGACCTTCGAACCACTGAAGATTCCGCCTGAGGCGTTTTGCCGCGGTTGCGGATACGCGCTGCGGGAGCTGACAGTGCCACGATGTCCGGAATGTGGCCGGCTGTTCGATCCGCAGGACCCGCTCACGTGGACAACCCGGGCCAGCTTTGGCGGCTGGCTGTGGTGGCAGGACCGGTTGGACGCGTGGGCACGCGCTCCCACGATCTGGGAACTCGCCGCGACGCTGCTCATCACGGTCCTTGCAGTTATTCGGGCGTCCATGCTGCCCGCGCGGGATAACGACGTCGCGAAGGAGCTTCTACTCTCGCCGCTGCGGTGGTTCGGCGCGATTCTCGCCGTGAGGCTGCTTGTTCTGAGCGTGCGCGGCATGGCTTCGCTGCCGGTTCCCAGGGAGCGTGGCCGGACGCTACGATTCCTCTGCATGCCACTGTGCGGGGTCGCGCTGCTGTTGGCGATGGCCTGGTGTGATGGGAGTCTCGCCGCGCAAAGAAGGTGCTTGATTCATCGCCAACGTCTGGTGGCACTGTGCGGTGACAGCTTGAAGCAGCAAAAGCCGCTACTGCGCCGGATCGGGAGTCTCGGCATGGTCATCGCCGCGCCGCAGCCCGGCGGCGCCGTGCAGCTCACCATCGACCTCGACTACTACGACCGATGGTCGAGTTATCCCCGCCACATTCTTTACGACCCTGCTGCCGGCAGCGCGCCGAGCGAACACGACCCGCTTTGGCCGATGCAGGGCTTTTTCCTGAAGCGAAGCCGGTATTAAGGTGTGCATCGGCAGCAACGGCCGCAGGAATGCAGAACAGATCAGGAATGGACCTGATGCTCCCTCTGTGTCGGCGAAAACAGCCGGCGGCGTTGTTCTCGAAACTGCACGAGAACGAAAACGGCAGATTGTGGCGAGATGAGCAACAAAAAAGCCGGCCCTTTCGGGTCGGCTTCGGGGAAGCTCTGTGACAAGTAAACAGTGTGACGCCGCGAGAACGTGCTGACATAAAACGGTCGGTGG
>CAZQEN010000444.1:0-5339 GCA_964591605.1 uncultured Planctomycetales bacterium
GGTATGTCTATGGGCTGTGGAGGCTGCGCCAGCGCCAATGAACGCTGCGGGAACGGGTTGGAGAAGATCTACCCGACCACGGCGGTTCGTTACGGCCGCATGCGCCATATCGGTGAGTTTTCGCACCCCCCGGACATGAAGTTCACCTGCGGGGCCAGGGTCGTCATCAGCACCGATCGCGGCATCGAGATCGGCGAGCAGGTCAGCCTCACCTGTTTCGGCTGCGAACAATCGGTCAGCCGCGACCAGATGCGGGCCTACGCCGAGGCCAGCGGCGCCGATTCCTATCGCCTGAAGGCCGGCCGCATCCTCCGCGAGGCCACCCCGCCCGATCTCGCCGAATGGCGCCACATCGAGGGCGCCGTCTTCGAGAAGCTGCAGGCCGGCCGCACCGCCGCCCGCGAGCTCGGCCTGCCCATGAAGATCGTTGACTGCGAACACCTCTTCGGCGGCGAACGCATCGTCTTCTATTTCCTGGCGGAAGAACGCATCGACTTTCGAGAGCTCGTCCACCGGCTCGCCAGCGAGTTCCAGACCCGCATCGAGATGCGCCAGGTGGGGGCCCGCGATGAGGCCCGCCTCGTCGCCGATTACGAGACCTGCGGGCGAGAGTGCTGCTGCAAGAACTTCCTCAAGACGCTCAAGCCCATCAGCATGTCGATGGCCAAACTCCAGAAGACCACCCTCGACCTCTCGAAGGTGAGCGGTCGCTGCGGCCGGCTCAAATGCTGTCTGCGCTACGAGCACGCCACCTACGAAGAGCTCGACCGGAAACTGCCCCGCATGAACGGCTGGATCCGCACCAGCCACGGCATCGGCCAGGTTATCGACCGCCAGGTGCTCACTCAGCTCGTCAAGATCCGCCAGGCGGACGGCAAGCTCCTCAGCGTCGTGGTGGAGGACGTGCTCGAGACGGGTCTGCCGCCGCCTCCGCCGCCGCTCGATCGCGAGGAGCGGTCCAACGGCAACGGCCAGCCCCGGCCGCGCTGGCAGAATCGCGGCGCCGATCCCGCCCGCTCGGGCCGCGACAAGCCGACGCCGCGCCCCGCTCCGGACGAACTGCCCGGCGGTCAGCCGCCCCCTGCCGGGGCCCCGTTCCAGCCGGTCGCCGACGAACCGCCCGACGAACCGCCGCCCCAGGCCGGCCCCCAGCCGCCTGCCCCCCCGTCCCCCCAGGCCGGTGACGACCCCCGCCGGCGCCGCGGACGACGGCGACGACGCAGGAGAGGGCGGGACGGCGGACCCGACCGCGGACCGGGCCAGCCTCCAGTCAGTTAGGTGTCGAGGTTCACATGCCCGTGCCCATGCCCAGAAAATCGCTCGAGGAAATCGTCGCCTGCGTCGGACGATACCCGATCGACGCGTATCTGTTCGTTCAGGAATGCGTCGGTGCCGCCGCCGACCGCGTCCACGGCCCCCTCAGCTCCGAGCAGCGGGACGTGGCTCGCTGGATGTCCGACAACCACATCGGTCCCGATCAGCTCCTGGAGATGGTTTGCACTGGTTCCCTCCCTCCCAAGGTGGCTGAGGCCCTTCAGGAGGCCGGCGGCCCCGAAAAAATGAACCGCCACGTGAGCGGCCAGCAGCTCTGCCGGGCCATCCGCGACATTGCTCTCGAACGCTGGGGGCTCATGGCCAGGGGCGTGCTCGCCCGATGGTCCATCCACCGCACCGAAGACATCGGCGCCATCATCTTCGCCCTCGTCGAGAATGACTGGCTTCAGAAGCAGCCCACCGACTCCATCGACGATTTCAACCACGTCTTCAGCTTCGACGAGGCCTTCGACCAGTCCTACCGCATCGGCGTGGGCTGATGCGTCGCTGGCCGGACGACTCCTGCACTCCGTAGTCGGAGGGTGCCCCACCCCGTTCCGAAGGACGGGGTGGGGGACCGACGAAAACGGTGAATGTCGATCCCATCAGTTCCCCATCCCGCGCCGCGCGACGGGATGGGGTACCCGTTTCCCACACCCTTTGATGCGTCGGTGGCCGCCTGACTCCCGCGCTGCGTCGCCGTCCCGGTGGCCGCCGCCCCGGTGGCCGCCGCTTCGGCAGCCATGGCCCACCCTCCGTAGCAGTGGCCGCAACCGGCGGGCGGACGAACGCACGTCTACCGGAACCCTCCAACCTTCATGTGGCCGATCCCGGACCCCCATCACCCGCGTGGATTCGCCAGAGGTAGTGGGTCAGTTTGCTTGAGCGGTAAAGCAGGGCTGAATTGCTTCAAAAACTGCGGCCATCCTTGACGACCGCGCCTTCGTGAGCCATACTTGGGTATGCCTAAACGCTCAAGCAAAAAGAAAGATGTGAATCAGCTTGCCAAGGCGATCGTTGAGCAGGCGACAGCAGAGGCTGTCGAGGGGGAGCCACCAAAGAATCCGGCCGCTGTTGCGCTGGGGAAGCTGGGCGGGAAAAAGGGAGGTCCGGCGCGGGCGGCGAAATTGTCGGCCCAGAAGCGGCGCGAGATCGCAACACTCGCTGCCCGAGCACGATGGAAAGCCTCACAATGAGATCCTATCAGGCTGCCGCCGGAGACGGCAATCCCAATGTACCAGAACCGGTGCTGGGAAGACCGTTTACGTTCTCCTCTCTAATGGAGGAGCACGACGTTTCAAAGGAGCAAAGGAACCAGCGAAAGAGACTCCTGGAAAAGATCTCCCAGCCCGAACTTAATGATGGACAGCAGGCCGCCGTTATAGGCCATGTTTCCTTTTTGTCGCTGAGTACAGCCGACATACCCGTCCTGGGCAATGTCTTACTAAAGATAGGCGATGTTCACACGCTCAATCTGATCTTGGACAGTCCGGGCGGCGACGGGACGGTTGTCGAAAAAGTGATCGCGCTTTGCCGTGACCAATGCACAAAGTTTCGGGTTATTATTCCCAACGACGCCAAGAGCGCCGCGACTTTGATCGCCCTGGGCGCCGATGAGATTGTTATGGGACCTCCTTCGGAGCTGGGGCCTATTGATGCTCAGATCGAGGCGACGATCCAGGGAAAAGCGCGCTATCTTTCCGCGCAATCGTTCATAGACGCGAGGGATGAGCTTGTCGCAAAACACAATGAGCTCGTGGCCCAAGGCAAAGATACCTCGGCAACCCTGCAGATGATGCTGACCCTGGATTTGGCGTTCATCGTAGAGTGCGAGAGGGCAATGGAATTTGGGAGAGACGTGGGAAAAAAGCTGCTCAGCCAATACATGCTAAAAGACGTTCCGAACAAGGGAAGAAAGGTCAAAAAAGTCGTTGACACGCTCACCTCGGTGAAGCAGTTCTTGCAGCACGGGCGCAGGATTGACGGAAGATTTGCCCGCCAAGAGCTGGGTCTAAATGTGAAGCTCTGCGGACAAAATGACGACTTGTGGCGTGCGGCTTGGGAATACTATACTAGGGCGGTAGTCGCCCTGAGCACTCATCGAGCCTTCAAGTGCTTTGAGTCAGTACATGAACTGTTAATGGCCTCTGTTCCTAGCGAATAGGGGGTTTCTTATGGGAAACGGACAGACATTGGAAAAAGCGGAAAGAATCAGAGAGCAGGCACAAAAACTCGTGGAAAGCATGCCCGAGGCCTCGAAAGAGGCGATGGAGTATATGCGCCGATTGGTCAGAGCGAGCCGCTGCAGGAGCCAAGGCCTTAAAAAGCCGTTGGTCTATCATCAAGTTTTCGGCGGCCAATAGCGTGTTGTCGCACCCGGAACGATTTCGTTCCGGGTATTTTTTGCGATTGAGAATGCTTGAGCAGTCAAGCATAATAGGGGAATGAACAAGCTCAACACCGAACAGCGGGGAGACAGATGGAATCTGGTGCTTCTGCTACTGCAAGGCAGCGAACATCCTCGAGCACCTGAACGGCCAGTATGGTGTAGGGGATGTGTGGACATGGACGGCGCTCGACGCAGACAACAAGCTCTGTGTGACGTGGCGGGTGGGAACGCGAGAGATTGACGACGCGAAAGCCTGCATGTTCGATATTGCTCGGCGCATGACGGGCCGCGTTCAGTTGAGCACTGACGGCCTGGGCACGTGTCTGAACGCAATCGGTAAGGCGTTTGGTCAAGAGGTCGAATACGGAATGGTCGTGAAACAGTACGCCACTCAGAGCGGGATTTCGGCCGGTAGCCACAGCCCTGCGGTATGCACCGCCTGCAAACGAACCCCCATCAACGGCAACCCCGCTCCTGAGCACATTTCGACCAGCTTCGTCGAACGCAGCAATCTGACGATGCGCATGGCGATGCGTCGTTTCACGCGACTAACCATCGGTTTCAGCAAGAGAATTGAGAATCTCGGGCACGCCGTCAGCCTGCACGTCATGCACAACAACTTCTGCCGCGTTCACCAGACTCTACGGGTGACACCGGCTGTGGCCGCTGGCCTGACCGATTACGTGTGGAAAATCGAAGAACTGGTGGCTTTGCTGGACGTCGAAGTGGCACCGCGAAACTGACCCACTGCCTTCGCCAGATTGCGAACCGGTCCCGGATACCGCCTCCCCGTCCGTACCCGCCGCAAAGAACACCCATGCTGCCACTGACCTGCCCCCAAATCATGTACCAGTCGCTGTGAGAGCCTGACCTCGTTTGCCCCGGTCTTCGGCTTCTCTTCCGGTGCTTTCCGGAGGGGAAGAAGCCGGGGGTTCGGGGGCAGAGCCCCCGAGGGACGCGGCGTACGCGGCCGGCGTCCGGTAGTTCAGCGACGAGTGCGGGCGGCGATGGTTGTACTGGTTCTGCCGGACCGCGGCCAGGTGCTTGGCCTCGCGCAGGTCAGCGAACAGTTCGCAGTTCAGAAACTCATCCCGCAGGCGACTGAAGAAACTCTCGGCATAGCCGTTCTCCCACGGAGATCCGGGCTCGATATACAGCGTGCCGACCTTGGCTGTTTCCAGGTAACGCCGGATGGCGTGGGCGATGAACTCCGGACCGTTGTCGCTGCGAATGTGTTTTGGTACGCCGCGGATCAGAAACACCTGGCTCAGAATGTCGATCACGTCCAACGCGGTCATTGATCGTTCGACCTCCAACGCCAGGCACTCCCGGGTATACTCGTCCACCAGCGCGAACCACTTCAATGGCCGGCCTCGCTCATCACGATCGTGAATGAAGTCCCACGCCCAGACGTGGTCCTTGTGCTCGGGCCGATGACGGACGATGCCGTTGGCACTGGTGCCCAAACGCCGCCTTTTTCGATGTTTTCGGGGCACTTTGAAGCCCTCACGTTTCCACAGCCGCCAGATCCGCTTGCGGTTGGCCCGCCAGCCGTCCGCCCGCAGCAGTGCCCAGATCCGACGGTAGCCGTAGCGCGGATGACCACGAACCAGCACGTGCATCTGCCGGACCAGCG
>CAZQEN010000445.1:0-5330 GCA_964591605.1 uncultured Planctomycetales bacterium
ATTTGCCATGAAATCACGCATCGTCGCGTCCACGATCCTGTGCTCGCTGTGCATGGGGGCTGCGCCTGAGCGCCCGGCCAGCACCCTTGACGCGACGCCATCGCTCCAGGCGACTGGATCGCGAAGCGATCCGCTCGAAGCGGCCGGCGTGTCAAACGTCGAGGTCAGGCCTACACTCCTGCGCCTGGACCGCCCGCCGGCCAGGGAGCACCGGTGTTCGTTTCTGCTTCGGCACAAGGGCGAGGGGCCGATGAACGTCCTCTCCGCGGTCGCCACGGATGCGGCCATTGCGGTTGAGGTCAAGGAACA
The DNA here is from genome assembly GCA_964591605.1 of uncultured Planctomycetales bacterium. Lineage (GTDB taxonomy): Bacteria > Planctomycetota > Phycisphaerae > UBA1845 > PWPN01 > CAYLLT01. The sequence goes on from CAZQEN010000445.1 coordinate 310, forward strand.
TGCGGCCGGCAGCGTCTACGTGGTCACGGCCACGCTTCCCGCCGGGTATCACACGCCGGCGGGCAAGGACGTGCACCTGCTGATCACGACGGACATGACGGACAAGCCCGTCATCCGGATTCCGGTCAGCGTCAGCGCCGAGCCGCCGCCGGTGCTCGATCCGTGGATGGCCCGGCCGCGGGCGATGGTGGGCCGGCCGGCGCCGGCGGTGACGTTGAAAACCGCGGATGGATGCGAGATTCGATTGGGCGACGCCGCATCCACGCCTGAGAAAGCCACCGGCGCCGATGGGCCGTCCGCGCCTGCCGTCCAGTCGCCGCAGCCGCCGGCCTCGGGGCTGAGTCTGCAGCGCGATTCCGTCGGCCAGTCGCCGCGGCGACCGGGCTCCGGACCGACGCGGCAAGCGCCGCGTGACCGGCTCACCGCGGTCATGTTCTGGACCGGGCGCTGCGGCCACTGCGTCCGCCAGTTGCCCGTCTTCCAGCGCGTGGCTGAGTCTTATGCCGACAGAGCCGTTGAGTTCGTCACCGTTTGTGCCGGCGACCGCAACGCCGCCCAGGTGGCCGACGCGGCCGGGCAGCGCGGGCTCAGGCTGCCCGTCGGCCTCGACCCTGACTACACGGCCGCGCGGCGCTACGCGATCAGGGCGTTCCCGTTCGTCTGCCTGATCGGCAAAGACGGGCGCATCGAATCCGTCCACGGCCGGCGGCCCACCTACGACGACAAGGACGGCCTTGAAAACCTCGAGGGCGATCTGCGCAGCCAGCTCGACCGCCTGCTGGCCCTTGACACGCCGGGCGGACGAACGCCGCTGACCGAGCCCGGAGGTCCGGCGTCCCCGGCGAGTCAAGGGCCGGCGGGCAAGGCCCGCGGGCGCGCGTCAAGATGATTGGCGAGGTATGTGATGCAAATGGGGGTGACCACCACTGGCGCTGGGGTTATCATGACCGCAGCGAGGTCACCGGGGCCGACCGGTGCGACACCACCACCCTGACCGGGAACTGCAGTCATTTGACGCCAGGCGATTACGATTACACGTACGATCCGATCGGCAACCGCACGCAGGCCACGCAGGACAGTGCGGCGACGCACTACTGCGCGAACAACGTGAACCAGTACACGCTCACGCACGACGGGAGCGGGAGCTGCCCGCCGTCGGTGCCGAGCCTGTATTACGACGAGGACGGCAACCTGATCAGCGACGCCGAGTACCAGTACCTCTGGGACGCCGAGAACCGCCTGGCCGGGGCCATCCCGCTGTATCCCACCGCGGGCAGCCAGGCCGCGCTGTACGAGTACGATTACATGTCCCGCCGGATCGCCAGGGAGATCTACGCCTGGAACACGCAGATCCAGGACTGGGAGTACGATTCCGAGCTGCGCTTCGTTTACGACCAGTGGAACGTCGTCCTCGTCCTCGACGATGCGAATGACATCATCCGCAAGTACACCTGGGGCCTGGACCTCTCCGGCCAGCGCGGCAGCGGTGTGGCACCGGGCGTCTCGCCGGTGGTTCCGGGCATTCACGGCGCCGGGGGCATCGGCGGTTTGCTGGCCGTCGAGGAGACGGCTGAGTCCGGCACGCCCAAGTACTGGTTCCTCTACGACGCCAACGGCAATGTCGGCCAGCTTGTCGCGAACGCCTCCGGCTACGCGGTGGCCGCCCGCTACGAGTACGACGCCTACGGCGCCGTGATCGGCCCGGACACCGACAACGACGGCGACTGGCAGGACGACGCTACCGCACTTGCCCTGGCCAACCCCGTCCGATTCAGCACGAAGTGGTTGGATGAGGAATCGAGTTTGGGCTATTGGGGCTACCGATACTACACTTGGGAACCCGGACGCTGGTTAAATCGGGATCCTTTGGGGGAACTTGGCGGTCTAAGTGACTATTGTTACGTCAACAACCGGGTGGCGAACTCCTTTGACCCTGCTGGCCTTTTGGAGTTTGAACCCACCACGCAATGCAAGTACCAATGTGGTCAATGCTACAACAGGTGCCGAGAGCAGGGCGGAACTGCAACGAATTGTGAGCCGAGGTGGGAGCGATGCCACTGGAGTTGTCGAACGAGTGGAATTCCGCCCCGCGAATGCGACGAGCCTCCCGGTCCGACCCCGCCAGCTCCAGGCACGTGCCAAACGCAATGCTCGCTGGCAGGCACGATGCTTGTCCGAAGCGCCGGATGCAAAGCAATTACCGCAGGAACACCAATACCACACGACGATATTGCTGTGGGCGCGGTTACCTGTGCGTGTATCCTGTATATCATCATTGCGGAAGCCGCCGAAGCACCACGCATATCTTGGCCGGACGACGATCCCGATGACAAGTGCTACTGCCTCTGTAAAGGTGTAGCAGAGGGGATCGAGGAGTACGCTGGATACATTTCTCGATCGAGCTGTGTCGGCAAGAATGCATATTACCCCGGAAAGTGCCGATGTTCCGAGTTTCCTCCTTATTCTCCTTCGCCAAATTAGGCGAACGAGGTCTAATGCCATGTCGAACCATGATCCCAATGCCTCCAGATTCATTCCGCCCTCGCCAGAGGTCTGTTCAGCTCTGGCTGCGACGGAATTCCCGTCTTCCCTCTCACAACTTCCTCACATAAAAAGAGTATTGCTGGTCTGTGTTCGAAAACCCGCATCTGGAGAGCAGCATGCACCCCTACTCCTCGGGGTGGAGTTTATAGATGAAAATGAGGGGGATATCCCCGCGCTCACGAAGCACATATCAGATCTTTTCGAGAAGCTCTGCCCCAGCTTGCCCTTCGATGGCGTGCTGTCATTGACCGGCCTATCAAGGATCTTCGGTGGATCAGATCCAACTTTGGCTGAGTTCTACTCATCGGCAGTGTGTCTGTCGACGGGGGAGCCCAAGTAACTGCGAAGAAGACGGGACACCGATTCGGCACCAAAGGCGCACGGGAACCGGTGACTCGTAGCGAGCGACTCGTTCTAAAGCGCGGGATGGTCGGTCAGTTGGGAAAGAGATTGAGGGATCTCCCATGAAACGATCCATCGTACCGGTCGCCCTGTTGTGCAGCCTTTGCCTCTCGGCAAGCGAGCCCGCCGCGGCGGGCGGTGTTCAGGCCAGCCGGAGCGTGATCGTCCTGCCCGCGCGGCTGCACGGGCCGCGGAACAGAATCCCAGTTGCTGCAAGGTTTCGAGGAGAATTGCCATGAACTCATGCATCGTCGCATCCACGATCCTGTGCTCGCTGTGCATGGGGGCTGCGCCTGTGCGCCCGTCCAGCGAGCTCGAAGCGGGAGAATCGAACGGGACGCGACTCATTCTGAAGGCAGGCTGTTCGGGTCGATGTGTCGATGTTATGAATGTTATGAGGCGTGCCAGGGGCGCTCGCGGCAGGGTCAAGGATGGGCGGGTACCATGAACGAGCTCGATTGCGCTTACTGGAGGCACCCATACTCTCACGATGGTCCATGAATGAGCTCGATTGCGCTTTGGTAGAACTACCCATCGGTTGGAGGTCACGGCAGATGAATACTGATATTGATTGGCTTTCGGTGATCAAGCGACAGGGATCCGATATGCCAGCATCGCTATCCCGCATTATATCGAAGTCCGACCAAGCTTTTTGTCGAGAGGATGATTTTGATTCAATAGCGGAGGAACTGCTTGCGTTGGATTGTGAGGTGTCTTTGAATGTGTATGAATACTTGCGCATTGCGTTGGAAGTACACTTGGGAGTCATGAAGCGCCGACTTCATCTGGCATTGCAGACCGACCAGACGATCGAACATTGTTTTAAACTCTTCGCGAATCTTTCGCGTCATGGATTTGAGTCCCCGGCTGCAAAGGCCAGAATGGTCGTGATCTTGCTCCAGTACCTCCAAGGCAAACTGACTCCGGATGAATTGAGGCCTCTTGTCGAGGCGATGGTGGATGAGCTGGAGGGATTTCGCGTCGGTTGTGAAGAAAACCTGAGCATACTGCGTACGTTTTTGAAACCCGACGATCTCAGAGAAAAGACTCCATAGCAGAATCAGAATCGCAACCGCCGAGACAATCTCGAAGCATGCGTCCGTTTTGACGCCGCGCCAAGGTCGGCCAGCCGGCCCCGGCCGCCACCCTCCGAACCATCGACACGTGCTGAACGGCCGACCTGCCCGTGAACCGTCCCTCGGGCCTCCGGCCCGAAAAGCCCGGCACGGGCATCTCTGCACGGCGCAGGCGTTGCCCGCAACCCAGGAAGAGAAGCTCACGCAGAGGCGCTGAGCCCTCAGAGAATCGGATTCGAGATTTGAAATCTGAGATTTGAGATTGAGACGTGTACGTGAGGTTCTTCCGGAAAAAAAGACGTTGCATGGTCGGAGTACAGGGGACAGAAGGCAGGCGAGGACATCTGCGAAATCTGCGCCATCTGCGGATCCAAATCATGGTCCGCAGATTTCACAGATTGCGCAGATTCGAGGCGAGTGCTGCCTGATCAGCGGCCTCCAGGAAGCCGCAGCCGGGCACCCCATGCACCTGCATCGCCGCGCCGAGGATCGGGTACGTCCACGGGTGAAGACAGGGCCTGTATTCCATCAGTGTCCATCTGCGTGCATCGGCGGCAAAAGCCTTGTCAGAAGAACAAGAAGTTGCGCGTTTGCAGTGCAGGGGAGTCGCCGTGGCGAACTGGGTGCGCAGGCAGACACCATTGGCCTGCCAGCGGGCGCCGCGTGGTGTCAACCAGAGGAGGAGAATCCTGGCACATGCCCCAGCGAAAGCGGGGTTGACATGGGTTTGGTCGAGAATGCACCGCAGCGCTGCATGGTTGACTGCCGCCGAGGTCGCGGAGCACAGAGCGCGGGCGGGGCCCGCAACCGGATTTGAGATCTGAGATGTGCAAAAGCCCGTGGATTGGCCTCAGATCGCATCCGTCCTGTCGACCCCGTCTCTCAGATCGAGACGCTGGCGCTGAGATACCGTTTTCTCTGTACTCTCGGGGGCCTCTGTGGCGGGCTTTTGTATGCCGCTGGAGGGGATGCCCCCTGGAGCGGCGGCGCTGTCGGGGA
>CAZQEN010000446.1:0-5316 GCA_964591605.1 uncultured Planctomycetales bacterium
CGTCCTGGTTGGCCGCGCAGGTGCCGACCTGGGCGATCTGCTGGCTCCCCTTGACGGGCGTGCTCATCTTGTCGAGCTCTTCGATCACCCGCTGGACGGCCTTGTCGATCCCGCGCTTGAGCTCCATCGAGTTCGCGCCGGCCGCGACGTTCTTGAGGCCCTCGTCGTAGATGGCCTCGGCGTAGATCGTCGCGGTGGTCGTGCCGTCGCCCGCGACGGTGCTGGTCTTCTGGGCGACTTCCTTGACCATCTGCGCGCCCATGTTCTCATAGGCGTCCTCGAGCTCGATCTCCTTGGCCACCGTGACGCCGTCCTTGGTGACGGTCGGCGAACCGAAGGACTTCTCGAGCACCACGTTGCGCCCGCTCGGGCCGAGCGTCACCTTGACCGCGCGGGCGAGCTGCTTGACGCCCCGGCGAATCGCCTCCCGGGCTTCCATTTCGTATGCGATTTTCTTGGCTGCCATACTTTCATGCTCCTTGAGCTTGTTCGTTGCTTACCGGTTATTCGATAACTGCCTGTCGTGAATGCAGGGGCACGATGCCCATAGGACGTTTGCGGGCAGGATGCCCGTGCCGAACGGCCAGGCAGGATGCCTGTGCCACACCAGCGATCAGGATCCGACGATGGCGAGAATGTCGCCCTCATCGATGATCAGCAGTTCCTCGCCGTTCACCTTGATCTCGGTGCCGGCGTAGCTGCTGAAGATCACTTCTTCGCCCTTGCTGACCTGGAGCTTGCTGCGTTCGCCCGTGTCGAGCAGTTTTCCGTCGCCGACGGCCTGCACGATGCCGCGCTTGGGCTTTTCCTTGGCCGTATCCGGCAGAACGATGCCTCCCGCGGTCTTGGCCTCGGCCTCGACCCTCTTGAGCAGGACCTTGTCGCCCAGCGGACGAATCTTCAGCTTACCCATGTGACTCGCTCCTTCCTTTCAATGTCAGTTGAGGGGGTCCGGCCGTCTTTCTACCGCACATCGTGCAGGGGCGGACCCGAATGGCGCAGACCGGTCAATGCGGCACTGCGGTGTGTGAAGCGATCAGCAAGGACAATGCCACAGCCGCGGCGTTGCGGCTCCGGGAAGGTGAATGTTTTAAACTATTATACAATAACATGTTACGAACATGGTCGACCGCGATTTCCGGAGGCAATCGCCGCCCGGTTCCTGCCAGATTCGGACATCCGGCGGGTCTTCCTGTCAGAATGGCACGTCGAACGGAGCGGGCGTTCGGCCGTATGGCATCGCCGCGCGGGCTTCAAGCTCGGGGCTCTTGAGTCAGAAGATGAGCACGGGCTCGGTATCGACGGGCAGCCAATCGACCCGGCGTTTGCGGGAGATGGGCGGCAGGCTGACCGTGACGGCGTACTTGACGCCGACCTCGGCCCCGCGTTTGGCGGCCAGACCGGTGTAGTAGTGCAGGTAGTCGAACGAGATTTCGCCGCGCAGGAGCTGGTGCTCGCGGCAGGCCTGCGTCCAGACGGGGATGACATCGGTGACGTCCATCCAGAGATCGGGGTGATAGTCCTCCATGTCCTCCCAGTTTTCGAGGTAATACAGGCCGCGGATCAGGTGGGCGGGGTCTTTGCGCTGGATCCCCGGCAAGGCGGCCAGGAAACCACCCTCCATGACGATCTCATACGTGTTGCGGTGGTCGCGGTGGAAGGAGCCGCGCCAGTGGGTGAGCACGATGTCGGGCTTGAGCGCGCGGATGCGGTCGCACATGTCGTGGAGGGTGTCGGGGGTGACTTGCAGTTCGCCATCGGGGTGCTCGAGCACGATGCACTCGGCGGCACCGATCGTGCGGGCAAACGCGTCGGCCTCTTTGAGACGCTGCGTGCGGTATGCCTGGTGATCCATCTTCGGGTTGCCTTTTTCACCCGCCGTCATGTGCAGGATGGTCACGCGATGGCCGGCCGCCGCGTATTTGGCGGCGAGCAGACCGCCGGTGATCTCCGCATCGCCGATGTGGCCGCCGATGACCAGCATGTGCTTCTTCAAATCCGCCATCGCTCACTCCCATCCGCAGGATCTCATCCGCGCACAACGATGAGAACACCCGACACAAGACAGATCAACTCAACGATCCCGATGAATATGCGTTCGCTCAGCCGGTCCAGGACGAGTTTGCCCAGCCATGACCCCGCGAACATGACGGGCGCAATCAGCAGTCCGGCCAGGAGCGTCTGGCCGGAGAGAACGCTTGCCCCGCCGTAGGCGACCAGCTTGAAGATGTGCGTGATCACCGTCGCCGCCGCTTCGGTGCCGATGTACGCCCCGCGGATCAGGCCGTACGCGAGAAAAAACGGCGCGGTGACCGGGCCCGTGCTGCCGGCCAGGGCGGAAAGCAGCGACGCGCCCGCGCCCACGGCCATAAAGGCACGTGCGGAAAGGCGCGGATAGCTTCCCTTGAACAATCGACGATAAGCAACCACCGCGATCAGGAATACGCCGATCCCGCGCGTGAGCCCGGCCAGAGGCGCGGTCGCGAACAGGTATCCTCCGAGCAGCGCGCAGGGCACCGCGCCGACCGAATACCACGCGACCACGCGGCCGTCGATGTCGGCGCGGTTGAACCAGACGCGCGAGCCGTTGCCCACGAGCTGTGCGATCGTCAGGATCGGCACCGCCTGCCGGACGCCGAAGGCCCACACGAGCACGGGCAGCAGCAGAACCGCGCCGCCAAACCCGGCCACTGCCGCGACCGCGGATGCGGTCAGGGCGCTCACGATCACGAGAACAATCTGGACGGCTTGGAGTTCGTTCACGGTTACACTTGCGCACAGGACTGCACGTACCATTCCCACGCCGCACTCGCGCCGAACCACGCTGCCGCCATGAGCAGCGCCCACTTCCACAGGTTTGGCCAGGCTTTCAGGCCGACCCAAGGGCCCTGCACATCCTCCAGCGTGTGGATGGTCAGATTCCGCAGCCGCTCGATGGCCACCGGCCGCTCGAAATTGCTCAGGAGCATCGTAACTGCGATCGTTCCCACAAACGAGAAGAACCCGATGTAAGCGAAATTCAACGTGAACGCCGGGTTGAATCGGGGGAGCATTTCCAGCGCGGCGGCGAGTGCGATCCCGACCATCATGCCGACGAAAGCGGCCCGCGGGGCGGCTCGGCGCGAGAACATGCCGACGATGTAGATCGCGACGATGACGCCGAGAACATCGGCATAAATCGACTGCAGGCGGGCCATGGCCGACTGCTCATTCATGAACACGGCGACGAGGGCGACGCCGATCAGCAGTCCGATGACCTCCGTGACTCTCGTGAAGCGCTTCTGCTCGGCCTCGCCGGCAGCGGGCCGGAAGAATCGAACATACACGTCCTGAAGCAGCAGCGCTCCGGTGCCGGTGAGCAGGCCGTCGGCGGTCGAGAGCAGTGCGGCCATCATGCCGGCCGAGAGAAGGCCGCGGATGCCGACGGGGAACCAGTCGAGCATGACGCGGAGGAACGCTTCGTCGGGTTTCACGTTCGGATCGGCCTGGCGCATGGCCGCACCGACCAGAAACGAGCAGGTCGGGACGATGGCGGCAAGAATTCCGAGAAACAGCAGGCTTTTCTGGCCGTCACGCTCGGTTTTCGCAGCGAGGATGCGCTGGGCCATGCCGAAATTGCATGCCAGCCATGAGAGGCCGGCGATGGTGGCCCAGACGACGATGGCCTGGGCGGGGAAAAACGTGTCGGTGGTGAGGCTCCAGTCCGACGGCGGCACGATGCCGGGTATCCGGCCGCCAGCCTGGCCGGTCGCCTGCATCGACGCAAGGCCCGAGAGCCCGCCGATGTGCCGGACGGCGACGGTTCCCACTGCCAGCAGCGTGAGGAAAAGGAAAATCGCCTGATACACATCGAGCACAAGCACGGTGCGCATGCCGCCGAGAATGACGTAGAAGCCTGCGACCGCGGCGATGAAGCCGACGCTCGCCCAGAGGTTCCAGCCAATCAGATTGTGCAGCAGCAGCCCGCCCAGGTAGAGGCCTAGGCCCAGCGTCGCGACGAGCAGCACGACCATGAGCAGCGAGAAGACGACGCGGCACTGGACGTTGAATCGCTTTTCCAGAAACTCGGGGGTGGTGACGATGCGGCTGCGCCAGTAGATGGGCAGGAAGAACATGGCCGCGAACCACGTGGTGAACCAGACGTGGACGGCCGTCCACTGCGTGACGTAGAGGCCGCAGATGAAACCCAGGGCCGCGATGCTCATGTAGCCCGGATCGACGGCCATCCCCAGCAGGGCCAGGCCGCTCTGCCACCACGTCTGCGTCCGGCCGCCGGTGATGAACTCGTCGGCGCTGCGATGGGCGTGCCGGCGGCTCACGAAGTAGCCGGCGATGAAGATCGCGAGGAAGTACGTTGCGACGATAACGGAGTCGATGGTGATCACAGATTCTCGAGTGTCAGCAGTTGTCGACGGGCGCCTTTTGTGGCAGGCACGCTCCGCGTGCCGTCGGATCCCGGATCGGGCCGCCGTTGACGGCGTCATCGCGTAAATCAGAGCCCGACGCGCGAGCGAGGGCTTCTTGCGATCGCCGCACCTTCCTCTCAACCCCTCGCTTGCGCTTCGGGCTCCATGGAGACAGCACGCGGAGCGTGCCTGCTGCTCACAGGTCTTTGCGCAGGATCGCGAAGCGCCGCGTCGGCCTGAGGCCGAAGCGGGCGTAGAAGCGGGCCGCGGCTTCGTCGGCCCAATTGAACCAGACGGTGCGCCCGTCGGCCTGGCGGATCCGGCGGACGGCCTCGACGAACAGTTTCGCGCCGACCTGCATGTTTCGCGACTCGGGCCGCACGCCGAATGGGCCGAAGTGCTCGCCCTCCCACTGGCAATAGCCGATGATCCGCCCGTCCTGCTCGGCGATCAGGATCTCGTGAAGAGCGCCGCTGCGGACCTTGGCGCGGGCGGCCGTGTTCCAGTCGCCCGGAAACGCCTCGGCCAGAAACGCAAAGAACGCCTGCACCTGGCCCGCATCAAGCGGCAGAATGCGCAGGCCGCACCCGCTCGACCAGGCCTGCTGCTCGAATTCGTACAGCTCGAAGTTGACGATCTCGCACGACATCGCGACGGGCTCGTGATCGACGTGGTAGCCGGCCCTGAGGAGAAACTCCAGGCCGCCCGCGTACGCGTCCTGATCAACGCCCGGAAAGACGTAGCCGGGCGCGGAGCCGGTGTTGCCGCAGACCCAGACGCGATGACGATTATGTTTGCGCAGGTGCGTCTCCGCTGCGCTCAGGAGCTGACGGCCGATCCCGCGGTGCTGATGGTCCGGCGCGACCGCCAGCACGGAGATCCAGCCCAACTCGGGCTCGAGGCCCACGCG
>CAZQEN010000447.1:0-5311 GCA_964591605.1 uncultured Planctomycetales bacterium
GCAGACTGCCGAAGAGGGCCGCGACGATAAAGCCGATCAGGATGTAGTACTTGACCGCGTACAGCTTGCGGTAGCGGTTCGATTCGATCTTCTGCTTGGCGTTCCGCGTGTTGAACACCCAGCCGGTGAACTGGTGCAGGATGCCGTACGGGCAGATCCAGTTGCAGAAGATGCGTCCGAGGAACAGCGTAGGAATGAGCAGGATGAGCGACCAGATGAGGCCTTTGTAGAGCGTGTGCGTGGTGATCGCTGTCGCGCCGGCAACGAGCGGATCGATTTCAAGGAACTTGCTGACCCAAAACGCCAGCGCGGGCAGCTCGTTCAAATGCGAAAACGTGGTGACGAAAACGAAGGTGAGGAATAAGGCCATCACCACCGTTTGGGTAATGATTCTGACGGTTGTGATACGCATGCCAAGTTCTCAGTTCTTGGTTCTTGGTTCTGAGTTCTTAGTTCTGAGTTCCTGCCCTTCCAGTCGGTAACGCGTGGTGCGAAACTCCGGCAATCTGGAAGCCTGAATCCGGTTCATCAGTGACACAAGCATCCGCTGCACTTGAGCGGCTTTCTGCCCCAGTCGGCTCTGGTCTGCGGGGCTCAGGTACTTGAGATCACGACCCGGGATGAGGTGATACTGCAGTTCGCTCGCAGATCCATTTGAAATCCGGAGAAATCGACAGAAATCCTTTCGACCTCCACGCCCGCAGCCCTCAGCGATGTTGGAGGATATGGAGCTCGCTGCGTCACGTGACTGGGCGGTGAGGCCGAACCGTTCTTCAGGAGGATAGCTGCGCGTGACGCGGTACACGTCCAATGTGAGTTGATGCGCAAGCTGCCAGACTTTGAGCTTTCTGAAATCCTGCATGTGAATCTGCTCTTTACTCAGAACCAAGAACTCAGAACTCAGAACTAAACCACCGTCTCGACCAACTTGCCCTGCTGCTTGTACTCCTGCCAGTTTCGAGTCACTAAACGCGTCGGATCACTCCCGAACTTCTGGAACGCCAGATCACAATACGCCAACTGGGCCGGATCTCGGCCCAACAGCGTCTGCAGGCAATACGTGTCGCACCCGAGCTGATCGACGCTCGCGACAATGGACGGCCTGCCGGCCACGCCGCCGATCCTGATGTCGTCGACACGCCCGCCGGTCGGGCCGTTTTTCATCATGACGCGCGTGCCGTCGACGATGATGAGCGTCGGCTTCATCATGAAACCCAGGTCGCTCACGATATTGTGGATCGCCTGATGGAACTGGTTGCGCCGGCCGCCGAGCAGGCCGTACCAGTTCTTCATCGACATCGAGGCGAAGCAAAGGTTGTGGTCCTTGATCGGCGGGATGCCGATGACCTTGTCGGCCTCCTTGAGCGGCTTCCAGAAGATCGGCCAGGTGCCCAGGGCCTCGTGGCGGGCGGCGTTGGGCTGCGTGGCACGAACCTGAACGGGCGCGTCGTGCGTATTCGAGTGAATCACCACCTCGGCGCCCTCGGCCAGGGCGGCGGCCTTGATGCCGCTCTTGGCGAAGCAGGCCTCGGGGTTCTCGATCGGGTTATCGGCGACGATCACGCGGCTCGCCCCGGCCTCCTTGCAGAGGCGTATGACCGCCCGCACGACGTCGGGATTCGTGGTCGCCCCAAGCTGCGGGCCGCGGTCAAAGCCGACGTTCGGCTTGAGCATGACGACATCGCCCCTGGCGATGAATCGCCCCATGCCCTCGCCCTTCGTCAACCCCCCCACCGCCGTGCGGACCATCTGCTCGATGTCCTCGATCTTCCCGAACGCAACGGAGATGCGAGGCTGATCCGGCGGGAAATTCACCTTCGCGAAGTAGTCTTTGAGCGTGATCGCGGGCGGCGGCTGGAGGCCCGCGTCGCCTTTGGGGTCGTAGAGCTTGATGACAGCGGCCGTGCCCAGCCCCGCGACGGCCACCGTGGCCCCGCCGCGCAGGAGCAGTTCGCGCCGCGACAACCCCTGTGGCACCGGCGGGTGTGGCACAGGCGTCTCGCCTGTGGGGTGTGGCACAGGCGTCTCGCCTGTGTGAGGGGACCCGGGGGTCCCGCTGCTGCGGCTCTTGGCATCGGGTTTATCAGTAGCCATCGCTTTCACCGTGGCTTTCGCCGTCTTCGGTCTTGCCCTCGCTCTTGCCTTCGCTCGTGGGAGGCTCAGAGCCGGACGCCGCGGGCTCGGGTTCGCCCGGCGCATCAGCCGGCATGCGCTCGCGCAGGAGTTTCGCCTTCGCGATCGCCAACTCCTGATCGTCGCAGTCGGCCACGCCGCCCACGAACACCCCCTTGCAGAACGCAACCATGTACACATCGAGCGATCGCGTCACCACGAGCTCGCTGCCCGGCGTATCGACGCGCTGCTCGATGTCATCGCCGTACCTTTTCGCCGCGTCGGCGAGCTGCAGGAAGAGCTCGCGGGCCCGCTCGGGGTTCGACGCCTTCAGGGCAAACAGGCCGTACGTCTTGTCACCCGTCTTGTAGTCGGCCCGGTAGACGCGGTTCAGAAAATCATAGCTCAGGGCACTGCTGGCGATGTACTTGAAAGACTCGGGGACGCGATCTTCCTTCGGGAGCACGTCCTCAGCCCAGAAACCGCCGCCGGTGTCGGCGATGGTGTCGGCAACGGCCGAGGCGATCCTCTTTGCGGTCGCGAGGACCGCGTCGCCGCCATCGGCCGGGGCCAGGACATTCACGTAGTACTTGCCCTTCCAGAAGTAGACGTTCGTGCCCGAGACGTAGCTGTCGCGACCCACGTTCGCCGACGCCCCCGCCCCGCTGCGCTCCTTCATGAAGATGCCCAGCGCGTTGTTCGGCTCGGCCATGTCGTAGAGGTACACGTCGTAGGCGAGCTTGTTGCGGCCGTCGAGATACTGCCCGAACCGCAGCTCGACGAAATTGAACGACCGGAACATCGGTTCACGGCCGTCGATCTTTTCGTAGAGGTTGTCGGTGTAGCGCTCGGTTTTGGCTGGCGCGTCGAGCCCATCGACCTCGGCAAAACGCGCGGAGCCGGCGGCAGGGGATTGCGGATTTCGAATTGCGGATTGCGGATTGACGCCCGAAGCACTGGCCATGGCCGATGCATCTGGCCCGCTCCAGCGGTCGTGGAGCATCTTCGCTGTAGACGCAACGAGCTCCGTCTGCTGCGGCGATGCCGCGATCACGAATACGTAGGGACCGGCGTCGAACGCGGTCAGCGTCTTGTCGCCCGCGGCCCATGTGACCGTGGCGGCGGCCAGCGCCTCGCTCTCCATCACATGCACCTCGGCGGGCTGCGACGCCGCCCGCTGCTTGAGACTCGCGAGCAGTCTCTCCGGCGAGGCTGGCTGCATCACGCCGATGGTCAGGCCGTTCTGGTAATCGGCGAGCCAGCAATCGCCAAGCTCCGCCATGCCGAGCGGCTGACTTTTCACGTAGCGGAAGCTGCGGACGACCTGACCCTCGCGCGGGAGTACCGTTTCCGACCAGAATGGAGATCCATAATTGAGCTGAACGGATGCTATCAAACGGGCCAAGGCTTCCACTTCAGCAGACTCTGCATCTTCATCACCGACAACCAGGGTGGCAAACCTGCCAGCCCAGAACGTCACAACCCGGCCATCTTTCGTCATCGAACCGCTTTGCCCCAGAGCCACGGTTTTCAATTCTTCGGGCTGCACCGCTCGCCAGAAACCGAAAGCCGCGGCAGGCGTCTGGAAATCCGCAATCAGCACATGGGCACCAGCAAGACCCGGCTTGAACCTCGATGGCCGGTAGTAGCCGGTGTAGTTCGATCTCACATCGAAGGCACGCTGATTCTCCTGGATTTGCTGACATCCCCATCTGTTCTGCAGATACAAGAGATAGGTGGCCGGTGAAGGCTCTTCAACAAGCACTTTGGTCGGCGGGGACGACGCTCGCTCACCGAGAACTTGCACATAATCGCGTACCCAGTCCGGGTTCTGAGGTACCGGCAGCAGCGCCATCGCCTCCCGCATCTCATGCGGCGGGGCTGGCGGTTTGACGTTCTTGGGGTCGGGCACGAAGAGCGGCCGCTCGGAGAGACCGACGGCGTCCTTCGCTTTGCTCAGCAGCGGCACGCGGTGGACGACGTTGGCGAACAGCCCGCCGGTGAGGGCGAAGAGGCCGACGATGAGTGCAAGGATCCCCAGGACAAGGACGCCGACGAGGCGTTCGGTGCGGCGCGGCCGGCCGCGCATGTAGCGTCTGGAGAAGAAGCTGGGCATGGCTGCGAATCCTGTTGTTGGATTGCTGGTGGGATCGTTCCCGGCAAGTCGTCCGGCAGCAGCCGGTCGTGCAGAGAGGACCCCGTCCTCACCCTTGACGCGCCGCCACGGGCCTTGCCCGTCGCGGAGCCAGGCCGCATCGCGGCCGCGACGTGTCAAGGGTCACCGGCCCAGGTGATCAGCAACACCGGGTATTGTCGTCACTTATGATCGCCAAGTCAATGAGGCCGAAGGCTCTGGACTGCGGCGGCGCTTCGGCTCTTTCACCGTGCGACCTGAGCCCGGCCCGAGGATCAACATCGGATGCAGCGTCTCCCGTGAACGCCAAAACGGCTCCGCCGTAAGCCAAAGCGGCGTCACGGCCGCCGCACTCCAAGGGGGCTTCGACGCACCGCGCAGAGCCGCCACGCACGACCCTTGCGGTTACATTGTAGGGGTATGCGAAACCATGACGAGAAGGACCCGCCCTGGGCTTATGTCCTGGAGGCAAGCGTCGTGAAGCCCGGCCGTGCGGTGCCGGTGCAGGTGGGCGAGCGGTGGCTGGCCATCTGCAATGATGGCGGGACGTACTACGCCTGCGATAACCTGTGCCCGCACGCGGGCGGGCCGCTGGGGCGGGGAGAGGTGCGCGACGGATGCGTCTACTGCCCGGTCCACCACTGGCCGTGGGACCTGCGGACAGGGCTGACCAGCGACGAAATCCCCTACATGCGGCTCAAGCGCTACCGGTGCGAGGTACGCGAGGGGCGGGTGTACGTGGATCTGTCGACGCCGCTGGCTCCGGAGTTTCCCGCGGGCAAGTGAGCATCCCGGCCCATCGGTCAGTGCGTCAGGCCGCGCGCGGCATCGCGGATGGTGAGCAGCTCCTTCATGACGTTGTGGAGCGAGCCGCTGTAGTCCAGGGTGCCGAAGGCGTCGTGGAGCTGTCGGTACAGCTTGTAGAGGGCGTTGTAGGTATAGTTGGCACGGCGGCTGGGCGTGTAGACTCTGGGCTTCACGCCGCACATCCTGGCCTGGGCCTCTTCGACGCTGTCATACCCCCCGGCCGCTTTTCCGGCCACCACCGCGCCGATAATCGCCGCC